>CAYPSI010000265.1:0-5251 GCA_964413375.1 uncultured Spirochaetales bacterium | reverse complement strand
GGGTCGAGGGCGAGGTGTGCGAGGACCTCGTGACCGAGGAACTCGAGGTGCAGGACGCGCGCGCGCAGCGCACCGGGGTGCGGCGTCGCGAGCCGCAGCTGCTCCGGCCGCACCCCCCATGTGACGAGTGCGGCCCCCTGCGCGCGCGCCGCCGCCGCGAGCGCATCGGGAAGCGCCATGGCCTGGCCCGCCACGAGGATGAGCGCTCGCCCGTCGACAGCGGCGTGCACGCGTCCTGGGAGGAGGTTCATCGGTGGGCTTCCGATGAAGCCGGCGACGAAGCGATTGGCAGGGCGCGCGTAGAGTTCGCGCGGTGCGGCGATCTGCTGGAGGCGACCCCGATCGAGCACGGCGACGCGCTCGCCGAGCGTCATCGCCTCCACCTGATCGTGCGTCACGTAGAGCATGGTCGTGCCGGTCCGGCGCTGGAGATCGGCGATCTCGGCGCGGACGTGGACGCGCAGCGTCGCATCGAGGTTCGAGAGCGGCTCGTCGAGCAGGAACGCGGTCGGCTCGCGCACCAGCGCCCGCCCCATCGCGACGCGCTGGCGCTCGCCGCCCGAGAGCTCGCGCGGGTGGCGCTCGAGCAGTGCCGCGATGTCGAGGAGCTCTGCCACCTGCGAGACGCGCCGACGGATCTCGTCGCCCGGAAGGCGGCGCATCTCGAGCGGAAAGGCGAGGTTCCCCCTCACCGTACGGTGGGGGTAGAGCGCGTAGTCCTGGAATACCATCGCCACGTTGCGTTGCTGCGGCGAGCGCTCGTTCACATCCTCGCCGGCGATCCGGATCGTCCCGCGTGTGGGCGCCTCGAGCCCGGCGAGCAGGCGCAAGAGCGTCGACTTGCCGCAGCCGGAGGGCCCGACGACGGCGAGGAGCTCTCCGTCGCCGATCGACAGGCAGAGATCGGCGAGCGCGGGGCTCTGCTCCGCGTAGCATTTCTCCACGTGCTCGAAGTCGACGCTGGCCATCGCTCCCCAGGTCGACCGGCCTCCGGTCCTGCGCAGGCCTGCGGCGGGTCTCAGTCGAGGAAGTCTTCGTCGGCCAGGATGGATAGCGCACGCGCGGCGATGGGGTCGGAGGAGAAGCGCCTCTGCACGATCCCCGCATCGAGATGGTTCGCGAGGGCCAGGAAGAGCATGGCCTGATCCAGGACGAGATAGGCGGCGCCGATCGCCCCCGAGCGCGGATCCACGGAGTCGAAGAAGCCGTACTCTCCGTAGATGTCGTAGCTCGCGGCCAGCCGCCTCAAGTTCGCGGTCGCGGCTCCGGGGTCGACCGGGAGCGCGAGCGCCGCCGCGTGCGGAGTGACCGCCGCGTCCGTGTAGCCGCGCGCGCCGAGCACCGGCACGCCGTATTCGCGGTAGCCCTCGGGTCCGGGCGAGGCCGCGGGGGACATCCCCCAGACGGGCCACCCGAGCTCCTCTAGCGCATAGCGCCGCTGCACGGCGACGTGCACTTCGGCGTTGCGGCCAAGGCTGCGCGGCGCCAGCGCCTTCTCGTCGACGACCAGGGTGGGCATCAGCGCCTCGAACATGCTGCCGCCCCACGACGGGACGTAGCGCAGCCCCTTCCACTCGTACCATCCCCCGGTGACCGGGTACCCGCGCACCTGCTTGCGCCTGCGGCTCTGTGGCGGAAGCGACTGCCAGGTGCATGCCACCGGGAAGGTGCGAAGCATCCGGAACCAGTGATCCTCGGAGACGTCACCCTTGCCGATCGCGATCAGGCTTCCGAGGCGTGCTTCCGTGTAGAGCGTCGCGTAGTGATAGGGCGAGCGGGCCTTCGCATCGACGTAGTAGCCGTGCGACATCTGCCGGTACTCGGGATCGTAGAAGAACCCATAGTCGCTCGCATCGATCATGCTCGTCGCAAGCTCCGCGAGCTCCGGAAAGGTGCCGCGCACCACCATCAGGCCGGCGGTGAGCCATGCGGAGTCGATGAAGGAAAGGAAGCCGGAGGTGCGCTCGAGCGAGGTCGTGTCGTAGAAGTTGTAGAGCATTCCCTGATGGCTCTCGAGACGCTCGAGCGTCCGCATCACGCGCCCGAGACGCGCCAGGGCCTCCTCGCGCGTGACGAGCTCGAGCTCCAGCGCAGCGGACAGCGCGACCAGGTAGAGGCCGATCGAGCTCGGGCTCACGTAGTCGCCGATCTGGGTCGACGCGAGCTCGAGCGAGTTCGCCCCGAAGCGGACGTGGTCGATCGGGAGTCCGTTCTCGCGGTCGGTGAAGGCGGCAATGCCCCGCCAGGTGTCGCGCGCCACGCGCCAGAGGAACTCGCGATCTTCGACGGGCAGGCTGGCGCGATCGGCGAGAAGGCGCTCCGGCCAACCGGAGAGTCGGCGCCGGATCTGCTCCTTCGCGGCGACCGGCCCTCCGACCGAGCGCTCCCAGGCCGCCTTGCGCGGGGCCGGCATCGGGCCCTCCCCGCGCTCGTCCCCATCCTCGCCGGTCGGCGCCAGTGCCGCGGGCACCGCCCGGAGGCGCCGGGGGCCGCGCGCCGCGAGCGGGCCGCTCGGGTCCGAGGGCTTTACCGGACATCCCTCGAGGCCGGCATCGCAGGGGTCGGAATGGCAGAGCTCATCCGCCGCAGCACCCACCGGAGGCAGCGAACGCGCGGGCGGCCGGTCGACCCTCGCGCCGATCGTCCCGGATACCAGAGCCACGCAAACGGCGACCGCGACCCATCTGGGCATGCCACCCCCCGCGCGACTCAGGGGGGGCTTCGCGCCGGGGATACCTATCGGCAGATCCGGCCCGAGTCGAAAGCCCCGTGCGCGCAAAGGCTCGAAGATGGGAGCCGAGCCCGCTGCGAGCGGGCCCCCAGGGCGCGGGGGGTGCTGCGCCGCACGAGTCCGGCAGTATCCCTGAATGTCCGAGCAGTGGTTCGCGGTGGTGGCACCCGGCGGCGAGGCGGCCGCCGCGCGCGAACTCGCGGGCCTTCCGGGGGTCGCTGGAATCGAAGCCTCGGCCGGCGGCGTCGCCTTCGAGGGCGATCTCGACGCCGGCCTGCGCGCCAACCTCTGGCTTCGCTGTGCCACGCGCGTGCTGCTGCGCCTCGGGGGATTCCGCGCCCGCGACTGGGACGCGATGCATCGCGGGGTCGCCCGGCTCGCCTGGCAGCCCCTGCTCCCGCGCGACGCGCGCGTCGCCGTGCAGGTCTCGCAGCGCGGCTGCCGTCTCTATCACACCGGCGGCATCGCCGAGCGCGTGGGCGCCGGGCTGCGCGAGGCCTGCGGCGACGCGCTCGCCATCGTCCGTGCCAGCGAGGCGACGCAGACGGTGCACGTGCGCGGTGAGCGCGATCGCTGGACACTTTCCCTCGACGCCTCGGGCGAGCGGCTCGATCGACGCGGCTGGCGACTCGAGCGGGGCGCGGCCGCCGTACGCGAGACGCTGGCCGCCCTCGTGGTAGCGCTGTGCGAGTGGGATCCGGAGCTCGCCTTCGTCGACGGCTTCTGTGGCGCGGGGACCTTCGCGATCGAGGCCGCACAGACGGCGCTGCGGATTGCGCCGGGAGCCGCCCGGAGCTTCGCCTGCGAGAGCTGGCTCGTGGCCGACGCCGCGCGCGGCGCGAAGCTGCGACGCGAGGCGGAAGCGCTCCGACGCGCGGCACCGCCGTCCGAGATCGTGGCGGCGGACCGCAGTGCCCGGCCGCTCGCGATCGCGCGTCGCAACGCGCTGCGCGCGGGTGTCTCCACGGCGATCCGCTTCGAGGCCTCGGAGTTCTCGCGTCTCGAGCCGATCGCGCCGCGCGGACTGCTCGTGCTCGATCCGCCCTACGGGCACCGACTCGGCGATCGCGGCTCGGCGCGCTCCGGCTACGCGCAGCTGGCACGCGGCCTCCTCCCGCGCTGGTCGGGCTGGCGCGTCGGGGTACTCGCAGCCGACCCCTCCGCACTCTCCGGATTCCCGGGCCGTCGCTTCGCCCATCACGTGCTCCCCCACGGCGGCCTGCGCGTACACCTGCTCGCGCTCGATCTTTGCTAGCTTGCGGCCCGTCATGGAGAAGCATCGCGAGCAGGGCGGCTACGGCAGCGGAGTCGAGGACGGCCTCGAGCCGCTGACCTCGCTGGACCCGGGCGCAGCGGGAAGCGTCGACGCGCTGGTGCGCGCGATGGGCGATACGGCCTTCGGGGGTCGACGCCTCTCGCGCGCTGCCGATGTGCTCGAGGCGATGCTTCGCGACGAGAGCTGCTTCCGCGTCGTCACCGTCTCGGGAGCGATGACGATCGCGAAGCAGAGCCTGGTTCTGTGCGAGATGATCGACCGCGGCTGGGTGCAGGCCGTCGTCGCAACCGGCGCGCTGATGACCCACGGTCTGAGCGAAGGGGCGGGGCTGCTCCACTTCGCCCACGATCCGCGCATGCGCGACGAGGAGCTCTACCGCAAGGGCTACAACCGCGTCTACGACACGATCGAGCTCGAGAGCAATCTCGACGACGTGGAGAAGCTGCTCGGCAAGGCACTCGCCGGGCTTCCGGACGATACCGTGCTGTCGAGCCGCAGCGTGCTCGAGCATCTCGGCCGCCACCTCGAGAAGCACGCTCCGGGTCGCGCGATCCTCGCGAGCGCCGCGCGCCGCGAGGTTCCGGTGTACGTCCCCGCCTTCACCGACTCGGAGCTCGGGCTCGACCTCTCGATCCTGAATCACCTCCGCCGCGCGGCCGGACAGAAGCCCTACGCCTTCGATCCCTACCTGGACCTCGAGCACTTCACCGATCTCGTGCGCCGTCACGAGACACTCGGCATCTTCACGATCGGCGGCGGAGTGCCGCGCAACTGGGCGCAGCAGGTGGGCCCCTATCTCGAGATCCGGCGCGGACGTCTCGGTATCCCGGAGCCCGTGCGGCGCTACCGCTATGCCGTGCGCATCTGTCCCGAGCCCGAGCACTTCGGCGGACTCTCCGGCTGCTCGTACCAGGAAGGCATCTCCTGGGGCAAGTTCGTGCCCGAAGCAGAGGGCGGCCGCTTTGCCGAGGTCTTCGCGGACGCCACGATCGCCTGGCCCTTCATCGTGCGCGCCGTGATGGAGCGCATGGACCGCAAGCCCGCCTAGCGCGGGCCGGCGCGCAGGTCCCACACAAGATCCTGTTCGTGAGGCCACCCTCCACGCTGGCGAAGACGAAAAAGTCTTCGAGGGAAAGATTCCGAGCCGCGGAGCCGGATCGCGGACGCCGTCCAAGACAAAGAAGTTGTTGAGGGAAGAGTCCCGGATCGGGGGGCCGAATCGACTGGCTGCCTTGGGGCGGGCG
>CAYPSI010000264.1:0-7222 GCA_964413375.1 uncultured Spirochaetales bacterium | reverse complement strand
GCGGGCTTCTCGCCCCCCCGACCCGGTCGCTCGCTTCAGTTATGCTGCACGGCGTGAAGTATCTCCACACCATGGTCCGCGTCCGGGACCTCGACGCGTCGCTCGACTTCTACTGCCGCAAGCTCGGCCTCGTGGAGCTCGCCCGCCACGAGGTGCCCGCGGGCCGCTTCACGCTGGTCTTTCTCGCGGCGCCGGGCGACGAGAGCGCGCAGATCGAGCTCACCTACAACTGGGACGCCGAGGCATACGGCGGCGGGCGCAACTTCGGGCACGTCGCCTATCAGGTCGACGACATCTACGCGCTCTGCCAGCGCCTCGCCGACGCGGGTGTCACGCTCCACCGCCCGCCGCGCGACGGCCGCATGGCCTTCGTGCGCTCCCCGGACGGCATCTCGATCGAGCTGCTCCAGAAGGGCGCCCCGCTCGCGCCGAAGGAGCCCTGGGCCTCGCTCCCGAACGTCGGCTCCTGGTAGCGGGCTTCGCCGGCAGGCGGCGGCGCATCAGCTCCCGAGCGCGGTGAAGGTCTCGAGATCTTCGAGCCCCGCCACGAGCCGCTCGAGATTCGCGCGCAGGATCTCCTCGCCGTAGTTCTCTACCGGCGTGATCATCCAGCCGATCAAGAAGCCCCAGATCGCCGTCTGCCTGTACGCGAGCCAGGCCCCCTCCCTGTCGGGGACGGTCTTCACGCCTTCGGCCTGAAGCCGATCCAGGTAGTACGCGAGGTAATCCCTCTCGCTGCGCCTGCGCTCCTCGGTCGCGAGCGCCGTCATCAGGATGTAGGTGACGTCGTGGGACCAGCGGCCGCGGTTCAGGAGCTGCCAGTCCACGAGCCCGACGCGATCACCCGGCAGCAGGTAGGTGTTTCCGAAGTGGGTGTCCCCGTGGAGCAGCGTGGTGGGCTCCGAGGCGAGGATCTCCTGGGCCTTCCAGAGGCATTTCCACGCCTGGTCGAAGGAGCGACCGAGGCGTGCGAGCAGCTCCTGCTTGTACTCGCTTCGCTCGAGCTGGAAACGCAGGAACTCGCCGCCGGCTCCCTGCATGAAGTCGTAGAAGCCGCCCGAGCAGGGGGTCCAGAGCCAGGCGAGATCCTGCGCGAATCTCGGGCTCGTCCAGAAGCGCGCATGCAGACGGGCCAGCTGGCTCAGCAGATTCGTGAGCTGCGCCTCGTTCATCGACTCGGTCGCATTCGGAAAGCGCGCCGATCTCTGCCGGAGGTCCTCCATCACCACGCCGAAGCCGCCCGATGCCTCGTCGAAGCTGCTCGCGAAGACCCGAGGAGTCTCCAGAACGAGCTCGGGTCGGAGATCCCGGTAGAAGCGCACCTCGTTGCGGTACATCGAGCTCGGCGCGCCGGGATGGATCAGGACCGTCTTGAGCACGACCCGGGTCGGAAGGCCTCGATCGCAGCCGGCGGCGTAGGCGAGGTCGAGGACGGCGCGGGCCGCCGTCGAAGCAGACCCAGTATCGCAGTGGGCCTCCTCGACGACCCGCAAGCCTTCGACCACGACGCCCGGCGCAAGCTCCGAGAGCGCTTCGCTCAGGAGCTCCGGGGTGAGGAGCTCGCTCCTGTCGGGGAACGCGACCGCGGCCATCTGTCGAGCTTCCCTCCGGCTCGTCTCGATGCGTATCCTAGCCCGTCGCGAGGGCCGCTTCTGGGCCCGCGTGGCTCGCGAGGAGCTCGCGCTTGAGCTCGGCCAGCTCGCGGCGGGCGGCCTCGTCGCGCGCCGATTCGCGGATTTCGCGCAGACGGGTGCGCAGCGGCTCGTTGCCGAGCTCGCGCTCGAGTGTTCCGGAGGTCGCGAGCTTCGCCACGTGCTCGCGCACGGTCTCGAGCGCCTTCATCTCGGCGTCGACCGAGAGGCCGTCGAGAGCCGCTTCGAGGCGCTGGCGGGCCTGGGCATTTGCAAGCGTCGCCAGCATGCGGCCCTTCTCGTGGACGAGCGAGCGGATCTCGGTGCGGAAGCGCACGAGGTTCGCCTTCGCATCCTCGGCCTCGCCGCGCAGCGACTCGAGCTCGCGCTCGGCGTGCTCGAGATCGCCGAGCAGCGCGTGTTTGCGGGAGATCAGGGCGACCGAGAGCTCGTCCTGACCCTGGCGCACGCCACGGCGCACGTCGCCGTGCAGGCGCGCGATCTCGGCGCGGCGCTCGCCGATCTCGGCCTCGAGCTTGGTGCGCATGTAGAGGATCCCGGCGACGGCATCCTTCAGCTCGTGGTACTGGCGCGTGCGCTCCTCGATCGCCTGCTCGTAGACGGCGCGCGGGTGGCCGCGCTCCCCGTCGCGGACCCAGAGCGAGAGCGTCGCGCGGATCAGATTGCGCAGTCGTCCCAGGATTCTCATCTTCGTTCCTCCCTTGGATCTCTTCACGAGTCGCCCCCGTCCTCCGGCCCGCCGGCGCCCCAGTCCTCGGAGCGCAGACCGAGCTCGCGGATCTTCTGCTGGAGGCTCTGGCGCACCATCCCGATCGATTCGGCGGCGCGCGATACGTTGCCGCTGCTCTTGCGCAGCGCGCCGAGCAGGAAGGCGCGCTCGAAGCGCTCGACCGCCTGCCGCTTCGCCTCGCCGAAGGGCAGTTCGAGAGCCCCCTCCGCGGGCGGCGGCGGCTGGCCCGGAGCGTCGGCGAGGCGCAGGTCGGCCTCCTCGATCACCGCTCCGGCGGCCAGCACCGAGGCCTGTTCGATCGCATTCTGGAGCTCGCGCACGTTTCCCGGCCAGGGGTGGCGCGCGAGCTTCGCGAGCGCGCTCTCGCCGAGCCGCTTCTTCTCGAGGCCGAGGCGCTCCGTCACGCGCTCGAGGAAGCGAAGTGCCAGCGCCGGAATGTCCTCGCGGCGTTCGCGCAGCGCAGGGAGCTCGATCTCGACGACGCGCAGCCGGTAGTAGAGGTCCTCGCGGAAGCGGCCGCGGCGGACCTCCTCCTCGAGCTTGCGGTGGGTCGCCGCCACGACGCGGACGTCGACCGCGATCGGCTTGTTGCCGCCTACGCGCTCGAAGGAGCGCTCCTGGAGCACGCGCAGCACCTTGGCCTGCGTCTGCGCCGGCATGTCCCCGATCTCGTCGAGGAGGATGGTGCCGCCCTCCGCGGCCTCGAAGCGGCCCTGGCGGCGCGCGTCGGCACCGGTGAAGGCTCCCTTCTCGTGCCCGAAGAGCTCGCTCTCGACGAGCTCGGAGCTGATGGCGGCACAGTTGACCGCGACGAAGGGGCGGCTCTTGCGCGTGCTGCGCTGGTGGAGCGCCTGCGCGACGAGCTCCTTGCCGGTGCCGCTCTCGCCGCGCACGAGCACGGTGAGATCCGTCTCGGCCACCTTCTGGAGGATCGCGAAGACCCGGCGCATCGAGGGCCCCACGCCGATCAGGTTCTCCATCCCGAACTGCCGTTGCACCTGCTCGAGGAGCAGCCGGTTCTCGCGTGCGAGGCGCGTGCGCTCGAGGGCTCGGCGCACGACGAGGCGGATCTCGTCGTTGTCGAAGGGCTTCGGCAGGTAGTCCTCGGCGCCCGCCTTCATCGCCTCGACTGCGATCCGCTCCGAGCCGTGGGCCGTGATCATCACGACGGCCGTTTCGGGGCGCTCCGCCTTCGCGGCGCGCAGCACGTCCATGCCCGAGGCACCCCGGCCGAGTGCGAGGTCCGTCAGCACGAGATCGAAAGGAGTCTCGCGCAGGCGGGTCGCCGCCTCCTCGCCGGACCCCGCCACCTCCACGGTGTAGCCCTCGCGTCCGAGCAGGCCCGTCAGCGCGAGCCGGATCGCGTGCTCGTCTTCCACGACGAGGATGCGGGCGTTCATCGCCCCTCCAGCGGCGCGCGCGCGCGGCGCGGAAGCGTCACCACGAACTGGGTGGCGTCGCCGGGAGTCGAGCCGAGCTCCAGCTGGCCTCCGTGGGCCTCGACGATCTTGCGCGTCAACGCGAGGCCCAGGCCAGTCCCGCCCTGCTTCGAGGTGTAGAAGGGATCGAAGATCCGCTCGCGCAGCTCGGGTGGCATTCCGGGGCCGTTGTCGCGAACGCGCAGCCACACGTGGTCCCCGGCCAGGTTCTCGCCGGCCAGCACGCGCACGCATGGATCCTTGGTTGCGGCCTCTTCGAGCGCGTCGAACGCGTTCCCGACCAGGTTGATCACCACGCGGCGCAGCTTCTCGGCGTCAGCACGGATCGGCCCCTCGCTGTCGATCTCGCGCTCGAGCTTCACGCCGAGCCGTGCGGCGCGATCGGTGAAGGTCGAGAGCGCGGAGTCGACGACGTCGCAGAGTCGGACATCGGAGAGCTGGAGGTCCTCTTCGCGGGCGAAGCGGAGCAGATGGGAGATCGAGCGCTCGACGCGGTCGAGCTCGGCGAGTGCGACGTTCGCGTAGGCGAGGGTCTCCTTGGAGCTCGGGTCCTCGCCCATCTGCTGCACGAGGCTCTTCGCGGCCGTGATCGGGTTGCGGATCTCGTGGGCGACGCCGGCCGCGAGCTGCTCGAGCGAGCGGGAGTGGCGGTCTTCGATCTGGCGCCGCTCGGCGGACTTCGTGTCCGCGACCTGCTGCGCTACCTCGCGCTCGATCAGGCGCCGGCGCAGCCCGGGTGCCACGAGCGCCGCGAAATAATGGAAGACGAGTCCGATGCCCCAGGCGAGCCCCACGATGAACGCCGCGCGGAAGCCCGCGACGAAGAGCAGGAAGATCCCAACGGAGGCGTAGGCGAGCAGGTGGAAGAGGAAGCCGAGCTTGCGGTTGGCGCGGCGTCGCGCCGCGCGCAGTGCGCGCTCCTCGGGCGAGAGAGGCGCCCGCCAGCGGCGTCGTCGTCCTGCGCGCTCGTCGTCCCGCTGCCGCCTCGTCAACGGCGCACCCTCCGCGGCCTGCGCTTCCGCCCGGCAACCGTGGGTCGGCTCCATCCGCCATGCTACCGAGGTCATGGCCCGCTAGCTGAGCAAGGGGCGTGCCGGGATTGAGATTCCCGTGATTTCAGGTAGTTATGAGGGCCGCACGGCTCGGGAGTGCAGCCGCCGGGCTGCATCGGTGCAGCCGGGATGCTGCACCCCGCAGCTGCCCGGTCGGCGTTGGAGGAGCGCGCATGTCGCAGCTGCGCTGCGTGGTGGTCGTAGGAGGATCGCTCGCGGGTCTGCGGACGGCGGAGGCGCTGCGGCGCCTGGGCTACCAGGAACGGCTCGTGCTCGTCGGCGAGGAGCCGCGCCGCCCCTACGACCGGCCGCCGCTCTCGAAGGAGTTCCTGCGCGGCGAGCGCGACGCGGAGTCGATCGCGCTCGCGAAGCCGGACCGCTTCGATGCGCTCGAGCTCGAGCTGCGCCTCGGGCGCCGTGCGGTGGCGCTCGATCTGCGCGCGCGCGAACTCGCCCTCGACGACGGCGAGCGCATCCATTTCGACGGCTGTGCGCTAGCGACCGGCTGCCGTCCGCGACGGCTCCCGCGCACACCGGAGCTCGCCGGGATCCATCTGCTGCGCACGCTCGACGACGCGATCGCGATCCGCGCCGATCTCGAGCGCGGCCCGCGCGTCGCGATCGTCGGCGCGGGCTTCATCGGCTCGGAGGTGGCAGCGAGCTGCCGGCAGCGCGGGCTCGAGGTCGTGCTGATCGATCCGCTGCCGACTCCGCTCGCCGCCTCGGTCGGGACCGAGATCGGCGAGGTCGTGGCCGGGGTCCACCGCGATCATGGCGTCGAGCTGCGCCTCGGCACCGGCGTCGCGGGCTTCGAGGGCGCGGGCCGGCTCGAGCGCGTGCGCCTCTCGGATGGGAGCGCGGTGGCGGCAGACGTCGCGGTGGTCGGGATCGGCGTCGTTCCGAATACGGAGTGGCTCGCCTCGTCCGGGCTCGAGATCGACGACGGTGTGGTCTGTGACGAGACGACGGCGACGAGCGCCCCCGGCATCGTCGCGGTCGGCGACGTCGCGCGTTTCTACAACCCGCTCTTCGGCGTCACGATGCGCATCGAGCACTGGACGCACGCCGTCGAGCAGGCCGGCAGCGCTGCGGAGACGCTGCTGGCGGCGCCCGGGGCCGCGAAGGCGTACGCGCCGGCGCCCTTCGTCTGGTCCGATCAGTACGACCTCAAGATCCAGTCGGCCGGCTGGATGCTCCCCGGCGACGAGCGGCGAATCGTCCACGGGAGCCTGGCCGAGCGGCGCTGCGTCGTGCTGCATGGGCGAGAAGGGCGGCTCGTCGGCGCGGTGGCGCTCAGCCGCGTCCGCCAGCTGATCGGCTACCGGCGCATGATCCGCGAGGGTGCTTCCTTCGAGGCGGCCATCGATGCGGCACAGGGAGGCGCGTGACACAGCCGCCGCGCGCGCGCTTCGTGATCGGGACGGGTCGCTGCGGCTCGACCCTGCTCTCGCGCATGCTCTCCGAGAATCCGCGCGTGCTCAACGTCTTCGAGCTCTTTTCGGGGATCGACCAGTTCTTCCGCTTCCGGCAGGATCCGGTCGCTGGAGCCGAGCTGGCCGCGCGCCTGCGCGAAGACCACCCGATGCTCACGATGGTGATGCGGCGCGGCTACGAGGTGCCCGAGGTGGTGTATCCCTTCGGAGCGCCGGGCGCGCGCTATGCGAAGGGCGAGCCGATCCCGTGGGCGCTCGGGATCGCGATTCCACGCGTCACCAGCGAGCCCGATGCCCTCTTCGACGAGCTGCTGGCGCAGGTCGAGGCGCTCCCGATCCAGACCCTCGCGGTGCACTACTGCGAGATCTTCGCGTGGCTGACCCGGCGCCTCGCAAAGAGCTGCTGGATCGAGCGCTCGGGTACCTCGATCGATTTCCTCGCGGAGCTCCGGGATTTCTTCCCGGATGCGCGCTTCGTGCACATCCACCGCGACGGACGCGAGGCCGCCCTCTCGATGCGCGAGTACCCGGTGCTGCGCGTCGCGGTCGCGGTGATGTACGGACTTCTCGGCGAGATCGAGTACTCGCACGCGGGCCTGGTCGAGCTCGAGCGGGCCGAGCCGGCCGCGATCGACCGCTTGCTCGAGACCCGCCCGCCGATCGAGCTCTACGGTCGCTACTGGAGCGACCAGATCCGCCGCGGCTACGCGGCGCTCGGCAATCTCGACCCCGGCGACTTCCTCGACGTGCGTTTCGAGGATCTCGTGACGCGACCGCGCGAGGTCATGCGGCAAATCGCCGAGTTCCTGGAGATCGGGGCCGAGGACGAGTGGATCGCGCGCGCCGCCGGCCTCGTGCGCGGCATGCCCGAACGCCGCGCCCCCGCGCTCGACCGCGACGAGCGCGAGCGCCTCGA
>CAYPSI010000263.1:0-12377 GCA_964413375.1 uncultured Spirochaetales bacterium | reverse complement strand
GGCGGCTCGATGGCCGCGAGCTCCGGCAGGATGCGCTTCGCGAGCGCCTTGCCGAGCTCCACTCCCCACTGGTCGAAGGAGTTCAGGTTCCAGAGCGAGCCCTGGACGAAGACCTTGTGCTCGTAGAGCGCCACGAGCGCTCCGAGCGACGCGGGGGTGAGGCGCTCGAGAAGCAGCGTGTTGCTCGGCCGGTTGCCCGGGAAGGTCCGGTGTGGTGCCAGTGCCTCGGAGACGCCCTCGGCACGCACCTCCACCTCCGTCTTGCCGAAGGCCAGCGCCTGCGTCTGTGCGAACAAATTGGCCATCAGCTGATCGTGGTGATCGCCGATGGGGTTGTGGGTGCGACAGCAGCCAATGAAATCCGCAGGCACGAGCTTCGTTCCCTGGTGCAGCAGCTGGAAGAAGGCGTGCTGACCGTTCGTCCCCGGCTGGCCCCAGACGATCGGCCCGGTCTCGTAGTCGACCGGCTGGCCCTCGAGGTCGACGCGCTTGCCGTTGCTCTCCATGTCGAGCTGCTGGAGATAGGCCGGCAGGCGCGCGAGATACTGGTCGTAGGGCAGCACGGCGTGCGTCTCCGCGCGCCAGAAGTTTGCGTACCAGACACCGAGAAGCGCCAGGATCACCGGCAGGTTGCGCTCGAAGGGCGCCGTACGGAAGTGCTCGTCCATCGCATGCAGGCCGCCTAGCATCTCCCGGAAGCGCGAGGGTCCGATCGAGATCGCGATCGAGAGGCCGATCGCGGAGTCGAGGGAGTAGCGACCGCCGACCCAGTCCCAGATCTCGAACATGTTCCTGGCTTCGATCCCGAAGTTTGCAACGGCCGACGCGTTGGTCGAGACGGCGACGAAGTGGCGCGCGACGGCTGCCGAATCGCGCAGCGCCGCCAGGACCCAGCTCCGGGCCGCGTGCGCATTGGCCAGCGTCTCCTGCGTGGTGAAGGTTTTCGAGCAGACGATGAAGAGGGTCTCGGCCGGGTCGAGGTCGCGCACCGCCTCGGCGAAATCCGTTCCGTCGATGTTCGAGACGAAGGCCATCTGCAGGCCGCGGTCGGAATGGTGGCGGAGCGCCTCGCAGACCATCGCGGGACCGAGGTCCGAGCCGCCGATCCCGACGTTCACGATGTTGCGAATGCGGCGCCCGGTGTGGCCCGTCCACTCTCCGCTGCGCACGCATTCCGCGAACGCGCAGAAGCGGTCGAGCACCGCATGCACCTCGGGCACGACGTCATGCCCGTCGCGCTCGATCTCGGCTCCCCGCGGTGCCCGCAGCGCCACGTGCAGGACCGCGCGGCCCTCGCTGGTATTCAGCTCCTCCCCGCGAAACATCGCGTCGATCCGCTCGCGGAGCCCTGCCTCTTCGGCCAGGGCGACGAGCAGGCGCAGGGTCTCGCCCGTCAAGAGGTTCTTCGAGTAGTCGAGGTAGATCCCCGCGGCCTCGCAGGCGAAGCTCTCGCCGCGCCTGGGATCGGCGGCGAAGGCGCGGCGCAGGTCGATTCCCGCGACCTTCTCGCGGTGGGCGACGAGCGCCTTCCAGGCCGCGAGCCGGGTGGGTCGGATCATGCAGACGCTCCTCTTGCTGCGCTTCGGAAGGCGCGGAGTCTACCGTTTGCGCGCCCGGGTCGCCGCGGCGTAGGATCGCGGCCACCGCGAGGAGGAGCTTATGAGCGAGCGCGAGCAGGTCATCGGCCTCGAGATCGACGGACCGATCGCCACGATCGTGTTCACGCGTCCAGAGAAGCTCAACGCCTGGAGCTGGGAGTCGGCCCGTCAGCTCGCCGCGCGCGCCGATGAGCTTCGCTTCCAGTCGGAGGTCCGCGTCGTGATCGTGCGCGCGGAGGGCCGCGCCTTCTGCGCAGGCGTCGACCTCGGCATGCCGGAGGACCGCATCACGGGCCGCTCGCCCGCGGAGAAGGTCCGCAACTACTACGAGCGCTTCCGCTGGGTGCACGAGCGTTTTCACGTCTTCTCGAACCTCCCGCAGCCGGTGATCGTGGCCATCCACGGCTATTGCCTGGGCGCGGGGCTCGAGATCGCGTTGATGGGCGACATCCGGATCGCGGCCGACGATGCGCGTTTCGCGCTCCCGGAGCCGAAAGTCGGCGTCTCCCTCGACGCGGGCGGCGACCTGCGACTGCTGACCGAGATCGGCGCAGGATGGACGCGGCTCCTCGCCTTCACCGGGCGTCGGATCGACGCGCAGACGGCGATGCGCATCGGGATCGTGCAGGAGGTCGTCCCCAAGGACGAACTGCTGCCGCACGTGCGCGCGCTGGCCGAGGAGATCGCACGCAACGCCCCGCTCGCGGTGCAGGGCATCAAGCGCACGATCAACTACCGCGCCGAGCAGGGCCTCGCCGAGGCGCTGCGCTTCGAGGCCGCGAGCGCCGCCGCGATGTTCGTCTCCGACGACATGACCCAGGGCTACAAGGCCATGGCCGAAAAACGCGATGCCGCCTTCGAGGGCAAATGAATGCAGGCGTCGGACCTCGAGATCCTGGCCTACGAGCCGAGCCCGATCGGAATGATCTGCCTGCGGCAGCGCGGGATCGAGTCCGAGCCGGGAGTCGTGGTCACGGAGATCACCCTCGATCACCAGTTCCTGATGAGCAGTCGCAACACGGACTCCGAGCGTGCCCTCTCTCGGGTCGGGCTCGAGATGCACGAGGGAAGAGGCCTTCGCGTGCTGGTCGGAGGCCTCGGTCTCGGATACACGGCTCGCGAGGTCCTCCGCTCCGACCGCGTCGCGCACGTCGAGGTCGTCGAGCTCCTGCGGCCGGTGATCGACTGGCTCGACCGGGGCCTGATTCCGCTGGCGGCGGAGCTGCGCGCGGACGCGCGTTTCGCGGTGAGCGAGGGCGACGTCTATCGCAGGCTGGCGAGCCCACCCGAAGCAGACCACGACCTGATCCTGGTCGACGTCGACCACTCTCCCGACGAGCCTCTCGGCGCCGGCAGCGCCGCCTTCTACACCGACGCGGGTCTCGCGCTGGCCCGGCGACATCTCGCCGCCGATGGCGTGCTCGGGGTGTGGTCCTACGCGGAGAGCCCGGCCTTCGCGGCCGCGCTGCGTCGGGTGTTTCGGGAGGTACGCGTCGAGGCGCTCCGTTTCGACAATCCCGTCGCCCAGGCCGCGGAGACGAACTGGCTCTTCTTCGCTCGCGGCGCAAGGTCGCTCCGCTAGCGCCGCGCCTCGAGGCTCTCCCAACGCGCGTAGGCCGCGGCGAGCTCCGCGGGAAGCTCGGCGAGCCTCGCCTGGATGCGCGTCTGCACGGCGAGCTCGCCCTTGTAGAACTCGGGCCGACTGATCTCGTTCGCCAGCTCGCCCTGTTGGCGCTCCAGCTCCTCGATTCTCGCGGGAAGCTCGGCGAGCTCGCGCTGCTCCCGGGTGCTGAGCTTCGCCGCCATCGGGCCGCGCGACCTCTCCGCTCGCGTCCCGCTGCGGGCCGGCGCGCTGGCCGCGGACTTCGCCGCGGGTGCCGTCCGACGCTGGCGCAGCGCATCCGTATACCCCCCCACGTACTCGAAGACGCGGGCGTCGCCTTCGAAGGCCAGCGTCGAGGTGACGACGTTGTCGAGGAAGGCGCGATCGTGCGAGACGAGGAGGATCGTGCCCCCGAAGCCCAGCAGCCGCTCCTCGAGCAGCTCGAGCGTCTCGATGTCGAGATCGTTCGTCGGTTCGTCGAGCACCAGCAGGTTCGCCGGCGCGGCGAGAAGACGGGCCAGCAGCAGGCGGTTGCGCTCGCCGCCCGAGAGGGTCGCGACCTGTGTGCGCGCGCGGTCGGGGCTGAAGAGGAAGTCCTGCAGGTAGCCGATCACGTGGCGCCGCTCGCCACCGATCTCGATGATCTCGCTGCCCCCCGCGATGTTCTCGATCACCGTCTTCTCGGGCGCGAGCTGCATGCGCAGCTGGTCGAAGTAGGCGATCTCGAGCTTCGTGCCGAGCCGCACGCTGCCGGAATCGGGCGCGAGCTGTCCGAGCAGGATCTTGAGCAGCGTGGTCTTTCCGGCCCCGTTCGGGCCGACGAGGCCGATGCGGTCACCGCGCAGGATGCGCATCGAGAGGTCCCGCACGATGGGCTTGCCGCCCCACGCGAAGCAGACGCGCTCCGCCTCGATCACCAGCTTTCCCGACGCCCGCGCCTCCTCCACGTCGAAGTGCGCCCGGCCCAGCACCTCGCGCCGCCGCTTGCGCTCGGCGCGCATCTCCACGAGCGCGCGGACGCGCCCCTCGTTGCGCGTGCGCCGGGCCTTGATGCCGCGGCGGATCCACGTCTCCTCCTGCGCGAGCTTCTTGTCGAAGAGCGCGTCGTGGCGCGCTTCCTCTTCCAGCGCCGCGGCCTTCTTCGCGAGGAAGTTCGGGTAGTCACCAGGCCACGAGCTGAGGGCGCCGCGGTCCAGCTCGAGGATGCGCGTGGCGAGGCGCACGATCAGCGCCCGATCGTGCGTCACGAAGAGCACGCCGCCGCGGAAGGCGAGCAGCACCTCTTCCAGCCACTGGATCACTTCGATGTCGAGATGGTTGGTCGGCTCGTCGAGTAGCAGCAGGTCCGGGTCTCCGACGAGTGCGCGCGCCAGGGAGACGCGGCGCCGCCAGCCGCCCGAGAGCTCCCCCATTTTCGCGTCGGCAGAGAGGCCGTGGAGCTCGAGGCTGTTCTCGACGCGCTCGTGGAGCCTCCAGCCGTCGTGCGTCTCGATCTCGTGCTGGAGCCACTCCATCCGGCGCAGCAGCGAGGGATCGTCTCCGACCTCCCGGGCAACCCTGTGGTACTCGGCGAGCAGCGCGCCAATCTCGCGGAGACCGCTGGCCACCACGTCGAAGACGCTGGCGTCGTCCGGGACGAAGAGCTCCTGTGCGAGCTCCGCGATCCGGAGGCCCGGCTGCCGCCAGACTTCACCGCTGTCGGGTGTGATCGTTCCGTCCGCGATCCGCAGCAGCGTGGACTTGCCCGCGCCGTTTCGGCCGATCAGGCAGACGCGCTCGCCGGGATCGATCTGGAAGCTCACGTGGTCGAGCAGCGGCTCCGAGCCGAAGGCGAGCGAGGCGTCAGCGAAACCGATCAGGGGCATTGGGAATTGGGAGCCGGGGGGGAGGGAATCGGGTGTCTAGCCCAGCCGCCCGGAGCCCGCCATATGCGAGGCCGCCCCGCGTCAGCCGCGGCCCAGGATCGCGCCGGCAGTGCCGCTCGAAACGAGCACGTGCTCCACCTTCGGCACCTGGTTCACCGACGTGCCGCGCACCTGGCGCACGCCCTCGGCGACGTTGTTCATGCCGTGGATGTAGGCCTCGCCGATCAGGCCCCCATTCGGATCGACCGGGAGGCTCCCGCCGAGCTCGATGTGGCCGTCCTTCACGAAGTCCTTGGCCTCTCCCAGTCCGCAGAAGCCGAAGGCCTCGAGCTGCTTCAGCACCTGCGGCGTGAAGGCCTCGTAGAGCATCGCCACCTGGATGTCGCGCGGGTGGAGCCCCGTCTTCTGGTACAGGCGCTTCGCAACCGCCGCGGCCTCGGGCATGATCGAGAGGTCTCCATGATAGTAGTTCGAGATGATCTCGACGTTGTAGGGGAGCGAGTAGGCGGCGCCGACGATGCGCACCGGGGTCTGCTTGAGGTCGCGCGCGCGCTCGAGGCTCGTCACCACGAGGGCGACGCCGCCGTCGCTCTCCTGGCAGCAGTCGAGGAGCCGCAGCACCGGCTCGACGATCCAGCGCGACTGCTGGTGCTCCTCGAGCGTGATCGGCTTGCCGTAGAACCACGCGGCCGGGTTCGTCGCCGCGTGCTTGCGCAGCACGACGGAGACCCGACCCAGGTCCTCGTTCGTGACGCCGTAGGTCTCCATGTAACGCTGGGCGCCGAGCGCCTCCCAGCTGGCGGGCGTCTGCGCGCCGAAGGGCATGCACCACTCCATGAAGGTGGTGCCGCCGCCGGGGTTCAGATGGCCGCTCGTCTGCGGCTGGCCGAAGCGGACCTGCGAGCGCTCGTTCATCGCGCGCCAGATCACCACGGTCTCGGCGATGCCGGCGCCGATTGCGGCCATGGCCTGGTAGAGCGTCGCCGCCGACGCGGCGCCACCGCCCGGGATGCGCGTCGTAAAGGCTAGATCGCGCACGCCGAGGCAGCGGCACAGCCCGATCTCATCGCTGTTGTCGAGCGTGAAGGTGATCATGCCGTCGACGTCCGAGGGATCGAGGCCCGCGTCGTCGAGGGCCGCCTTCACGCACTCCGCGGCGAGCTGGAGCTCGCTGCGCCCGGAGTCCTTCGAGAACTCCGTCTGGCCGATCCCCGCGATCGCCGCCGGCCGCACGAGCGAGGTCTGCATCGCGCCTCCCGGACCGCTAGGAGGCCGACTCGAGAGTCGGCCTCCGCGCAGCGAGCCGCAGGCGAGCGTAGATCATCGGGCTAGCGCCCGCGCGGGCGGAAGACCGGGACGGCCTTGCCGCTGCGCGTGGGCTCGAAGTCCACTTCTACCGGCAGCCCCTGCCGGACCTGCCCGGGCGCGGCTCCCACCACGTTCGACACGATCCGGATTCCCTCCTCGAGCTCGACGAGCGCCACGACCGGAGGCTCGGCGAAGCCCACCGGCGCGGGGTGCCTCGGCACGATCCAGCTGTAGACCTCGCCGCGCCCCGAGAGGCGCACCAGCTTGCGCTCGAGGCAGTGGCAGTGCGGGCACATCGGGCGCGGCGGATGGCGCAGCTTCCCGCAGGCGGCGCAGGCCTGACCGAGGAGCTCGCCCCGCAGCGCTCCCTCCCAGTAGAAGTCGGTGTCGCGCGTGACGATCGGATCGGGCCGCGTCGCCGCGCCGCTTGCATCGTCCCCAGAACCCATCTCACCCTCCGATCCCAGCGTCGCTCCGAGTGGAGGCTACCTTCCCGCGCTGCGGATCGCGATGGAGCGCTCGAAGCGGACTTCGCGGAACGGGAAGGGTGAGCTTCGATGCCCAGGACGAGCAGCGGCAACGCCGCGTCGCCGCGTCGTTTCGAGTGGCGCTTCGACGTGAGCGCGGCGGTCGATCTGCCGGGATCCCACGAGATCGCGGTGTCGCTCGTCGCGCCGGCCGCTTTCGGACGGTCGGGGGACGCGACGGTCCTCTGCTGCCTGCCGGGGGGCTCGCTCTCGCGCAAGTACTGGGACCTCGAGGTCGACGGCGACCGCCGCTTCAGCTTCGCCGAGTTCATGGCCGCTCGCGGCTTCGCGACGCTGGCGATCGACCCTCTCGGCGTGGGCGAGAGCACGAAACCTGACGATGGCTACGCGCTCGACCTGATGCGCCTGACTCGTGCCAACCAGGCGGCCCTCGCACAGGCCAGCGCCCGCCTGCGCGCCGGGGACGCGAGCGAGGGCCGTCTGCCGCTCGCGGAACTTCGCTCCATCGGCGTCGGGCATTCGATGGGCTCCTGCATGACCGTGCTCCAGCAGGCGCACCACTCGCCACACCGCGCAATCGTGCTCCTGTCGTTCACGACGCGGGGCCTCCCGCACTTCCTGACCGAGGGCGAGCGCGCCTTCGCGGGCGACCCGCATGGCGCGCGCGCGAAGCTCCCCGAGCTGATCCGCGCCCGCTTCGCCACGCCCTATCCCGCAGCGCCGCAGGGCGCCGGACGCGAGGCGGCCTATGGCGTCGGGACGGCTCCCCGCGAGGCTCTGCTTGCGCTCCGGCAGGCCGCGACCGCGCTCGCCGCGGGCCCCGGCATCCTGTCGATGATTCCGGGCGCCTTCGCGCCCGAGGCTGCCGCGATCGACGTGCCGGTCTTCCTGGCGGTCGGGGACCACGACCTCCACACCGCCGAGCATGCGTCCGAGGAGTTCCCGCACGCGCCCGAGGTGGTGGCCTACACGCTCCCCGACTGCTGGCACTGCCACAACGTGGCGAACACCCGGGAGCGGCTGTGGTCGCGCATCGCGCGCTGGATCGGCGAGACGACGGAGCCTCGCTGAGCCGGCCGGGCAAGCGCGCGAAGCGCGCGCGCAGCGAGGCGCAGCCGAGCAAAGCTCAACTGAACCGCCGACGCAGCTCGTGCTTCAGGATCTTGCCGGTGGGGTTGCGCGGAACGCTGTCCACGAGCTCGAGGCGCTCGGGGAGCTTCTGGCGCATCAGGCCCCGCTCCGAGAGATATGCGACCATCTCGTCGAAGCACAGCGGGTCCGCCGGGTCGCGGCAGGCGACCACAGCACAGCAGCGTTCCCCGACCGCGGGATCCGGGATCCCGATCACCGCGACGTCCGCGACCTTCGGGTGCGGGTAGAGGAGGTCCTCGACCTCCTTCGCGCTGATGTTCTCGCCCTTGCGGATGATCACGTCCTTGAGACGCCCGGTGATCACCACGTAGCCGTCGGCGTCGACCACGCCGAGGTCCCCGCTGCGGAAGAGACCCTGCTCGTCGAAGGCGGCGGCGTCGAGGCTCGCATCGAGATAGCCCCGGCACAGCGAGGGCCCGCGGCAGCGCAGCTCGCCCTCCTCTCCCGGCCCGGCACGCGTGCCGTCTGCCCGCACCACCGCGATCTCGACGCCGTGCGTCGCGCGCCCCTCGGTGGTGGCGAGCTTCTCGTCGGGGTCGCGCACGCTGTTCATCGCGACGATCGGGCACTCGGTCATGCCCCAGCCCGACACGATTCCAACGCCTCCGAGCTCGCGCTTCAGGTCGTAGTGCAGCTGGGGTGGCTTCGGTGCTCCGCCGCCCGGGAAGGCGCGGACCTGCGGGAAGATCGGCTCCGGCCCGCGCTCCCGCTGCGCCGCGAGGTAGGCCTGGTGGAAGACCGTCCCCGCCGTTCCGAGCGTGGCACCGTGGCGCGCCAGCAGGTCGACGCTCTTCTTCGCATCGAAGATCGGAACCACGATGTGGGAACAGCCGGCCAGCAGCGACGCGCACAGCCAGCCCAGCCCACCGATGTGCGTGAAGGGAAACACCAGCGCGATGCGATCCTCGGGCACGAGCTCGAGCACGTCGACCATCGAGCGGGCCTGGGCGATCACCGAATGATCGGTGTGGAGCGCGCCCTTCGGGTCGGAGGTGGTGCCGGAGGTGTAGAAGATGAAGCGCACCGGCGCGTCGGCAGGCGTGCTCGGCGCCGGCGGCGGCGGCAGCTGCGCGGGATCCCCATCGGGCAGCGAGCCGTCGAGCACCACCGCCTGGAGTGGAGCTTCCTGCTGCGCGAGAGAGTGCGCGAGGGCCGCGTGGTCGAAGCCGCGAAAGACTCCGGGGACGAAGAAGAAGCGCGCGCGCGTCTGGCGCAGCACGAAGCGCAGCTCGCGCTCGCGATAGATCGGCAGGATCGGATTCTGCACCGCCCCGAGGCGCGCAAGCGCCGCCGCGAGCACCATCGAGTCGATGCGAGTGGGAAGCTGCCAGGAGACGTTCGTCCCCGGGCGCAGGCCGCGGGCGGCGAGACCCGCCGCGCAGCGCAGCGCGGCGTCCCGGTAGGCCGCGAAGCTCTGCGTGCGGCCCTCATCGTCGACGGCAAAGAGGGCGTCTGGTGTCGCCGCGGCGCGGCGCTCGACGAGCTCCCAGAGGCTGCGGGCTTCGATCACGGCCTGGCGTCCCTCGCTTGCAGACGGCTCGCCTCCTATCTTAACCTGCGCCGTCGCCATGGACCTCCGATTCAGCCGCGAGGACGAGGCCTTTCGCCGGGAATGGGCGGACTGGCTCGCCGCCGAGCTCTCCGGCTCCTTCGCGAGGGTGCGCGGTCGCGGTGGCCCCGGCGACGAGCACGCGCTGCTCGATGAGCGTCGCGCCTGGGAGCGCCGCCTCGGCGAGGCCGGATGGTCCTGCATCGGCTTCCCGCGCGCGTATGGCGGGCGCGACGCGACGCTCACGCAGCAGGTCATCTACTACGAGGAGTACGCGCGCGCCGGGGGCCCGGGGCGCCTCGGCCACATCGGCGAGGGCCTGCTCGGTCCGACGCTGATCCACTTCGGCAGCGAGCAGCAGAAGCAACGCTTCCTGCCGGAGATCGTGCGCGGAGAGGAGATCTGGTGTCAGGGCTACTCGGAGCCCAACGCCGGCTCGGATCTCGCCAACGTGCAGACGCGCGCCCGCCTCGAGGGCGACGCATGGGTGATCGAGGGGCAGAAGGTCTGGACCTCCTGGGCGCAGTGGTCGGACTGGTGTTTCGCAGTCTGCCGCAGCGACCCGAACTCCTCGCGTCACCACGGGCTCTCCTATCTGCTCGTCCCGATGCAGCAGCCGGGGATCGAGATCCGCCCGATCGTACAGATCACCGGCACGAGCGAGTTCAGCGAGGTCTTCTACAACGGGGCGCGCACGGCCGCCGAGAACGTCGTGGGTGCGCCCGGAGAGGGCTGGAAGGTCGCGATGGGTACACTCGCCTTCGAGCGCGGCGCCTCGACTCTGGGCCAGCAACTCGCCTTCGGGAACGAGCTGAGTGAGATCATCGCGGTCGCGAAGCGGAACGGGCGCGCCAGCGATCCGCTGATCCGCCAGCGCATCGCCGACGCCTGGATCGGTCTCCAGCTCCAGCGCTGCAACGCGCTCCGCACGCTCTCGGGCGGTGGGAGCCAGCTCTCGCGAGAGGCCATGATCACGAAGATCTTCTGGGCGAGCTGGCACCGCAGCCTCGGCAAGCTCGCGATGGACGTGCAGGGCCCCGAGGCGGAGATCGCAGAGGCGGCGCCCTACGAGCTCACGCCGCTCCAGCGCCTCTTCCTCTTCTCGCGCTCGGACACGATCTACGCCGGCTCGAACGAGATCCAGCGCAACCTGATCGCGCAGCGGGCGCTCGGCCTCCCGAGGGAGCCGCGGTGAGCGCCGCCCCGCCCTACCCCGCCCGCGCGCACGGCCTGCTCGCCGGCAAGACCGTGCTCGTGACCGCCGCGGCGGGAACCGGGATCGGCTTCGCCGCAGCGCGCCGCTGCGCCGAAGAGGGAGCGCGGGTGATGCTCTCCGACGCCCACGAGCGGCGCGTCGCCGAGTCGGCCGCCGAGCTCGAGAAGCTCGTCGGGGCACCCGTCGCCCACCGCCGCTGCGACGTGACCCAGGAAGGCGACGTTCGCGCGCTCATCGACGCGGCGATCCGCGAGCTCGGCCACGTCGACGTGCTCGTGAACAACGCCGGCCTCGGGGGCTTCGCTCCGATCGTCGAGATGACGGACGAGCAGTGGCAGAAGGTCCTCGACGTGACGCTCACCGGCACCTTCCGGATGACCCGCGCGATGCTCCCGCACATGCTCGAGCGTCGCTCCGGCGCGATCGTGAACAATGCCTCGGTGCTCGGCTGGCGCGCGCAGCCTGGGCAGTCCCACTACGCGGCCGCGAAGGCGGGCGTGATGGCCTTCACGCGCTGCGTCGCCCTCGAGGCGGCCCCCGCCGGAGTGCGCGTGAACGCCGTTTCCCCGAGCCTCGCGATGCACCCCTTCCTCTCCAAGGTCACGCCCCCCGGCCTGCTCGACGAGCTGACCCGCCGCGAGGCCTTCGGACGCGCCGCGGAGCCCTTCGAGATCGCGAACGTGATCGTCTTCCTCGCGAGCGACTACGCCTCGTACATGACGGGCGAAGTCGTCGCCGTGAGCAATCAACACCCCTAGAACCCAGCTCGCGAACCCGCTTCCGCTCCCGAGCGCGCGCCGCTAGTCGGAGCAGAGCGCGCGGACCGGATCGATCGCGGCGGCGCGCAGCGCCGGCAGGAGCCCGGCGGCGGCTCCGACGAGCGCGGCGAGCGCGAGCGCCAGAGGCGCGCCGAAGACGACGAGATCCCGCGAGGGAGCGGCGGAGATGCCGGACTCGAGGGCGAGTGCCGCCGCAATGCCCGCCAGCCCGCCGAAGGTGCCGACGAGGATGGACTCGAGGAGCAGCTCCGCGAAGACCTCGCGGCGCGTCGCACCGACCACCAGACGCAGCGCGATCTCGCGTGCGCGCTCGATCACGGTCGCGAGCATCGCGCACGCGAGCGCGCTGCCTCCGAGCAGCAGCGAGATCACCGCAACGGCGCCGAGCAGCGAGGGGGCCGCACGCCCGCTGCCGCGTCCCGTTCCGGCGCTCGGAGCTCCGGCCGAGGGCAGCAGCTGCGCGAGATGGGCGGCTGCCACACTGTGCGAGAGCAGGACGGAGCGGTTCGGATCGCTTTCACCCCTGCCCGGGGCATTGGCCATCGGCTCGAGAACGCCGATCACGGTGAAGTGCGACGCGCCGATCTGGATCGTCTCGCGCAGTCCGCTCCCGAAGCCGAAGAGCTCCGCACGCAGACCGGCACCGAGCACCGCCACCCTGCGCGCGTCCTGCAGGTCGAGGTCCGCGAGCATGCGCCCCTCTCCCGCGCGCAGTCCCGCGCGCTTCGCCTCGTCGGGAGTCGTGATCCAGATGGCCGCGAGGCTCTCGCGCTCGCCATTCGAGACCATCAGGCGGTGAAGCCGCGCGGGCGGCGCGCG
>CAYPSI010000262.1:0-9153 GCA_964413375.1 uncultured Spirochaetales bacterium | reverse complement strand
TCGCGCGCGAGCAGACGGTCGAGGTTCCGCGCGAAGCCGTGCGCGACGCCGTGGTCGAGCGCGAGGCGCTCGGCCGCGTGGAGAAACTCGAGGAGGATCCCGCCGGAGGCTTTCGCGCCACGCTCGCCTATCCCATCGGCGCGACCGGCCTCGACCCCGCCCAGTGCCTGAACGTCGTGTTCGGGAACTCGTCGCTCCACGAGGACCTGCGTTGCATCGACGTCGAGCCCGGCCCGGAGCTCGCGGCAGCGCTCGGGGGGCCGCGCTTTGGCATCGCGGGCCTGCGCAAGGCGACGGGAGTCTTCGAGCGTCCGCTCACCTGTACGGCGGTCAAGCCGATGGGGCTGGAGACTGCCGCGCTTGCCGAGCTGGCCGCGACCTTCGCCACTGCCGGAATCGACGTCGTGAAGGACGACCACGGCCTCGCCGACCAGACCTGGAGTCCCTTCCGCGAGCGCGTGCGCGCATGCATGGCCGCGCTCGCGCGCGTGCTCGACGAGACGGGACATGCTGCGGTGTATGCCCCGAATCTGATCGGCACGCCCGATCGCGTGCGTGATGCACTGCGCTTTGCCGAGGACGCCGGGGCGCGCGCGGTGCTGGCCTCGCCGATGCTGCTCGGACTTCCGGCCTTCTTCGAGCTCTGTCGGCGCGCGAGCGTCCCGGTGATCGCCCACCCGGCCTTCGGCGGCGCGTTGCGCATCGCGCCCGAGGCGCTTTTCGGGCGGCTCTTTCGCCTCTACGGGGCGGACGCGGTGATCTTCGTGAGCTTCGGAAGCCGCTTCCGGCGCAGCGAGGCCGAATCTCGGCGCGTCGCCGATCGGCTGCGCGGCCCGCTCGCGGGCTGCCTGCCCGCGCTCCCCGTGCCGGCCGGCGGGGTCGAGCTCGAGAGCGCCGCGGAAGTGGTCCGCTGCTACGGCCGCGACGCCATGTTGCTCGTCGGCGGAAGCCTCCAGCGCGAGGCGGGCGCCGTCCTCGAGCGCAGCCGGCGCTTCGTCGACGCCGTGCACGAGGCCGCCGCGGAGCTTCCGTGAGGGGGCAGGGGTCGATCGACACGTCGATGTGTGGGGCGAGAGGCAATTGGGAAGCCTCGTTCCTATCCCGAGGGGCTTTTCGAGGGGGATACGCCGCGCAGGGGGGGGCGGGCGATGCATCGCCTCCGGCGGGCCGGGCCAGCCTCAAGCATGCTGAGGCTCCTTCCGAAGCCATTTCCGGGGGCGATTTCTCGGCCTCGGGGGCGTAATGGCCACCTTCGGCAGGTATCTCCTGGAACGCGGGGCTCTCAGTCGAGCGCAGCTCGAGGACGCCACCCAGGTGATGGTCGTCTTCGGGGGGCGTCTGGGCACGATCCTCGTGGAGTCCGGGCTCCTCGGAGTGGAGGAGGTGGAGGCGCATCTCGCCCAGCACCTCGGCGTCCCCAGCGCCCCTCCCGAGCGTCTGGTGCGGCCGGATCCGGCGGTCCTTCGGCAGCTGAGCCGGGATCTGGCGCGACGCTACGAGGTGTTTCCGATGTGGATCGAGAAGCGCCGGCTCCACGCTGCGATGCTGGATCCTGCGAACCCCGAGCGCATCGACGCGCTGGGCTTCGCGGTGGGTCTCTCGGTGGTTCCCTACGCGATTGCGGAGCGCCGCATGGTCCAGCTCCTCGAGGATCACTACGGGATCCGACCCGATGCACGCTTCACCGATGCGAGCATTCTCGAGCTCGCGGGGCATGTGAGGTCTCGCCAGCAGTCGGAGGACGAGCGCTGGCAGTGGGCCGCGCCGACGCCTGCCGCGGCGGACGCCGGCCACGAGGAGGACCGGCTCGCGCACTGGCGGGATGCGCACGGGCTCCGCCCGCTGGCCGAGGGAGAAGAGCTCTCCAACGAGGCCGATTTCACCGCGCTGCATGCGGCGCAGCTGCGCGGGCCGACTGATGAGGCCGCGACAGCGCCTGCAACCAGCAGCGAGCCCGCACGAAGCGCGACCGAGCGCGCGGCGCTCGAAGCAGACCTCGCGATGACGGGCGACCGGGACAGCGTGGTCCCGACGGCGCTCCGCATCGCAGCCTCCTATGCGCGGGCGGCCGCCGTCTTTGCGGTGCGCGACGGGATGATCCAGGGCGTTCTCGCCGCGCGAGGCTCCGCGACCGAGCCGATCGATGGTCTCTATGTTCCGGCAGCGGAGCCGAGCATGCTGGCCACCGCGGCCCGCGGTGCAGTCTTCCATGGAACCCCCGCACGGGAGGGCGTCGACGCCATCGTGACGCGCCTCGTCGGTGGAGGGGAGCCACGCGAAGCGGCGATCGTCCCAGTCGCGATCCGGGGAAGGGTCATGCAGCTCCTCTACGTCGACAATGGTCCGGATCCGCTGCCCCCGAGCGCGCTCAGCGCCCTCGGTGTGCTGTGCGACGGTGTGTCGGCCGCCTACGGTCGGCTCATCAGCGAGAGCACCCGCCGCCACTGCTGAGGCTTCGGCCCGCGTCGCGCCGGCCCTTCGCTTCCGATCCCTACACGAGCCTGAGCTGTCTGGGAAGATCGAGCGCCTCGTCGAAGTCGCGGCCGAGCTCGCGCAGGATCGCGTCGGCCACCGGGCGGAGCAGCTTCAGCACGGCGTGCTCGCGGTCGATGCCCTCCGGCAGCGGGCGCCCCGGGAGCACCGGCTCGGGACCGCTGCGCGCGATCACGTAGCGGACGACGGGACCCACGGGCTCCGTGGCCTTGCGGGCGGCTTGCACGTGGGGCGGCGTGGTCGCCGTGTAGCGCTCGAGCGCTCCCTTGCGCACGCGCTTCGCGTAGACGAGCTCGGCGTCGAGCGCGCCGGAACGGACTGCGGCCACGACCTCGCGCACGAAGGGCACGGGGTCCAGATCCGCGAAGATGCGTTCGAGCATGCCGCGCTGGAGGCGGGCGGTGACGGCCGGCCAGTCGCGACGCACCGACTCGAGGCCCACCAGATCGAGCTGCCCGCGCGCCAGCCCGGCATAGCGCTTCTTGCTCCCGGCGCCGCCACCGCGGACACGGGGCAGGAAGAAGCGCTCGTAGACGCTCTCGATCTCGAGCTCGAGGCGCGGATCGACGCCGTAGGCCTCGTGCACGCGCCGGGTCACCTCGCGCGCGGCGTCGTCGCGGAGCCTCGCGGCGAGCGCCCCCGCGCCGCCCGCGGGCGCTTCGGGGAGCTGCACGAAGACGGAGTCCGTGTCGCCGTAGAGGACGCGCACGTGGGCGGCCTCGAAGGCGTCCCGCGTCCAGCCCAGGGTCTGCTGCCCGAAGCTCGTGATCGCATTCGCGATCGCCGGATCGAAGAAGCGGCAGGACGCCGAGCCGAGCACGCCGAAGAGCGCGTTCATCATGATCTTGAGCGCCTGGTCGGCGTGGCGGTCTCCGCGCTCTTTCGCCGCCTCGCGACTCGCCATGAAGCGCTCGATGATGCCGGGAAGGATTGCCTCGCTGCGGGAGAAACGCGCGCCGTTGGGCGCGATGATCGCGTCGTCGCCGGCGCGCGCGTGGGCGAGCGGGTCGAGGTTGAAGGTCCGGATCAGGCTCGGGTAGAGGCTCTTCCAGTCGAAGACCGCGACGTCGCGGTAGAGCCCCGGCACGGAGTCGAGCACCGCTCCGCCCGCGACGGGAGCCGCCTTCCGCTCGGGCTCGCCTTCCGCTCCGGCTCGCCGGCTGGGTGCTACGAGGCCGCGGCTACGCAGCTCGGGGAGGTAGAGCCGGTCGAAGGAGGCGATGCTGGCGCCGACGCGGTCGAGCTGCATCCCGGATAGAAGGCTCCGCTCGACGGCGAGTGCTACGAGCCCCTCGCGTTCGAGGATCTCGAGCACGAGGCGCGCGTCCTCGCGGTTGTAGGCGACCAGCGCTTCGGGGTCCTCGCGGAGCATGCGCTCGATCTCGGCGCCCTTGTCCACTGCCGCCTGGTCGATGAGCTTTCCGCGGCCGAGGAGCGCACGGGCCACGGTCTCGAGCCGATAATCCTCGAGACGGACGGCGTCGCGCACGAGCGCGATTCCGTCGAGCACCATGCGGCCGGGAAGCGACGCGCGCGACTGGCGGGTGAAGCCCGGATCCACCTGGAAGCTCATCGGCTCGTCGATGCGGCCGAGTCCGTCGGGGAGCCCGAGTGCGCGACATCGCGCGGCCCAGGTGCGCAGATCGAAGTCCACGACGTTCCAGCCGACGAGGACATCGGGATCGATCGCGCGCACCCGTCCGGAGACGGCGCGGAGCAGTGCGGCCTCGTCGGCGTGTACGAGCGCGCCTGCCACCGGCCGCTGCGAGACGAGGTGCACTTCCTCCTCGTCGGCCGAGACCAGCGCCGCTGCGTGGATACGGCTCGCGTCGGGAGAGGTCTCGAGATCGAGCGAGAGTGTCCGCAGCTGCGGCCGCAGCTCTGCGGGCCGGAGCTCCGGGTCGACGAAGCGCAGCAGGCCGGACTCGAGGATCTCTGCCGGGCCGCTGATCTCGACTCCCGCCCGGATCTTCGCGTCGATCAGGAATCGATACGCGAAGCGCACGTCGGCCTCGAAGCTGCGGCCGCCCGAGCGCTCGACCCGCGCGCGCAGCTGCGGCAGCAGGGCGGGGATCGCGGCGCTCACGCGGGCGAGCGAGCCGCCCTCGAGGTCCCGCAGCTCCGTCGGCTCGACACAGGCGCGGCGATCGCCTGCGAGCGCAGCCTCATCGCCGGCGCGAACGAAAAAATACGGCCGGAAGCGCCGTTCCTCGACCAGGAAGGCCTCTCCACTCTCGAGGCGTCCGAAGAGCCATACGACGGGGCGACCCTCGCGCACGCGATAGGTCGGTTGCAGGATGAATCCGCGCGGCAAAGCTGGCTCCGATAGCGCGGCAGCGGCGGACCGCGCGCGCGACTGAGCGTAGCCGCGATCCGCGCTCCGGCGGCGCTCGGGCGCCGCGTCGGGGAACGTGGTACTCGTCACGACCCGGCGGCGTCGAGCCGCGCCCCCCCGCGCCGGAGCCAGGTCGTCGTGTCCCTGCCCCCCGAAGCCAGCCACAGCGCCGCGCCCCCCCGCGCTCCGGGCTTCGTCGTCTTCTTCATCGACCGGCCGATCTTCGCCGCCGTCGTCGCGATCCTGATCACCCTCGCCGGTGTGATCTCGATCCCGTTGCTCCCGATCTCCCAGTTTCCGCCGATCGTTCCCCCGACCGTGCAGATCTCGGCCAACTACACCGGCGCCAGCGCCGACGTGGTCGAGCGCACCATCACGCTCCCGATCGAGGAGCAGGTGAACGGCACCGAGGGAATGCTCTACATGTCGAGCATCAGCGCGAACGACGGGCAGGTCAACCTGACCGTGACCTTCGAGCTCGGCCGGGACCCGGACATCGCGACGGTGAACGTGAACAACCGCGTCGCGACTGCCGAGCCGCGCCTGCCGGAGGAGGTGCGCCGCTTCGGGATCTCGGTGCGCAAGCAGGCCCCCGACCTCACGATGGTCGTTAACCTGGTCTCGCCGGACGGGTCGCGCGACGCGGTCTTCCTCTCGAACTACGCGCTCATCAACGTGCTCGATCGCCTGAAGCGCGTGCCGGGAGTGGGCGAGGTCAACATCTTCGGGGAACGGCGCTACGCGATGCGCGTCTGGCTCGATCCGGAGCGGCTCGCCAAGCTCGAGCTCACGGCCGGGGACGTGGTCGAGGCGCTGCGCGAGCAGAACGTACAGGTGGCGGTCGGCCGCGCCGGGTCGCCGCCGGCCCCTCAGGGCCAGCAGCTCGATCTCCCGCTCCGCACCCGCGGGCGCCTCACCACGGTGCGCGAGTTCGAGCAGGTCGTGCTCCGAGCCGACCCCGACGGGTCGCTGCTCCACCTCGGCGACGTGGCCCGCGTGGAGCTCGGCGCCCAGAGCTACACCATGTTCACGCGGCTCACCGGCCATCCGACGGTGACCATGGGGATCTTCCAGCTCCCCGAGGCGAACGCGCTCGATGTCTCGCGTGCCGTGCGCGCCGAGCTGGCGCGGCTCGGCGAGAGTTTCCCCTCCGGGGTCGACTGGGTCGTCCGCTACGACCCTACGCTCTTCGTCGCGGAATCGGTCGCGGAGGTGCTGTGGACGCTGCTCGAGGCCACGGTGCTGGTCTTCCTGGTGGTGTGGATCTTCCTCCAGGACTGGCGGACCACGCTGATTCCGGCCGTCACGATTCCCGTGTCGCTCGTCGGGACCCTGGCGATCCTCAACGCGCTCGGCCTCTCGCTCAATACCATTACGCTCTTCGCCCTCGTGCTCGCGATCGGGCTGGTGGTGGACGATGCGATCGTCGTGACCGAGAACGTGGCGCGCCTGCTCGGCCAGGGGCTCTCGCGCCGCGAGGCGGTGGCCCGCTCGATGGGCGAGGTGACCAGCGCGATCGTCGCCTCGACGCTGGTGCTCGGCGCGGTCTTCGTGCCGGTCGCCTTCCTCCCGGGAACGACCGGCCTGCTGCTCCGGCACTTCGGCCTGGCCGTCACCGGGGCCGTCTTGATCTCGCTGCTGAACGCGCTGACGCTCTCCCCGGCGCTCTGCGCTCTGCTGATGCGCCCCGAGGCGGAGGGCAAGCCGCATTTCTTTCACCGCTTCGACCGCGGCTTCGACGTCGTGGTCCGGCACTACGACCGCGCCGTGCGCGCGCTGCTTCCACGCCGCTGGGTCGTGCTCGGCGCCTTCGCGGCGCTCGGTCTGCTCACCTTCCTGATCGCCCGCAGCGTTCCGACAGGCTTTCTACCGGACGAGGACCAGGGCTTCTTCATCACGAGCTTCCAGCTCCCGGACGGCGCCTCGCTCGAGCGCACCCTCGAGGTGGCGAAGCAGGTCGAGGAGATCCTGCTCTCCACGCCGGGCATCGTCGGCTGCAACCTCTTCGGGGGCTTCGATGCCCTCACGCAGACCAACCCGACGAACTTCGGCTCGGCCTTCGTGACCCTGGCACCCTGGAGCGAGCGCGAGGAGCAGGGGCAGTCGCTCCAGTCGATCCTCGCGCAGGTGCGGCCGCGCTTCGGGAAGCTCGACAGCGCCCGCGTGCTGGCCCTCGAGCCGGCGCCGGTCCGCGGCCTCGCCCGCACCGGAGGTTTCGAGTTCCAGCTCCAGGACCGCTCGAGCGGGAGCCTCGGCGAGCTGGCCCAGGTGGCGCAGCGCATCGTCGACGAGGGCAATCGCTCGCCCGAGCTCCAGAACCTCTTCACGAGCTTCCGGCCGAACGTTCCGCAGGTCTTCGTCGATCTCGACCGGATCAAGGCCAAGACCCTGGGCGTTCGCATCGACGACGTCTTCGAGACGCTCAGGATCTTCATGGGCGGCCTCTACGTGAACGATTTCGACCGCTTCGGGCGCCTGTTCCGGGTGTATGCCGAGGCGGAAGGGGACCTGCGCTCGCGCCCCGAGGACGTGCAGCGCCTGTGGGTGCGCTCCGAGCGCGGCGAGATGGTTCCGCTCTCGACCCTGGTGAAGCTCGAGCGCATCGCCGGCCCGCGCGACATTCCGCACTACAATGTCTACCGCTCGGCCAAGATCCAGGGCGAGCCGGCTCGGGGCTACAGCTCGGGCCAGGCGCTCGACCGGATGGAGGCAATCGCGCGCGAGGTGCTCCCCCCGACGATGTCCTTCGAGTGGACTGGCACCGCGTTCCAGGAGCGTCAGGTCGGCCGCGAGGCGCAGCTGATCCTCGTCCTCTCGCTGCTGGTCGTGTACCTGTTCCTGGCAGCGCAGTACGAGAGCTGGAGCCTGCCGCTCGTCATCATGCTGGCCGTGCCGCTGGCCTTCCTCGGGGCCTTCGCGGCGCAGGCGATCCGGGGGCTCCCGAGCGACCTCTACGCCCAGATCGGGCTCGTGACGCTGATAGGCCTCGCCAGCAAGAACTCGATCCTGATCGTCGAGTTCGCGAAGCGGCGGCGCGCGGAGGGCGCGAGCCTCGTCGACGCGGCGCGCGAGGCGGCCGAGATCCGCTTCCGTCCGGTCGTGATGACGGCCTTCTCCTTCATCCTCGGCGTGGTGCCGCTGGTGATCGCGACGGGGGCCGGCGCCGCGGCGCGCCGCTCGCTCGGCACCGCCGTCTTCGGCGGCATGCTCGCCGCCACCGTGCTCTCCCTCGTGCTCGTTCCGGGCCTCTACGTCGTGATCCAGGGCGCGTCCGAGTGGCTCGGGCAGCGTCTGCGCGGGACGCGGGGCGTGCAGGGAGTCGGCCGATGAGCTGGCGCCCGGCTGGACACTGCACCTGGCTCGCGGCGCTTGCACTGCTTGGTGGGCTCGGATCCGCCTGCGGGCCTGGCGGCGAGGGCGGCCCCCCGCCGCCGCCGGAGGTGGTGGTCGAGGCCGCGCGCCAGGGCTCAGTGCCCGACCGGCGCGAGTACGTCGGCACCGTCCGCGCGGTGGCGGAGGTCGACGTGCGAGCGCGCGTGCGCGGCTACCTCCGGGAGCAGCACTTCCAGGACGGTCAGCTCGTCGAGGTGGACCAGCTGCTCTTCCGGATCGACCCGGAGCCCTTCGAGGTGGCGCTCGCCGAGGCGAAGGGTCGCCTCGCGAGCGCCGCGGCCGAGGTCCGCCGCGCGCAGCACGATCACGCGCGCGCGCAGGAGCTCTTCGACTCGAAGGTCACGAGTGTCTCCGTGCTCGACCAGCGCCGCGCCGAGCGTGACGCCGCGCAGGCGGCGCAGCAGAGCGCCGAGGCCGCGGTGCGTGCCAGCGAGCTCGACCTCTCCTATTGCACCGTGCACGCGCCGATCGCGGGCCGCATCGGGCGCCGGCTCGTCGACATCGGGAACCTCGTCGGCGAGTCGGGCCAGGACACGGTGCTCGCGCGAATCGTGCAGGTGGATCCCGTGCACGTCTACTTCGCGCCGACGGAGCTCGACCGCCTCGACGTGCTGCAGGGCGCACGCGAGGGCCGGATCCCGCAGGAGCGCGTCGGGGCGATCCCGATCGAGCTTCGCCTCGGCGACGGCACCCCCTATCAGCACGCGGGCATCCTCGACTACGTGGATCCGACCATCGACCCGATGCGCGGAACCGTCACCGTGCGCGCGCGCGTCCCGAACCCCGACGGCGCGCTCAAGCCCGGCGAGTTCGTGCGCGTGACCGCCATCTTCCCGGACATGCCGAACGCCGTGCTCGTCCCGCAGCGCGCCGTGCAGCAGGAGCAGGCCGGGAGCTACGTGCTCGTCGTGGGCGAGGGCGACATCGTCGAG
>CAYPSI010000261.1:0-9493 GCA_964413375.1 uncultured Spirochaetales bacterium | reverse complement strand
ACCCCACCACCGCACCAGCCCCCGCAAACACCAGTGCAACGAAACGAAGGCGGGCAAGGCGGCGAAGCCGCCGCGCAGCGAGCCGCAGGCGAGCGGAGTCAATGCGAGAGCAGTGAAAGGCAGCGCTGGAAGCGAGCGCCGCTAACGCTTCGAGAACTGGTAACGGGCTCTGGCGCCGCGCTGCCCGTACTTCTTCCTTTCCTTCTGACGCGCATCGCGCGTGAGGAGTCCACGGCGCTTGAGCGCAGGGCGCAGCTGCTCGTCGAGCTTCTCGAGCGCTCGGGCGATGCCGTGGCGCAGCGCCTCCGCCTGCCCGGCCACACCGCCCCCGTCGAGGCGGGCGAGCACGTCGTAGCGCCCCTCGAGCCCGGTGGCCTCGAAGGGCGAGTGGAGGCGCGTGTGGAGCGCCTCGCGCGGGAAGTACTCCGCCATCGGCCGACCGTTGACGATGATCTGGCCAGTGCCCAGCCGCAGGCGCACCCGCGCCACCGCGGTCTTGCGGCGGCCGACGGACGTAACGAGGGACGGGGCTTCAGGCAATGCGGAGCTCCTCCGGCTTCTGCGCGGCGTGGGGATGGATCGGACCTCGATAGACCTTGAGCTTGCGGAACATCGCCCGCCCGAGGGCGTTCTTCGGGAGCATCAGCCGGACCGCGTGCCGGAGCACGCGATCGGCATGCGGCCCCGAGAGGAGCCGCGCGGCGGTCGTCTCCTTGAGGTGTCCGGTGTAGCCCGTGTGGTGGTAGTAGATCTTCTGCTCGCGCTTGCGACCGGTGAGCTTCACCTTCTCGGCGTTCACCACCACCACGAAGTCTCCGGTGTCGACATGCGGCGTGAAGATCGGGCGGTGCTTGCCGCGAAGGATCGTGGCCAGGCGGGTCGCCAGGCGGCCGAGAACCAGATCGTTCGCGTCGACCACGTACCAGCGCCGCTCCACCTCGTGGGCCTTCGCGCTTCGCGTCGGGCGGGTTGCATACACAGCCATGACTTGGCTCCAATCGCCGCGGCGAGGTGTTTGCGGAGGCGAAGGGGTACCCGAGGCGGCGGGCATCGTCAAGGCCGTGGCATCGGAAGCCCCGGACCTGGCTACGGAAATCTCCCCTCCACGCAGTCCACCCGCACCAGGCAAAGCCCCCGGGCCGGCGCCGTCGGACCCGCCCGGGAGCGATCCCGGGCCGCGAGCAGCGGCGGGATCGCGCCGGGATCCCGGCGCCCGACGCCGACTTCGACCAGCGTTCCCACGAGGATCCGGACCATGTGCCGCAGGAACGCATCGCCTTCGACCCAGATGTGCACCTCCCCGCGGGTTTCGCCTTCGACGTCGACGCGGGTGAGGGTCCGAAACGTGGCCCCCGGGTCCGCTCGAGCCGCCTGGAAGGAGCGGAAATCGTGGCTTCCGAGCAGCTGCGCCGCGGCCCGGCGCATCTCCGGCAGGGCGAGCGCTGGGAGGACTCGATGCGTCCGCGCGGCCCGCAAAGGCGACGGATCGCTGCCGTTCCAGATCCGGTAGCGGTAGAGCTTCGAGCGCGCCGCCCAGCGGGCGTGGAACTCCGGGCCCACCTCGGCGGCATCGACCACCGCGACGTCGCGCGGCAGCACGCCGTTCAGCGCCCGGCGCAGCTTCTCCGCGTCGAAAGCTGCCTCGAGGTCGACGCTGACCAGCTGCCCTTCGGCGTGAACGCCCGCGTCCGTCCGGCTCGCCCCTACCGGACGGCAGGGCTGCCCCGTGATGCGCTCGAGCGCGTCAGAGAGCACTCCCTGCACGGTGCGCAGCCCACCGCGCTGCACCTGCCAGCCGGCGAAGCCCGCCCCGTCGTACTCGAGGGTGAGCCGGAAGCGCGCCAAGGCCGGATCAGTGGTGCTGTCGCAGGTGGGCCAGCGCCAGCTGGACGGCGTTCGCCGCGGCCAGGCGCAGCACATCACAGGTGAGCCAGAGCAGCAGGCCCGACGCGTGGGTCGGATCGCGACGCACGCGTCCGACGAGCACCACGTCGCGGCCGGCCGCCGCACGCAGCGTCTGGCCGCTCGCCTCGCCGCGCCACACCTCGACCCCCGGTGCTGCGTCCAGCAGCTCTTCCGCCTGCTTCGGATCGAGCGGTCGCTGCGTCTCGATCGCGAGCGACGCGCCGAAGCCGACGAAGGCCGGCACCTGGATCACGCTCGCGGAGATGCGCACGCCGCCGCCGAGCAGGCGCGCGACGGATCGCGCGAGGAGCTCCTCCCGACCCGTGGCACCGCCGGAACCGATTTCGCCGAGCACGGGAATGCAGTCGAACGCGACCGGGCGTCCGAAGACGTCGAGGGCGGGGATCTCCTGCTGATTGAAGATCGCGACCGACTCCTGGTAGAGCGACGCGATCCCCTGGCGGCCGCCCCAGGAGGCTGCCTCCACCGCAACTCCCACCACCCGCTCGAGACCCGCGCGAGCGGCGAGCGGAGCGAGGGGCAGCAGCCAGGCGAGCGTCGCTCCGGGCGGGGCCACGACGAGCGGCGATGCTTCGCGGGGCGGCGGCGGCGCCAGCCCGGCCACCGCGAGCGGCAGGTCCTCGGCTCCGGCGAGCGCCCCGCTCGCGTCGATGCAGGGAATCTCGGCGCGGATCGCGCGCTGTGCCAGGTCGAGCGACGCCTCCGGCGGCGCGCACAGGAAGAGGAGATCGACGTCCGCGAGATCGGGAAGCTCGATCTCGACGGGATAGCTCTCGCCGCGGAACTCGATCTCCTGACCGAGTGAGCGATCGGTCGCCACCGGAACCAGCTCGCCGATCGAGAGCGAGGAGTCGGAAAGGACCGCAAGGACCTCGCTCCCCAGCACTCCGGTCGCTCCCACGATCGCGATGCGCAGTTCCCGGCTCACGAACCCTCCGCGAGCTTCGCCAGCACGAGCTCACCCATCGCCCGGCAGCCGAGCGAAGCTGTGGCGTCGCCGGGTGCCAGCAGGTCCGCCGTCCGCGCGCCTGTCTCGAGGGCTCTGGCTACGGCTTCGCGTACCGCATGCGCGGCCTCCGGCTCGTCGAGCGAGTGCTCGAGCAGCATCGCCGCCGAGAGGATCGCCGCGAGCGGGTTCGCAATGTCCTGCCCGGCGATGTCGGGGGCCGAGCCGTGCACCGGTTCATAGAGACCGATCCCCCCCTCGCCGAGGCTCGCGGAGGGCAGCATTCCCAGCGAGCCGGTGATCATCGCGGCCTCGTCGGAGAGGATGTCGCCAAAGAGGTTCTCGGTCACGATCACGTCGTAGCGCCGCGGCTCCTTCAGCAGCAGCATCGCCATCGAGTCGACCAGCTGATGGGAGAGCTCGACGTCGGGATAGTCCTTCGCCACCTCCTCGACGACCTGCACCCAGAGCTGCGACACCTCGAGGACGTTCGCCTTGTGCACGTGGGTCAGCTGTCGCCGGCGCCGACGGGCCGCATCGAAGGCGACCCGGGCGATCCGCGCGATCTCCACCTCGTCGTAGACCATCGTGTTGCGCGCCTCTCGGCGACCATCGACGAGTGCCGTGCCGCGCGGCTCGCCGAAGTAGAGGCCGCCGGTGAGCTCGCGCACGACCAGCAGGTCGGTCCCCTCCACGACCTCGCGCTTGAGCGTGCTCGCGTCGACGAGGGCCGGGAAGACCGCGGCAGGGCGCAGGTTCGCAAAGAGCCCGAGCTCCTTGCGAATCCGCAGCAGCCCCTTCTCCGGACGCCGGTCGACCGGGAGCCGGTCCCAACGCGGCCCGCCGACCGCTCCGAGCAAGACCGCCCGCGACGCCCGCGCAGCCGCGAGGGCTGCGTCCGAGAGCGGCACCCCGCAGGCATCGATCGACGCCCCGCCGATCTTCTCCTCGGAGAAGGAGAGCTCGAGCCCCTGGCGACGCGCGGCGGCGTCGAGCACGCGGCGGGCCTCTTCGGTCACCTCGGGACCGATCCCGTCGCCGGGGAGCAGCAGGATGCGCAGCATTCCCGAGGCTCCCCCTAGATGCCGCGCGGCTCGGACACCGCGCGGCGTCGCTTGTGCCAGGCGAGCTTGTTCAGCGCGAGGACGTAGGCCTTCGCGCTCGCCACGATGATGTCGGGGTGTGCCCCGTGCCCGATCACGCGACGGCCGTCCTCGCCGACGGTCACCGACACCTCGCCGAGAGCGTCCATCCCGCCGGTGATCGCGTTCACCTGGTAGCGGAGCAGCTCGCTCTTGGTCTCCGTGAGCTCGGCGATCGCCTTGAACACTGCATCCACGGGCCCGATCCCGAGCGCCGTGGTCTTGCGCGGCGCGCCGTCCACCACGAGCGCCACCGTCGCCGTCGGCTTCGCGAAGGTGCCGGAGAGGATCGACAGCTCTCCCAGCGCGAAGCGCTCGTCGGTGCGCACGAAGGCGTCTGCCACGATCGCCTCGAGATCCTCGTTGAAGATGCTCTTCTTCGCGTCCGCGAGGTCCTTGAAGCGCTGGAAGGCGCGCTCGAAGTCCTCGCCCTCGATCTGGAAGCCGAGCTCGCCGAGCCGATCGCGGAAGGCGTGGCGGCCCGAGTGCTTGCCGAGCACCAGCTCGTTCGAGGCCCGGCCGATCGACTGCGGGGTCATGATCTCGTAGGTGATCGGCGCCTTCAGCACTCCGTCCTGGTGGATGCCGGCCTCGTGCGCGAAGGCATTGTCCCCGACGATCGCCTTGTTCGGCTGTACCGAGACACCGATGATCGAGGAGAGCAGTCGACTCGAGGGGTAGATCTCGGTCGTCACGACGCTGGTGTCGAGCCCGGCGAAGACGTCGCGGCGCGTCTTGATCGCCATCACGACTTCTTCCATCGACGTGTTGCCGGCGCGCTCGCCGATCCCGTTCACCGTGCACTCCACCTGCCGCGCGCCCGCGAGCACCGCGGCGAGGCTGTTCGCGACCGCGACCCCGAGATCGTCGTGGCAGTGCACCGCGAAAACGGCCCGCTCGGCGCCGGGGACGCGGGCGCGAAGCTCGCGAATCAGCGCCGCGTACTCCTCGGGCTGCGTGTAGCCGACCGTGTCGGGCACGTTCAGCGTGCGCGCCCCCGCCTCGAGCGCCACCGTGAAGACCTGCACCAGGTAGTCGACGTCCGAGCGCGTCGCGTCCTCGGCGGAGAACTCGACGTCGTCGCAGAAGCCGCGCGCCTGGCGCACGGCCCGGTCCACCTCTGCGAGCACCTGCTCGCGGCTCATCCGCAGCTTGTACTGGAGGTGGATGTCGCTGGTCGCGATGAAGGTGTGGATCCGCGGCCGGGCGGCGCCCTCGAGGGCCTGGGCGGCGCGCTCGATGTCCTGTGCGCCGGTGCGGGCGAGCCCGCAGACGACCGCGCGGCGCAGCTCGCCGGCGATCGCCCGCACCGCCTCGAAGTCGCCCTCGCTCGCGATCGGGAAGCCCGCCTCGATCACGTCGACCCCGAGGCGCTCGAGCTGGCGCGCCAGCGTGAGCTTCTCGGCGAGATTCATGCTGCAGCCAGGGGACTGCTCCCCATCGCGCAGCGTGGTGTCGAAGATCCGGATCGTTTCAACCGTCATGGTTTCATCCTTGCGCGGAATCCTGCGCGAGCGCTTCGTGGACCTCTTCCAGCGGTCGGCGGGTGAACCAGCGCCAGGCCCACTCCGCCGGACCCGAGATCAGGTACGCCAGCCCGATCGCGAAGAGCGTGAGGCTCGGCTCCTGGATCACCAGCGCGATCGCAAAGACCACGATCACGAGCGTTCCGTAGGAGTGCCGCAGGTCGAGCTCCTTGAAGCTGCGGTAGGGGATCGAGCTCACCATCAGGAGCCCCAACCCGGCCGCGGCGATCGCGACGAGCGAGGCGGGAACCTCGAGCGCGATGCCGTGCTCCGTCAGGAAGGAGACGAACCACTGCGTCGAGGCCACCATGCCGGCCGCGGCGGGGCTCGGCATCCCTTCGAAGCGCCCGCGGAAGCGCGAGGGCGTCACGTTGAAGCGCGCCAGGCGCAGCGCAGCTCCCGCAATGTACAGGAAGGCCATCACGAGGCCCGTGCGCCCGAGCCCGTGCAGGCCGCCGACGCTGTAGACGAGGACGGCAGGCGCCACGCCGAAGGAGACGGTGTCGGCGATCGAGTCGTACTCGAGCCCGAAGCGGCTGGTGGAGCGCGCCATGCGCGCGAGACGGCCGTCGAGCGCGTCGCAGACGCCGGCCAGCACGATGCCGAGGGCCGCGCGGTCCGCATCCCCGGTGAAGGCCTGCACGATCGCATAGAAGCCGAAGAAGAGCCCCGCGGTGGTGACGAGGTGCGGCAGCAGATAGAAGCCGCGCGGGCGGCCCCGTCGCTCGCGACGCCGGCGACGCCGGCGGAAGCGACCCGGTCCGGGCTCCGGGAGCGCGCTCTCGATCCGCGGCTCCATCACCCTTCCTCCGGGAGAACGGCGATCACGCTCGCGCCGCCTCGCACCCGCTCGCCGCGCCGGACGCGCAGCTCGGACCCGAGCGGGAGCACGACGTCCGTGCGCGAGCCGAAGCGGATCAGGCCGTAGCGTGCCCCACGCTCCACCCACTCGCCCAGGCAGGGGTGGCAGACGATGCGCCGCGCGATGAGTCCGGTGATCTGCACGACGCCGACAGGTTCGCCGCGCGCGGTCTCGAGACCGAGCTCGAGCCGGACGTTGTCCGACTCGGCGCGCCGATCGAAGGCCGCGAGGTAGCGCGTGCCCCCGCGCTCGAGCGAGACGACGCGGCCAGCGACGGGGCTGCGATTCACGTGCACGTCGAAGACCGACAGGAAGATTCCGACGCGCAGCGCGCGGCTTCCGTCCGGGCGCAGGATCTCGCCCGCCTCGAGCACGCGACCGTCCGCCGGCGCCACTACCGAGCGTTCGTCGCCCGGGATCTCGCGCGCCGGATTGCGGAAGAAGGCCAGCGTGAAGAGCGCGAACCCGAAGAGCGGCCCCCCGACCCAGCGGCCGAACAAGAGGCCCACCAGCAGCGCTCCCGCCCCGAGCCCCAGCGCGAGCCAGAGACCCTCGCGCACGATGGGCTCGGTCGGCCGCTCCGCGAAGCGGAGAACGGGGTTCGTCTCGGACGCTCGGGCAGGCTCGGACACGTCAGTTCTTGCTGCGGTCCACCAGGCGGTTCTCCCGCAGCCAGGGCATCAGGCCCCGGAGCCGCTGGCCGACCTCCTCCATCGGATGCTGCGCGCCCTGGTTGCGCAGGGCGCGGAACGAGACGCCGCCGGACTGGTTCTCGAGGATGAACTCGCGCGCGAAGGTCCCGGACTGGATCTCCTTCAGGATCTCCCGCATCCGCTGGCGCACGCCCTCCTCGATCACCCGCGGGCCGCGCGTGAGATCGCCGTACTCGGCCGTATTCGAGACCGAGTAGCGCATGTTGGCGATGCCCCCCTCGTAGATCAGGTCCACGATGAGCTTCACCTCGTGGATGGTCTCGAAGTAGGCCATCTCCGGCGAATAGCCCGCCTCCACCAGCGTGTCGTAACCGGCGGTCATCAGCGCGGTCAGCCCGCCGCAGAGCACGGTCTGCTCCCCGAAGAGGTCCGTCTCGGTCTCTTCGCGGAAGTTCGTCTCGAGGATTGCCGCACGCCCTGCCCCGAGGCCCTTCGCGTACGCGAGTGCAATCTCCCTGGTGTCGCCCGAGGGGTCCTGGTGGATCGCGATCAGGCTCGGCACGCCGCGCCCCTGCTCGTAGTGTGCGCGCACCGTATGACCGGGGCCCTTCGGCGCCACCATGAAGACGTTCACGTTCTCCGGCGGGACGATCGCGCCGAAGTGGATGTTGAAGCCGTGGGCCACCGCGAGGTAGTCGCCCGCCTCGAGGTTCGGGGCGACCTCCGAGCGATAGATGGCCGCCATGCTCTCGTCCGGAAGCGTCATCATCACGATGCGCGCCGCGCGAACGGCCTCGCCGGGCGTGCGCACGCTGAGGCCGGCGGCCTCCGCCTTGGCCCAGCTCGCTGAGTCCTTGCGGAGCCCCACCACCACCGCGACGCCGGACGCGCGCAGGTTCTGGGCGTGGGCGTGGCCCTGGCTCCCGTAGCCCAGGATCGCGACGGTCTTGCCCTCGAGCCGGCCGAGATCGGCGTCCTTGTCGTAGTAGATGCGAAGCGACATCGCGGGGGGTCCTTTCGTGCGCTGGGGAGATGAAAACGTAGCATTCCCGGGGGGTCGGCGGCGCTCCCCCGGTCCGGGCCCCTCGCCTCCAGCCTACAGGATGTAGCCGGTCTCGTTGTGCAGCGAGAGATCGAGGCCCTGGCCCTCGTCGGCCTCGCTCGGCCGCAGCCCGATCGCGCGGTCGATGCCGCGCAGCACGGCCCACGAGACGAGCATGCTCCAGAGCGCCGCGAGCACGACGCAGAGCAGCTGCACGCCGAGCTGGCGCCCGATCGCGAGGTCCTGCACGGAGCCGCCGAACGCGCTCGAGGCGAAGATTCCGACCAGCACCGTCCCGACCACACCGCCCACGCCGTGCACGCCGAAGGCGTCGAGCGAGTCGTCGTAGCCGGCCCAGCGCTTGAGCGACGTGGCGCCGTAGTAGCACGCGATGCCCGACGCGAGACCGATCGCAATCGCCCCGGCGGGGCCGACCGTGCCCGAGCCGGGCGTCACCGCGGCGAGCCCCGCGATGGCTCCGGTGGCGAAGCCGAGCACACTCGGCTTCCCGTAGCGGATCCACTCGATCGTCATCCAGGTGAGCGCCGCCACGGACGGCGCGATCTGCGTCACCAGCATCGCCATCGCCGCCTGCCCGTTCGCCGCGACCGCACTGCCCGCGTTGAAGCCGAACCAGCCGACCCAGAGCATCCCGGTGCCGACCACCGCGAGGGTGAGGCTGTGCGGCGGCATCGCCGTCTGCGGATAGCCGCGCCGCGGGCCGATCACGAGTGCGGCCACCAGCGCCGCGAAGCCCGCGGTCGTATGGACGACGATGCCACCGGCGAAGTCGAGCACGCCGAGCTGCGCCATCCAGCCGGTCGGCCCGCCCCAGATCATGTGGCAGACGGGGAGGTAGACGAAGCTGAACCACAGACCCACGAACCAGAGTGCGGCCGAGAAGCGCATCCGCTCGGCGAAGGCCCCGATGATCAACGCCGGAGTGATGATCGCAAAGGTCATCTGGTAGGTGACGAAGAGGGGTTCGGGGATCGTGCCCACGAGCGTCTCGCCGGAGACGCCGCGCAAGAAGAGCTTCGAGAGCCCCCCGAGCACGCTCGACGATGCATCGTCCGCATGGGCCAGTCCGAGCTGATCGAAGGCCAGCGAGTAGCCATAAGCCACCCACAGCACCGTCACGAGCGCGGTGATCGCGAGGCACTGCATCAGCACCGAGAGCACGTTCTTCGCGCGCACCAGCCCGCCATAGAAGAGCGCGAGGCCGGGGATCGTCATGAAGAGCACGAGGGCCGTGGCGGTGAGCAGCCAGGCGGTATCGGCGGCGTTCGGCGCGGTGTCGGGCATGGGTGTCGTGGAGCTCCGTATGCGGTGGCAGCGTGCCGGATCCGGCGCAGTGGAGCACGAATCGGCACGCCTGCGCAATCCGGAAGTGCGC
>CAYPSI010000260.1:0-2014 GCA_964413375.1 uncultured Spirochaetales bacterium | reverse complement strand
CGGGACCTGGGAGGGCCAGCCGTGCCGGCTCTTCTCGTCGCGCCCCGAGAGCCCCGAGTCGAGTGCCCTCTCGCTGCCGGACGCCGAGATCCTCGCGATCTCGAGCACGGGCCAGATGGCGCTCTCGCTCGATCGCCACTGGGCCGGCCGCTTCATCTGGAGCGGGACACTCGCCCAGGCCCCGCTCCTCGGCGGGGCGCCGCGCGAGATCCTCGAGGACGTGCAGTGGGCCGACTGGGGCCACGACGGGGCGAGCCTGGCGGTGATCCGGCGCGTCGAAGGCAAGTGCCGGGTCGAGTACCCGATCGGCAACGTGCTGTTCGAGACCGCCGGCTGGGCCAGCCACGTGCGCGTGTCCCCGGACGGCGAGCGCGTGGCGTTTCTCCATCACCCCGCGCTCGGAGACGACGGTGGCGCACTGATCAGCGTGGAGCGCACGAGCGGCCGCAGCATCACGCATTCCGACGGCTGGATCACGCTCTACGGACTGGCCTGGCGCAGCGCGAGCGAGATCTGGTTCACCGCCACCAGGGTCGGCGTGGCTCGCTCGATCTGGGCGGTCCCGGCCTCGGGCGGCGGCGAGCGCCTGCTCGCGCGCACGCCCGGGGAGCTGACGATCCAGGACGTCGCACGCGACGGTCGCACGCTGATGACCAGCGACAACGGCATGGTCGGGATCATCGCCGGCCGCTCGACCGAGGAGGGCGAACGGGACCTGTCGCTGCTCGACTGGTCGCTGCTCAGGGATATCTCCCCGGACGGCAAGCTGATCCTGTTCGACGAGTCGGGCGAGGGCGGCGGGGCCGTCCACGCCGTCTACGTCCGGCGCACCGACGGCTCCCCCGCGGTGCGGCTCGGAGAAGGAGTGAGCGGCGGCCTTTCCCCGGACGGCCGCTGGGCCGTCTGCCGGAGAGCCAGGGGACGCCAGTTGATCCTGCACCCCGTGCGCGCGGGAGAGGCCCGACCGCTCGAGTCTCACGGTCTGACCTACCACTCCGCGCGCTTCGTCCCCGACGGCAAGGGCATCCTGACCGCCGCCAACGAGGTCGACGGCTCCGTTCGGCTCTGGCTCTACCCGCTCGACGGGGGCAAGCCGCACCCGGTGACGGACGCGGGCGTCGAGATCGGCCCTTTCCCGGTGTCCCCGGACGGCCGCCACGTCGTGGCGCAGACCTCGGATCACGCGTGGCACCTGTTCCCGCTCGCAGGCGGCCCGACCCAGCCCGTCTCGGGGCTCGGGCCCGACGATCGTCCGGTCGCGTTCACGCCCGACGGCGGCGCCCTCTACGGCTTCCGGCGCGGAGAGCTTCCCGGGCGGCTCTTCCGGCTCGACCTCGCGAGCGGCGCCCGCGAAGTGAAGCACGAGCTGCGGCCCCGCGACCCCTCGGGCGTCGTCGAGATCGTGTCCGTGGTGGCGACGCCCGACGGCACGAGCTACGCGTACTCGCAGCAGCGGATCCTGTCCGACCTGTTCCTCGTCGAAGGCCTGCGCTAGGAGGCGCCATGAAGACCCGCAGCCTGATCGCCGCAGCCCTCATTCTCGCCGCCGCTGCCGCCGCACCCGCCGCGAGCATCCCCACGCCGTCCTCGTTCCTCGGCATGAGCGTGGGAGCCGACAAGACGATCGCCGACTACCGGCAGATCCTGGCCTACTTCAAGGCGCTCGACGCGGCCTCGCCCCGGGTCGAGCTCCAGATGCTCGGCAAGACGACGCTCGGCGAGGAGCTGTTCCTGGCCGCGATCTCCTCCGAGAAGAACGTCGCGAACAAGCAGCGGCTCCAGGAGATCGCCCGCAGGATCGCCGACCCGCGCGGCCTCTCCGAAGCCGAGACCGAGACGCTCGTGCGCGAGGGCAAGGTCTTCCTGTTCATCACCTGCAACATCCACTCGACCGAGATCGGCGCCTCGCAGATGGCGATGGAGTGGGCGCACGCGCTCGCGACCGCCGAGGACGCGGAGACGAAGCGGCGCCTCGACGAAGTGGTGGTGCTGCTGCTGCCGTCGATCAACCCCG
>CAYPSI010000259.1:0-10988 GCA_964413375.1 uncultured Spirochaetales bacterium | reverse complement strand
CGGTTCTCGCGAGAGCTCCGGTGCTTGCTTCCGTTCCTGCGCGGCCTCGCGGCGGTATGATGCTTTGCCCCGCACGAGGAGGATACCCGTGACGACTCCGCTCTGGTGCCTTCTGATCGTCGCGCTGCTCCCCTATCCGCTCGCGTTCCTGGGGGGCTACTTCAAGACGCGCCAGTTCGGCGCGATCGACAACAAGCATCCGCGCCAGCAGACCGCGAAGCTCGAGGGCGCCGGCGCCCGCGCGGCCGCCGCGCAGGCGAACGCGTGGGAGGCGCTCGCGTTCTTCACCGCGGTGCTCGCGGTGCTGTCCTTCGCGAATCCCGAGGCGGCCCGCGGGGCGACGGCCGCGAATCTCTCGCTCGGCTTCCTTGCAACCCGCTTGCTGCATCCGATCTTCTATCTCGCGAACCTCGACGTGGTGCGCTCGATCGTGTTCCTGGTCGGCATCGTCTGCGCGATCGGACTGCTCTGGATCGCCTGAGGGCGGCCGTCCCGACTCCGGAGAGGCGCTTGCGGGACTCGTTGCGCGTCTTCCTGCTGCTCGTCGCCGCATGCGGCGTCCCCGAGTCGCCGGTGGCGACCGCCGGGGAGCGCGAGGTGGCGTTCGTCTCGCTCGGGGGCGAGACCTTCACGCTCGAGCTCGCGCTCGATCCGGCGACGCGCCAGCGTGGGCTCTCAGGTCGAGGAGCGATCCCTCGCCACGAAGGGATGCTCTTCGTCCTGCCGACGCCCCGGCCCTTCGCGATGGTGATGCGCGACTGCCCGGCCCCGATCGACGTCGCCTTCCTCGACGCCGACGGCCGGATCGTGACCCTCCACGAAATGTCGGTCGAGCCCCCACGCGCGCCCGGCGAGACCCCCCGGGCCTACGAGTCGCGGCTTCCGATCTATCCGAGCGGCGAGCTGGTCCAGTTCGCGATCGAGACGTCGGGGGGCCGCCTGCGCGCGCTCGGCCTCACCCCCGGCGCGCGCATCCCGCTCGACCGCGCGACCCTCGTGCGCCGGGCTCGCTGACGGAGTCGAAAGCGCAAGCGCGAAGCGCGCGCAGCGAGGCGCAGCCGAGCGGAGTGGCCCGCCACCACTCGAATCATCGCAACGTCGTAGGGAGTGATAGCATCTGCGGTCGATGGATCCCGCGGTCCTCGTCAGCGGCGCATCCTCGGGGATCGGAGCGGCCACCGCGGAGCTCCTCTCCGCGCGGGGCTTCTGCGTCTACGGCACCAGCCGCCGACCCGAGGGGCGCTCCACTCCGGCCGGCGTCCGCTGGTTGGCCATGGACGTGCGCGACGAGGCGTCGGTGCGCGCCGCGGTGACCCGCGTGCTCGCCGAAAGGGGCCGCCTCGCCGCCGCGGTGTGCAACGCGGGCAACGGGATCTTCGGCAGTGTCGAGGAGGTTCCACTCGAGCTCGCACACGAGCAGTTCGAGACGAACTTCTTCGGAACCCTGCGGATGCTGCGCGCCATCCTGCCGGCGATGCGCGAGAAGGGGAGCGGTCGCATCGTCGTCGTGGGCTCTCTCGCCGGGCGCGCGCCAATTCCCTTCCAGGCTCACTACTCCGCCAGCAAGGCAGCCCTCGACGCGCTCGTGCTCGCGCTGCGCAACGAGCTCCACGGGAGCGGCGTCTACGTGAGTCTCGTCGAGCCGGGCGACGTTGCGACGCCCTTCAACGACGCGATGAGCTGGGGCGACCCCGGAAGCTCCGCGTACGGCGAGCGCGCGCGGCGCGTCGAGCGGGTCGTGCGCGAATCACTCCCGCGCGCGCCCGGGCCCGAGGGGGTCGCGCGCCAGATCCACCGCGCGCTCACGGCCCGACGCCCGCGCGTGCGCTACACCGCCGGCGCGGATTCGTGGCTCGTGCCGCTCGGGCGGCGGCTGCTGCCGGACCACCTGAGCCTGCGCCTGATCCGCTCCCATTTCGGGATCTAGCCTTGGCGGGGGCCCGCACTTCGCTCGGCTTCGCCTCGCTGCGCGCGCTTCGCGCTTGCCTTAGCGGGGGCCCGCACTTCGCTCGGCTTCGCCTCGCTGCGCGCGCTTCGCGCTTGCACCAGCGCGAGCGTGCTATTCTCGCGGCTCCCCGATCAGAGAGAGGACAGCGAGCGATGGGCAGGAAGGTCTACGTCGTCGGCGTCGGCATGACGAAGTTCGAGAAGCCCGGATCCAAGGAATGGGACTACCCGGACATGGCCCGCGAGGCCGGCACGCGCGCCCTCGAGGACGCGGGCATCCCCTACGCCGAGATCGAGCAGGCCTGCGTCGGCTACTGCTACGGCGATTCGACCTGCGGCGAGCGCGCCGTCTACACGCTCGGCCTCACCGGCATCCCGATCTACAACGTGAACAACAACTGCGCGACGGGTTCGACCGCGCTCTACATGGCCAAGCAGTTCGTCGAGGGCGGCCTTGCCGATTGCGTGCTCGCGCTCGGCTTCGAGAAGATGGAGAAGGGCTCGCTCGGCATCAAGTTCACCGATCGCACCAACCCGATGGATCGCCACGCGAAGCTGATGATCGAGACGCGCGGCTTCGCGAAGGCTCCGGCGGCGCCGCAGTTCTTCGGCAACGCCGGCCGCGAGCACATGGAGCGCTACGGCACCAAGCCGCTGCACTTCGCCAAGATCGGCTGGAAGAACCACAAGCATTCGGTCAACAACCCCTACTCGCAGTTCCAGGACGAGTACACGCTGGAGCAGATCCAGTCCGCACCGATGGTCTACGAGCCGCTGACGAAGCTCCAGTGCTGCCCCACCTCCGACGGCGCGGGCGCCGCGATCCTCGCCAGCGGGGATTTCGTGCGCAAGCACCGGCTCGAGGGCAAGGCGATCGAGATCGCCGGGATGGCGATGACCACCGACCTGCCCTCTTCGTTCGACGAGAAGAGCTCCATCAAGCTCGTCGGCTTCGACATGAGCCGCAAGGCCGCGCAGCGCGTCTACGAGCAGTCGGGCGTGGGCCCCGAGCAGCTCGACGTCGTGGAGCTGCACGACTGCTTCTCCTGCAACGAGCTGATCAGCTACGAAGCGCTGGGGCTGTGCCCGGAGGGCAAGGCGGGCGAGTTCGTCGACTCGGGAGCGCAGACCTACGGCGGAAAGGTCGTCGTGAATCCCTCGGGCGGGCTGATCTCGAAGGGCCACCCGCTCGGGGCCACCGGCCTCGCGCAGTGCGCGGAGCTCACCTGGCAGCTGCGCGGCACGGCGGGCAAGCGACAGGTCGAGGACGCGCAGTTCGCGCTCCAGCATAATCTGGGGCTCGGTGGGGCCGCGGTCGTCACGCTGTATCGGAAGAGCTAGCGCGTCGACTCCGCTCGCCGCTTTGCGGCGCTTGCCAGTATCGACTCCGCTCGCCTTCGGCTCGCTGCGCGCGCCGCGTTGCGGCGCTTGCCAGGCGGATCGAAGCGGGAAGCATCAGCCTGCGGTGGTGAGTCCCGATTCGCGCAGCGCGCGCTCGATGAAGGCGCCCACCTCGGGGTGGGCCCGGAACGAGACGTGCGAGCCCTGGTACCAGGTGATCGACGGGCGTCCCCAGTGGCGCCAGAGATCGCGGACGTGATCCGGCGGAACGACCCGGTCCGCGACCCCGGCGAAGAGCCAGCGGCGCTCATGCGCCACGCGCGGCTCGAGCACGAGCGGCGAGACCACTCGCTTGAGCTCGCGCATGCGCTCCTCCACGAGGCCGCTCTCGACGACGTCGCGCAGGTGCAGCGGCGGTGCGTGGCGGAAGACGATGCGTGCGAAGTCGGCGACCGGGACTCCCGCGATCGTACAGGCGAGCGAGTCGTCGAGGCAGGAGAGCAGCGCCGCGTTGTAGCCACCGAGCGAGATCCCGTAGACGCCGATCGGCGCGTCGCTCTGCTCGCGCACCCACCCGAGCATGCGGCGCAGGTCCCACATCGCCTGCGCCTCGGCGTGGATCAGGTCCATCACGTCACCGCGAAAGAAGCCCTCCCCGCTCTGTCGCCCGAGCGCGCGGCGTCCGTGCAGCGGAAGCGTGGGGACGATCATGTTGAGGCCGAGCTTGTCCCGGAAGTACTCGGGGGGGAAGAGCGAGAGATCGAGGAGCGGCCAGCCCATCACGTAGCCGTGGATACAGACGAGCCAGGGCCGGTCCGGAGCCGCAGCACGCAGCACCCAGGCGTGCGCCGTGCGATTGCTCGTATAGGAGAGCCAGCGCTCGCGGCCCGGCTCCCCGGCGTGAGGCTCGTAGCCACTCTCGAACCAGAGGTGCTCGTAGTCGACCCCCCGCGTCCGGGCGGGGCGCAGGCTCACGCGCTTCGGCGGAGGGGGACTCGCGTGGTAGGAGACCGGCTTCTCGAGCCAGCCGCGCGACTCGAAGAGCTCGCGGGCAGCCGTGACCTCGCGCTCGACCCGCACGTGCTCGTCCCGCTCGGGTAGCGCGATGCGCGCGAGCATCCAGGACAGCAACGCCTCGTCGGCGCCAACCTGGGCCGCGAGCCAGAGCGAGGGGACCGGATCCGGGACGTCGTCCAGCTCGGGTTCGAGGCGCACCGAGTGGACGCCGGCGGCGACGAAGCCAGCGGCCGAGATCCCGATCAGCAGGCATCCCGCGACGAAGCCCACCTGGACGAAAGCCGGAAGCGCGAACAGGATTCCGAGCACGCCACCGGCCGCCGCAAACTGCGGGATGCGCCGATCGCCCGGCATCAAGAGCATCGAGACGCCGGATCCGAGCAGCAGGCAGCCCGGCACGATCGAGAAGAGGAAGCCGGTGAGCCCGTGCTCGGGGGCGCGCCACAGCCAGATGACACCGGCCAAGAGCGGAATCCAGGCCTCTCTCGGCCAGCGCATCGGCTCGCGCATGTCCCCTCCTCCTCGCCGCCCCAACGTAGCAGGCACGCTCTCCGACGCGCTCGATCCTGATAGAATGGCCGGGCGATGTCCCCCGCCCTGCGCCGCGCGTTCGAGGGCGAGCCCGACTGGCCGCTCGCGAAGGGCCGGCGGATCGCGTTCCTGGTCGATGCCTCGAGCAGGACGGAGGCGCGACTGCTCGAGGCCTGGATCGCCCGCCACCGGCCGGCGGATCCCGGAGCGAAGGACTGCGAGGCGATCCGCATCCCGCCGACGCGCCGTCGCAGGCGCGTGTCGCTCGCCCGGCTCGAGGCCTGCCTCTCGGCTGGCGACGATCCGCTGCTCGCGCCGCTGCGGGTCGCCTGGTTCCCGAAGGAACGCGGCGGCGAGCGGGCGGCGGTGCTCTCGGACATGCTGCGCCTGCGCGATCCCCACGATCCCGGCGCGCTGCGCCAGCGTCTCTTGCTGCTCTACGCGCGAGACCGCTGTCGGATCGTCGCCGGCGAGCCGGCCCCCGCCTCGGAGCTTCGCCTGCGCTGGCGCGAGAGCGCTGGGTCCGACCTCGAGCTGACGACGGGCCTCGCCGAGTTCGTGGCGAGGCAGGCGGCGCTCGCGCTCGAGCGCGCCGAGCGGAGGCTGCGCGGCGCCCGCTACAAGGTGCCGCGCCTGCTGCACGACGACATCTTGAACCGCCCGGCCTTCCGCGGCGGTCTGGCGAAGCTCGCCCGCGAGCTCGGACGCGCCCCGGAGAGCGTCACTCGCGAAGCCTCCCGCGACTTGCGCGAGATCGCTGCGACACACAGTCCCTACGTGATCGACCTCGTAGCGCACGGGATCCGGCTGCTCTACACCCGCGGCTACGGGGAGTCGCTGCACTACGATCGCGCGCAGCTCGAAGAGACCAAGGCGCTCGCGCAGCAATACCCCGTGGTCTTTCTCCCTTCTCACAAGTCGAACCTCGACCACCTCGTGTTCCAGTACGCGCTGCACGAGAACGGGCACCCGCCGAACCACACCGCCGGCGGGATCAACATGAACTTCTTCCCGGTCGGGCCACTGGTGCGAAGGAGCGGCGTCTTCTTCATCCGACGCAGCTTCAAGGACGACCTGGTCTACAAGTTCGTGCTCCAGCACTACATCGACTACCTGGTCGAGAAGCGCTTTACGCTCGAGTGGTACGTCGAAGGCGGACGCTCGCGGACCGGCAAGCTGCTCCCGCCGCGCTTCGGAATGCTGGCCTACGTGGTCGACGCCTATCGGCGCGGCAAGGCGGAGGACGTGATACTCGTCCCGGTGTCGATCGCCTACGACCAGATCCAGGACGTGGGCGAGTACGCCGCCGAGCAGGGCGGCGCGCCCAAGCAGCGCGAGAGCTTCTCCTGGTTCGTGCGCCTGATCCGACGCCTCGGGCGCCGCTACGGCGGCATCCACATCCGCTTCGGCGAACCGCTCTCGCTCGCCAAGGCGCTGGGGCGGGCCTCCCCGGCGACGGAACCGGACCCGGACGAACAGAGCCTGGCGCTGCGCAAGCTCGCCTTCGAGGTCTGCGTCCGCATCAATCGGGCGACGCCGATCACGCCCTGCTCGCTGGTCACGCTGGCGATGGTCGGAAGCGGCTTCCGCGCTCTCTCCGTCGAAGAGACGGTGGTGGCCCTGCGCAACCTGCTGCACTTCGTGCGCTCGCGCGGCCTGCCCACGACGGAGGAACTCCGCCTCGACGAAGCGGAGGTGGTGCGCCGCGAGCTCGACGCACTGGTCGAGAACGGGGTCGTGAGCTGCTTCCGCGACGGGCCCGAACCGGTGTATCGAATCGGTCCCGAGCAGCAGCTCGCGGCCGCGTACTACCGCAATACGGTGATCCACTTCTTCGTGACGGCGGCGGTCGCGGAGCTCGCACTGCTGCGCGCGGCCGAGGATGACGCCACGGACTCCCTCGCCGCCTTCTGGGACGAAATCTTCCACGTGCGCGATCTGCTCAAGTTCGAGTTCTTCTTCGCGGACAAGCAGACCTTTCGCGGCGAGGTCGCACACGAGCTCCGACAGGTCGATCCCGACTGGGAAGCGCGCGTGCGGGGCGGAAGGAGCGAGATCCGCTCGCTGCTCGGGCGCTTCCGCCCCTTCTCCTCACACCGCGTGCTGCGCCCCTTCGTCGAGGCCTACGGTGTCGCGGCGGACCTTCTCGCGCGTCACGACGCCGGCGAACCGGTCGACGAGGCGCGCCTGGTCGAAGAGTGCCTGGGCCTCGGTCGCCAGTACCACCTCCAGCGCCGTATCCACAGCGCCGCGTCGCTCTCGCAGGCCATCTTCCGTTCCGCCTTCGAGCTCGCGCGCAATCGGGGCCTGCTCGGCACCGGCGGAGCGGAACTCGCGGCCCGCAGGCGCGCCTTCGCAGACGAGGTGCGCACCGCGATCCGGCGTAGCGAGGCGATCGACGCCCTCGCGGCCAGCCGGCGCGCGGGGCTGATCCCCTGACGCGACGACCGCGACGAGCGCGTGCCTTGCGCCTCGATCCCGAGGTGCGGCCGGAACGGGTGGAGCTTCACGTCGAGCTCGATCCCGCGCGCGGCGACGCCTACCGCGGCGAGGTGTCGATCGCGCTGCGACTCGCGCGGCCGAAGCGCGCGCTACGCCTGCACGCGGTCGACCTGCGGGTGCTGCGCCCGCGACTCGAGTCGGGCAACGGCGTTCACGCGGGGAAGATCGTCGCGTCGCCCGACTCCGAAACGATCGAGGTCCGCTTCCCGCACACGCTTCCGGCCGGAGAGGCGACCCTGCGCCTCGCCTTTTCGGGACGGCTACGCGGAGACCTCTGCGGCCTCTACCGCGCGGCCTCCGGGCGCCACCGCTACGCCTTCACCCAGCTCGAGCCCACCGAGGCGCGCAAGTTCTTCCCCTGCTTCGACGAGCCGGCGATGAAGGCCCGCTTCCAGATCTCGGTCACGACGGCAGCGTCGCACACCGTTCTCTCGAACGCGCCGGAAATCGCCAGCCGCGCGGCCGGACCCGGCCGCAAGACCGTCGTCTTCGCAGCGACGCCGCCCCTCTCGACCTACCTCGTGGCGCTCGCCGTGGGCCCCCTCGAGGGCTCACGCCGGGTCTTCGTCGGCCCGACACCAATTCGCGTCTGGAGCGCGCCGAAGAAGGGTCGCCTCTCGGCCTTCGCACTCGAGGCCGCACGCGAGAGCCTGCTGCGCCTCGAGCGCTACTTCGGCTTGCCCTACCCCTACGCGAAGCTCGATCTCGTCGCGGTGCCGGACTTCGAGTTCGGCGCGATGGAGAACGCGGGGGCCGTCTTCTTCCGGGAGACGCTGCTGCTCCTCGACCCGCGCCGAGCGACCCTCGCCGAGCAGAAGCGCGCGGCGGAGGTGATTGCGCACGAGCTCGCCCACATGTGGTACGGCGATCTCGTCACGATGGCGTGGTGGGACGATCTCTGGCTCAACGAGGCCTTCGCCACCTGGATGGCCTTCAGCGTCGTCGACCAGTGGCGGCCCGAGTGGCGCATGTGGCACGAGTTCCAGCACGGGCGCTCCGCAGCGCTCGACCTCGACGCGCTGCGCCACACCCACCCGATCGGCTGCGAGGTGCGCACTCCGGCCGAGGCCGCCGAGAACTTCGATCTCATCACCTACGAAAAGGGTGCGGCGGTGGTGCGGATGCTCGAGCGCTACCTCGGCCGCAGCGCCTTCCAGCGCGGCGTCCGCCGCTACATCCGGCGCCACCGCGAAGGCAATGCCGTCGCGGCCGACCTCTGGCGGGCGCTGCACGAGGTCTCCGGCCAGCCGGTAGAAGCGCTGGCACGCGCCTGGATCGAGCAGCCGGGCTACCCGGTGCTTCGGATCCGCAGTCGTCGCGTGCGCGGTCGCAGCGAGCTTCGGCTGCACCAGCAGCGCTTCCGCGAAGCGCCGCAACGCGGAGCCGGACGAAGCGCGGCCCCCCGCAAGGCTTCGCAGCTCTGGCCGATTCCGTGGCTGGCCCGCGTCGCCGGCCCGGGCCGCGGACGCGGCCGCGAGCTTCGCGCGCTCGTGACGCGTCGCAGCCAGAGCGTCGACCTCGGTCGCGCTCCCGCTCCCCGCTTCGTGTATGGAAACGCGGAGGAGGCCGGCTTCTACCGCCCCGATCACGGGCCGCGAGGACTCCGGGCGCTGCTCGACTCGTTGGACGACCTTCCGGCGCTCGAGCGAATGGGTCTCGTGGATCATCAATGGGCGCTCGTGCGCGCGGGGCAGGCGGGGATCTCGACCCTCCTCGAGCTGACCCGGCGCCTCGCTTCCGAGCGCGACGCCGACGTGCTCGTCGCGCTCTCGCGGCCGCTCGCATTCCTCACCCACTCCCTCGTTCCGGACGCGGCGCCGCGCAGCGAGGCCGCGCTGCGCAGCTTCCTCTCCGCGCATTTCGGTCCGGAGCTCGAAGCCATGCCCTTCGAGCCGCGACCGGGCGAGAGCCAGGCGACGAGGCTTCGGCGAGCGGCCCTGATCGATCTCGTCGGAGCAATCGCCGCCGAGCCGGGCGTGATCGCCCGCGCGGCGGCATGCTGCGAGGACTACCTCGCCGACCGCGACGCGATCGATCCGAACCTCGCGGACGGTATGGTGGCGCTCGCGGCCCGCGTGGGCGATGCGGGGCTGCACCGGCGCTTCCAGGTCGCGATGCGGGATGCCACGACACCCCAGGAGGCGCGCCGCTTTCTGCTCGCGCTCGCAGCCTTCCGCGCGCCGCGTCTCGTCGAGAAAAGCCTCGCGCTCGCGCTCACGCAGGCCGTAGCGACGCAGGATGTGGTGCCGCTGCTCGCGCGGATGCTGGCGAACCCCGCGGCTCGGGCAGCCACCTGGAGCTTCGTGCAGGCCCGGTGGACGCGGTTGCGACGGCGCATGCCGCCGCTCCTTGCCAGCCGTCTGGTGGAGTCCACCTGGCATCTGCTCGCTCCCGCGCAGCGCCGATCCGTCGCACGCTTCTTCGCGGCGAATCCGCTTCCGAGCGGCGAGCGCGCGCTTCGCCAGTCGCTCGAGCGTTTCGATTGGTACCGGCGCTTCCGTCGACCCGCCGCACTGGAGCTCGCCCGCTGGCTCGATCGCCACGCGTGAGAGCGACGTGGAACCAGGCGCTTGCGTCCGCAGCAGCGGCGCGGGTCGCAGCTCAGAGCAGCGCGAGCTGGCCGCCGGAACCAGACACGCGGCGAAAGCCCGCCGCCGAGAGCTCCGGGCCGCGCTCCGCGAGGCCCGCGCGGCGCCGCGCCAGGTCGAAGAGCGCCGCCATCTCGTCGGCCCAGGGACCCTCCCCGCGCTGGCGCGCGCCGTAGCGCGAGTCGTAGAGCCGCCCGCCGCGGAGCGCGCGCACCCGCGAGAGCACGCGCGCGCGGCGCTCGGGATAGTGCTCGGCGAGCCAGCCGTCGAAGATCTCCTTCACGCCGTGCGGCAGACGCAGCACCACCCGCCCCGCGAAGCGCGCTCCCGCAGCCGCCGCGGCGGCCAGGATTCGCGGCGCCTCGTGGTCTGTGAGACCCGGGACGATCGGCGCGACCATCACGCCGACCGGGACACCCGCCGCGGCGAGGATCTCGATCGCCGCGAGGCGGCGGCTGGGCGGAGCCGCTCGCGGCTCCATCCGGCGCTGGAGCTCGGGATCGAGCGTCGTGAGCGAGATCAGCACGCTCGCGGCACCGAAACGCGCGAGCTCTCCGAGCAGGTCCGCATCGCGCGTCACCAGAAAGCTCTTCGTCACGACCGTCACTGGATTGCGGAAATCCGCGAGCACCTCGAGACAGCCCCGCGTGATCCCGAGGCGCCGCTCGGCGGGCTGATAGGCGTCGGTGACACCCGAGAGCGCCACGACCTGCGGCTTCCAGCTGCGCGACGCGAGCCGCTTGCGCAAGAGCTCCGGCGCCCGCTCCTTCACCAGGATGCGCGTCTCGAAGTCGAGCCCCGCGGAGAACCCCAGATACTCGTGCGTGGGCCTCGCGAAACAATACGAGCAGCCATGCTCGCAGCCGCGGTAGGGGTTCACGCTGGCGTCGAAGCCGACGTCGGGGCTCTCGTTCGTGGCGAGGATCGTCCGCGAGGGGTCGGCGAGGAGCCTCGTGTCGGGATGGCGCGTTTCGAGCTCGGCGCTCTCCTCGGGCGTCGGGACGCTGCGCAGCGCCTCGAAGCGGTTCGGCGGATTGCCGCTCGTGCCGCGGGTGCGCATGG
>CAYPSI010000258.1:0-3352 GCA_964413375.1 uncultured Spirochaetales bacterium | reverse complement strand
GCATCGTCGCGGAAGGCCCGCCGGCGGAGATCGTCGCGAGCCCGGACTCGCTGACCGGCGCCTACCTCTCCGGACGCCGCACGATCCCGGTGCCGAAGCGGCGGCCCGTCGGCCCGCGGTCGATCCGGATCAGCGGCTGCCGCGAGCACAATCTCAAGAACGTCGAGCTGCGCGTTCCGCTCGGGCTCCTGACCGTCGTCACCGGCGTCTCGGGCTCGGGCAAGAGCACGCTGGTGAACTACACGCTCCACCGCGCGCTCGCGGCCCGACTGCACGCTGCGGAGCAGCCGCCCGGACGTTTCGAAGCGCTCACGGGCGTGGAGCAGATCGACAAGGTGGTGGACGTCGACCAGTCTCCGATCGGTCGCACTCCCCGCAGCAATCCCGCGACCTATACCGGATGTCTCGACGGGATCCGCCAGCTCTTGAGCCGCGTGCCGGAGGCCAGGGTCCGCGGCTACGCACCGGGCCGCTTCAGCTTCAACGTGAAGGGCGGACGCTGCGAGGCCTGCAAGGGCGACGGCCTGCTGCGCATCGAGATGCATTTCCTGCCGGATCTCTTCGTCGTCTGCGAGGCCTGCCGCGGGAAGCGCTTCGACCGCGAGACGCTCGAGATCGCGTACAAGGGCCGCAACATCGCCGAGATCCTCGAGATGACGGTCGAGGAGGCTGTCGGATTCATGGAGAACGTCGAGTCCGTGCGGCGCCCGCTACAGACCCTGCACGACGTCGGCCTCGACTACCTGAAGCTCGGCCAGCCGGCCACGACGCTCTCGGGCGGAGAGGCGCAGCGCATCAAGCTCGCGCGCGAGCTCGCGCGCCGTGCAACCGGACGGACCCTCTACCTGCTCGACGAGCCGACCACCGGCCTGCACTTCGCGGACGTGCAGCGCCTGCTCGAGCTGCTGAACCGGCTGGTCGATGCCGGCAACAGCGTGCTCGTGATCGAGCACCACCCGGACGTGATCAAGTGCGCGGACTGGGTGGTCGACCTCGGCCCCGAGGGCGGCGAGAGGGGCGGCGAGATCGTCGCCGAGGGCACTCCCGAGGAAGTGGCGCAGAGCCCCCGTTCGCACACCGCCCGCGCGCTCCGGAAGGTCCTCGCTCCGCATCGCTGCTGAGACGAGCGCTCCACGGCACGACCGGACGCGAGGTCGCCTCGCGCGTGCCGAGCACCGCACGGCCCGCGCGTCACGCCTCCTGCGTGCGCTGCATGGATGGACGCCAGGCTATCCGCACGATAGCGTGTGCGCCAAATTCAGTTCAGGTGACGATGCGGATGCAAACCACGATTTTCGCGTCGCTTCGATCGACCCTCGCGATGGCAGCCTTTGCGCTCGCGGCCGCGGGCTGCGCCACGACGCAGCAGGTGAAGGTCGGCGATCAGGACTACTGCGCCTTCCTGGGACCGGACCTGTGTGCGCGCTTGACTGCGACCGAGACGCCCGGGCGTCTCTCCGGAGCGGCGATCGCGGGCTCGGGCGAGGCGGTGGCCGGCCTGCGCTACCTCGACCCGAGCGCCCGCTGGACGCAATACCACAAGGTCCTGATCGCCCCGGTCACCTTCTGGGGCGGCGACGAGACCAAGGTATCTCCCGAGGATCAGCACAAGCTCAGCGACTACTTCTTCCAGACGATCGAGCAGCAGCTGTCGAAGAAGTTCGAGCTCGTGCAGCAGCCGGGCCCGGGCGTGCTCATGCTCGAAGTGGCACTGGTCGACGCGGACACCGCCACGCCGGTCCTGCGCACGATCTCGATGATCGTTCCGCAGGCGCGCGGGCTCAACACGCTGAAGTACCTCGCCACCGGCAGCTATGGCTTCGTCGGGAGCGCGGAGGCGGAAATGAAGGCGATGGACTCGGTCACGCACCAGGTGCTGGTGGCGGCGGTCGACAAGCGCGTCGGTGGCGGCAGCCTGAAGACGGCCGCGCAGTGGCAGTGGGGCGACGCCGAGAACGCGATGAACGCATGGGCCGAGCAGCTGGCGACCCGGCTCGCGTCCTGGACGTCGGGCACGCCGCCGTCCTGACCCGAGTGGAAGCATCGGGAGCTCTTCGCGGCGCGAGGGCGATGTCAAAGCCTCGCTCGCGCCGGCGAAGCATCCCAAGGATGCAGCGCCCGGCGTAACCAGGCGCCTGCGCGTCGCCTCGATCCGGCTGACAGAGTGTCCACCGGGGCTCCTCGCAGCGCTAGACTCAGCGGCGGGTTCGTTCCTCGCAGACGGGCGCGCGCCATGTCGATCCTGGTCTATCTCGCGGTCCCGGTCTTCTTTGCGCTGATCGCGCTCGAGCGGCGGCGGCACCTCGCGCTGCGCCGGACCGGGCGCCGAGACCTCGCCGGCTACGAGCGCCGCGACACGGCCGCGAGCCTGTGGATGGGCTTCGGCAATGTCGTCGTCGCGGCACTGGTGCAGGGCAGCATCGCGCTGCTCTTTTTCTTCGCCTACGAGCACCGGATCTTCGAGATCGGAAGCGGCGCCTGGGCCTTCGTCGCGCTCTTCTTCGCCGAGGATCTCGTGTATTACACCTGGCACCGCGCCTCGCACGAGGTCCGTTTCCTGTGGGCCGCGCACGAGAACCACCACTCGAGCCAGCACTACAATCTCTCGACGGCGCTGCGCCAGTCGTGGACGACGCCCTTCACGACGGTGCCCTTCTACATCTGGCTCCCGCTGCTGGGCTTCCATCCGTTGATGGTGCAGGCGCAGGTCGGGATCAGCCTGCTCTACCAGTTCTGGCTGCACACCGAGCTGGTGGGCCGGCTCGGCCATTTCGAGCGGCTCTTCAACACGCCCTCGCATCACCGCGTCCACCACGGCACCAACGTCGAGTATCTCGACCGCAACCACGCGGGCATCCTGATCGTCTGGGACCGCCTCTTCGGGACCTTCGAGCCCGAGCGCGCGCCAGTCCATTTCGGACTGACGAAGAACCTCACCACTTTCGATCCGTTCCGGATCGCCTTCCACGAGTGGCTGGCGATGCTGCGCGAGGCCGCGCGGGCCCGCTCGCTGCGCGACGCGCTCGGCCTCCTCTTCGCGCCGCCCGGGTGGAGCCCCGACGGCTCGACGCTCACCGCAAACCAGCTCCGCGCGGCGCAGCGCGGCGCCCGCTGAGCGCCGGCCGGAGCGTACCCTTCACCGGCGAGGTCTTCCTGAAGCACTTTTCGCTGCCCAACTTCTTCTTCCACGCGACGCTGACCTACGCGCTGCTGCGACAGGGTGGCGTCGAGCTGGGCAAGCTGGACTACCTCGGCTCGCCCTGAGCTCGGGCCGCACGCGCCAGCTGCGCCGTCGCAGCGCGGAGAGCTTATGGACGCAGCCCCTAGCGAAGCTCGGCGAGGAAGAGGCCGA
>CAYPSI010000257.1:0-5756 GCA_964413375.1 uncultured Spirochaetales bacterium | reverse complement strand
CTCACGCCCGACTCGCTGCCCGGCGTGGCGCGGCGGCTGGCCGCGGCCAGCCCGGAGGGCAGGCGATGACGGATCCCGACGGCGGCATCGCCTACCCCTACGGTGAATTGAAGCAACTCATGATGCGCCACGCGTTCAGGTTCGTGAGCTCGGTGGTCCTGTTCGTGAGCGCGGGGAACGTCCGCTCGCAGCGGGCCGTCAGCAAGATCGGTGGCCTGCTGGAGGACAAGCCTGACGCAGTGGGCCGACTCGTCTACCGCGTGACCGCCTCCTCGTTCGAGGAGCGCGTCCGCCTGACGAGCCGCTGAAGCTGTCGGCCGCCACCGGCGAACTGCGAAGGCCGTCAGGCGGCTGCGCGGATGCCCTCTCCGATGACACGTGCCCCGCTGAGTCCGAACCGGGCACGCACGTCGCCCAGGGGCACGTCCCAGAGGGTCGACCAGTCCACACCGACGAGTGGCTCGGCGCGCTTGCCCATCTCGTAGCCTGTCGTAACGGCCTCCATGAATTCCTGGAAGGAGCGGCGCCGAAGGGCGGTGCTGAGCGAGAGGAGCCCGATCAGGTACCCGAAGAACGCGGGCGCGCCGAGCTGGCCCATGTAGAAGCCGCCAAGCCCGGTCTCGCCGGTCAGGTCGTTGCCCCACCCCGTCACGACGTGCCAGACGTCGTGGGTGAGCGCGATGTGATGGAGCATCCAGTCGACGTCGCTCTCCGGGGGGATGTAGCCGAGGTTCGGGTTGATGCCGCGTGCCCGGCAGTGCTCGGCAAAGACGCGGCCGAGCGTACCTTCGCGCATCCGCGCGAGCGCGCCGAGGTCGATCGGGTCGCATGGCCGCCGGGCCAGCAAGGCAGGCTGCGTCCGCGCATCGCGGCGCAGGGTGTCGACCACATCCTCCCAGCGCGCGAAGCGGCGGCCGAGGCGCGAGCGCGCGAAGCCCATCTCCACGATTGCCACCTCGTAGGTATCCGTGGGATCGCGCAGCGCCCTCCACACGGCGAGCAGGTAGCGGAACGGATTTCGCGTCGGCTCGGTGGAGTAGGCGTACTGGATCTCCGCCACGATCAGCTCCCTCTCGCTTTCCACGCCAGACACGGGGCTCGACAAGATTCTGAGCGTTTGCTCATATCCCGGCTACTCGCGTTTTCAGGAAGGACTCCCGATGGCCCGCTCCGCGGCCAAGCCCATGAGAAGACGAGCGAAACAGGCGCGCGCGCAGCAGACGATCGCGGTCGTGCTCGAGGCCGCGGCTCAGGTCCTGCAGCGCGAGGGGTACGCCGGCGCCACGACCAACCGGATCGCGGAGCGCGCCGGCGTGAGCGTCGGAACGATCTACCAGTACTTCGCCGACAAGGAGCAGATCTTCGACGCCCTGATCCGACGCGAGATCAAAGGCCTGCTCGGGGTGCTCCAGAGCGTCTCCTTCGATCCTGACGAGTCGATCGCCGACGGCCTGCGGCGTCTGCTCCAGCTGCTCGTCCAGGCGCGCCCTGATGCTCCCGCGTTGTACCGTTCCCTCGAGCAGGTGCCAAACGCGCTCTTTCGCCGGCGCGTGGCGGAGGCGCGCGGAAACGTGGTCGAATGGGTCCGTGAGTTCCTGGCCTCGCATCGGAGCGAGCTCCGTGTGCGAGATCTCGACGTCGCTGCCTTCGTCGTCGTGGCCGCGGCCGAAGGCGTGGCGATCAACGCCAGCCCGGAGTTCTACCGCGCGCGGGGCGCCGACGAGCTGACGACGGTGTTCACGCGCTACCTGACGGACTCCAGCGCGTAGCCCAATGGAGGCCGCCGGGGTCGGGGCATGCTAGGTTGACCCATGATCTCGACGAAGGAAGCGCCCGCACCGGCGCGCCTCAGGCGTTGGGCGGCGGTGATCGGAGTCGGTGCCGTCATCGCCGCCGTCCCACGACCCGAGGGCATCGCTGCCGATTCCTGGGGCCTGCTGGCGATCTTCGTGGCGACCGTGGTCGGGCTCACGCTCCAGCCGCTTCCCGGCGGCGCGATGGTGCTGCTCGGCGTGGCCGCGACCGTCGTGCTCGGCGTCCAGCCGATCGAAGAGGCCTTGGCGGGCTACGGCGACCCGATCGTGTGGCTCGTGCTCGCGGCGTTCTTCATGTCGCGCGGCATGATCAAGACGGGGCTGGGACGGCGAATCGCGTTTTTGTTCATCCGCTCGCTGGGAAGGACTTCGCTGGGACTCGGCTATGCGCTGGTGCTCACCGAGTTCGTGCTCGCGAGCTTCATTCCCTCGAACGCAGCGCGCTCCGGCGGCATCATCTTCCCGATCGCGAAGAGCCTGGCCGTGGCCTACGACTCGCACCCCGGCCCGACGGCTGGCCGGCTCGGCGCCTTCCTGATGATCCTTCTCTACCAGTGCTGCGTGGTGAACTGCGCGATCTTCCTGACCGGCCAGGCGGCGAACGCCCTGATCGCAGCCTTCGCGGCGAACACCGCGGGCGTCGAGATCGGCTACGGCCAGTGGTTCGCGGGCGGCATCGTGCCGGGACTGCTGAGCCTGCTCGCCGTCGGCCTGCTGGTCCATCGCTTGTCGCCACCGGAGGTGACCCATACGCCGCGCGCGACCGAGATCGCGCGGGCGGAGCTCGCAGCGATGGGCCCCATGTCCGGGGCGGAGCTGCGGATGCTGCTCGTGTTCGCGCTGGTGGCGGCGCTCTGGATGACGACGGCCTTGCACGGCATCCACTACGCGGCGGTGGCCTTGCTCGGGATCGGCGTGCTGCTGGTCTCGGGTGTGATCGACTGGGAGGACGTCAAGTCCGAGCGCGGCGCCTGGGACGTGTTCATCTGGTACGGGGGCCTCGTGCAGCTCGCGGGCGCCCTCGGCGAGACCGGCCTCACCGGGCGCTTCGCCGGGTCGGTGGGGGCCCTCACGGAAGGCTGGCCCTGGGGCGCAGTGCTGCTGGCGCTCGTGCTCGTCTACTTCTTCGTGCACTACGGGTTCGCGAGCATCACCGCGCACGCCACGGCGATGTTCATCCCGTTCCTGGCCGTCATGCTGGCGGCGGGCGTGCCGGCGGGGATCGCCGTCTTGTCGCTCGCGTATGCGTCCAACCTGATGGCTGGCCTCACGCACTACGGCACGACACCGGGGCCGATCTACTTCGGCGCCGGATACGTCTCGCAGGCGACCTGGTGGCGCATCGGCCTCGCCGCCTCCGTCACGAACCTCGCCATCTGGATGACGGTCGGCGTGACCTGGTGGAAGCTGCTCGGCCTGTGGTGAGCGCCGCCGGTCAGTGAGGTCTTGACGGCTGCAGCCGAGAGGTTCCTGCCTGCATGGGATTCCAGTTCCTGGCCGACACGACGGTCGTCTTGCACTTCGTCTTCGTGCTGTTCGCGGTCTTCGGCGGCCTGCTCGTCGCGTGGCGGCCCTGGGTCGCCTGGGTGCACCTCCCGGCAGCGGGCTGGCAACTATTCCCTGGCCGAACAGAACTACGAGCGCGCGCTGATCGACGCCCGGCTGGGGCACTCCCCGGATGCGGACCGAATGGGAGTACTCGGACGTTGCCAAGAACGCCGCTAGAAATCCCTCCGCGCAAGGAGTATGTCCGGCTGCGGCCCCGCGACTTCCCGCGCCTGATGGAGCTCGTCGGCGAGGAAGCCGCGAATCGCGGAGTGGAGAACTGGAGTGCGACGGTGGTGGTGTGCAAGAAGGGCGAGATGCTACGGGTCTATCGTCGAGCGCGCAGCCCGGCTCGAGAGGCGACGCCATGAGTGCCGATGATCGCAGGCTCGGAATGGATCGCGCAATCTCGCGCCGGGACTTCTTGAATGGTGTCGGCGCTGTCGCTGCCGGGGTGCTCGTCCCCGGATGCGTCGGCCCGACCAGGACGGAATCCAGCGGAGCCATATCTGACGATCTCCTGAGCTATCCGCCGATCCGTAGTGGCCTGCGTGGAAGTCACGTCGGCTCTTTCGAAGTCGCTCACGAGCTCGCGTCTGGAGGCAACTCGAGCTGGGGCTCCATCCACGAGCCGGATTCGGGGATCTACGACCTGGTGGTCGTGGGGGGTGGCATCAGTGGTCTCTCGGCGGCGTATCTGCAGCTCCGCAAAAATCCCTCGGCGCGAATCCTGATCCTCGACAATCACGATGACTTTGGTGGGCACGCGAAGCGCAACGAGTTCCAGGTCGGGGACCGAAGCGTAATTGCCTACGGCGGCAGCCAGACGCTCGAGAGTCCGCAGTACTACAGCGACGCTTCGAAGCTGCTGTTGCGAGACATCGGCGTCGACATCGCGAAACTCGGCGCCGCTTATGACGTTGACTTCTTTCGTCGACACGGATTGCGCGGCGCTACCTTCTTCGACCGCGCAACCTACGGTGTCGATCGCGTCGTACCCTTCGAGGTGGTCGCCTACTCCGGTGGTTACCTCCCGCTCGCTGCTACGTCCCTTACCGTCTCAGAGGCCGTTGCCCAGATGCCGATCTCGGATCCTGCGCGCCTCGAGATGCGACGGCTGCTCGAGGCGCACGAGAATCTGCTCACGAACATTCCGGCAGATCGCCAGAGCGCCTATCTCGCGACCATCAGCTATCGAACCTTTCTCGAGCGCTACTTCGACATTCGCGAGCCCGAGGTTTTCGCCCTGCTCGAAGGTGTCGCGACCGATCTGGGCTCGTCGCTCGCCAGCGCTCCGGCGATCGATGCCCTCGACTACGTCCGGATGCCCGGATTCAAGGCCACGAGCCTTCCCGTCGTCGGCTTCGAGGACGATCCCTACATCGCGCACTTTCCAGACGGGAACGCATCGATCGCGCGGCTCCTCGTGCGCGCGATGATTCCACGAGTGGCACCTGGCTCGACCATGGATGACATCGTCGCCGCGCGCTTCGACTACTCGCGACTCGACGAGCCGAGCTCGAAGGTGAGAGTGCGCCTTTCGAGCACCGCGGTGCGGGTCGAACACGACGGCGCGCCGGACTCTGCCGATCGCGTCGCGGTCACCTACGTCCGTGGCGGTCGTGCCGATCGCGTCTGGGCGCGTTCCTGCGTGCTGGCCGGCTACAACGCGATGATCCCATACCTGTGTCCGGAGCTTCCCGCTCGCCAACGCGAGGCGCTCGCGCTGGCCGTGAAGGTTCCGATCATCTATTCGACGGTACTCCTGCGAAACTGGCAGGCCTGGAAGAAGATCGGAATCGGGGCCGTGGCGGCCCCTGGCAGCTACCACGCCAACGCCATGATCGACTTCCCGGTGAGCCTGGGCGGCTATGAATTCTCCGGAGGTCCAGAGGAACCGGTCGTCGTCCACATGGAGCGATTCGGGAAGATCGCCGACACGGCGTTGACGCCTCGTGAGCAGTTCCGGGCAGAGCGCCATCGGATGCTGGGGACACCCTTCGCGAACATCGAGCGTGAGATCCGCACGCAGCTCACCGGAACGCTTGCGAGCGCCGGCTTCGATCCGACGCGAGACATCGAGGCCATTACGGTCAACCGCTGGGCTCACGGATACGCCTATTCCTACAACCCGCTCTTCGACGCCGTGGAGGCGGAGGACGAACTTCCGCACGTGATCGGCCGAGCACGCTTGGGGCGGATTGCCGTGGCCAACTCCGACGCGGGAGCCCGGGCCACGATCGACTCGGCGATCGACCAGGCTGATCGTGCCATCGAGGATCTAGCTCGGCGCTGAGGCCGCATGAGAGTGTCTCCGCGCTCTGGAAGAGACCCGTAGGAGCAGGCTTCGGATGGATCCGCTCTACTGGGCGAAATCGAGCGCTGCGATGGCACCTC
>CAYPSI010000256.1:0-2198 GCA_964413375.1 uncultured Spirochaetales bacterium | reverse complement strand
CCGCTCGCTCTCGCGCCCGGGCTCGAAGCGACTACAATCCCCCCTCGTTGCAAACACGAGGGAGGATCCACGTGCGCGAGCTCTACCCTGAGATCGAGCCCTTCGACGACGGCTTCCTGAGGGTCTCCAGCCTGCACACCGTCCACTACGAGCAGGTGGGCAACCCGAAGGGGAAGAAGGCCGTATTCCTGCACGGTGGACCGGGTGGCGGGCTGGACCCCGACTACCGCCGCTACTTCGACCCGAAGCGCTGGCACCTCACACTCTTCGACCAGCGCGGCAGCGGCAAGAGCACGCCGCACGCGGAGCTGCGCGAGAACACCACCTGGGACCTGGTGGCCGACATCGAGCGGATCCGCGAGCAGCTCGGGATCGACAAGTGGCTCGTCTTCGGCGGCAGCTGGGGCAGCACGTTAGCACTCGCCTACGCCGAGACGCATCCCGAGCGCTGCACTGGCCTCGTGGTGCGCGGCATCTTCCTGCTGCGGCGGAAGGAGCTGCTCTGGTTCTACCAGGAAGGGGCGAGCTGGCTCTTTCCCGACGCGTGGGACGAGTACCTGAAGCCGATCCCGGAGGTCGAGCGCGGCGACCTGATGAGCGCCTACTACCGGCGGCTCACCTCGGAGGACCCCGCCGTCAGGAGCGCCGCCGCCAAAGCCTGGTCGATCTGGGAGGGCAGCACCAGCAAGCTCTACCCGGATCCCGACCTGATCGCGCACTTCGGGGGCGACTCCTTCGCCGACGCCTTCGCGCGCATCGAGTGCCACTACTTCGTGAACGGGGCGTTCCTGCGCAGCGAGACGCAGCTCGTCGACGACGCCTCGAAGATCGCCCACCTGCCCGGCGTGATCGTGCAGGGGCGCTACGACGTCGTGTGCCCGGCGGCGAGCGCCTGGGCGCTGCACAAGCGCTGGCCGAAGGCGAAGCTCGTGATCGTGAAGGACGCCGGCCACAGCATGAAGGAGCCGGGAATCCGCAGCGAGCTGGTGCAGGCGACCGACGACTTCGCGAACCTCTGAGAGAGTGGCCGGGGGCGGCGTTGGCTTTCCCAGAGACGCATCGCTCGGTGGTCCTGGCCGTCCGCAGCCGGGACGAGCAGGAACGTGCTCGCGCGCTCGAAGCGGTCGTGGCCGCGTACTGGCGGCCGGTTTACCGCCACCTTCGCGTGCGCTGGCGCGTGCGCGAGGAAGAAGCCGAGGACCTGGCGCAGGGCTTCTTCGCCGCCGCGCTCGAGAAGGGCTGGCTCGCGCGTTACGAGCCCGCGCGCGGTCGCTTCCGCACGTACCTGCTCGCCTGCCTCGAGGCCTTCGTCGCCAACCAGCGGCGGGACGCGCGGCGGCTCAAGCGCGGCGGCGGGACGACGCTGGTCCCGCTCGAGTCGCAGGATGCGGACGGCGAGACGCGCGAGCTCCAGCTCGCCGACGGCAGCGACCTCGAGGCGGAGTTCCAGCGCGAGTGGTCGCGGGGCCTGTTCGCGCTCGCAGTGCAGGCGCTGCGGCAGCGCTGTGCGGGAACCAGTCGGGAGGTTGCGTTCGCGGTCTTCGAGCGCTACGACCTCGAGGACCACGACCCGTCGGAGCGCCCGCGCTACGCCGACCTGGCCGCGGAGTTCTCCCTGCCCGTCACGCAGGTCACGAACCACCTGCACTGGGCCCGGCGCGAGCTGCGCAACGTGCTGCTCGAGAAGCTGCGCGAGATCACGGCGAGCGAGGAAGAGTTCCGTGCCGAGGCGAGCGCTCTCTTCGGGGCCGACCCCGCGTGACGACGCCCAGCGACAGAGCACTCGACCGCCTGCGCCAGGTGACGCAGTGGCCGGACCTCACGGGCACGCGCTACGAGCTGCAGCGCGAGGTTGCCCGTGGTGGCATGGGCGTCGTCTACCTCGCGCGCGACCGGGAGCTCGAACGCGACGTGGCGCTGAAGGTCATCACCGTGGAGGCGGCCGACCCCGACACCGCGGCCCGCCTGCGCCGCGAGGCCAAGATCCTCGCGCGCCTCGAGCACCCCGGGATCGTGCCGGTGCATGACGTGGGCGAGCTGCCCGACGGGCGCGTCTTCTACGCGATGAAGCTCGTGTCCGGCAAGCGGCTCGACGAGCTCGTCGGGGAGGGGCTGCCGCTGCGCGAGCGGCTGCGGCTGCTGCTGCGCATCTGCGAGCCGGTCGCCTTCGCGCACGCCCACGGTGTCATCCACCGCGA
>CAYPSI010000255.1:0-7658 GCA_964413375.1 uncultured Spirochaetales bacterium | reverse complement strand
TGCTTCGCGAACGCGTACGCGCCAGGAAGCCTGCTGCTCCCGATCCACCGCCTCGTGCGCCGCGGTCCGCCGCCGGACGATGCGACCTGGGCCGCGCGGCTCCCGGGCTGGTCGCGGCGCGAGCTGCCGCTTCCCGGCCCGGAGGCCGTGACGCAACTGCTCGAGGAGGAGCTCGGGCCGCTGCGCGGCTCCCACGCGTTCGCAGCCGACGATGCCTCGGGCAGGCTCCGGATCTTCTGGCGGCCGCGCGCCTCCGCCGATGAGCTCGGCGTGCGCGTGATCCACCGCGAGGTGATCGAGGGCGTCTTCGGTCTCGACGAGGAAGCCGTGAGCCAGGGGGCGATCGACTACCCGAAGGACGCCGTGCAGACGGCGCGCGACCTGCGCGCGGGCGCCGGCGCGGTGGCCTTGTACCTCAATCCGCTGCGCCCCGAGGATGTCTTCCGCGTCACCGAGGCCGGCGAGGTGCTGCCGCAGAAGTCGACCTTCTTCACGCCGAAGCTCCCGACGGGGCTCGTCTTCCGTCTGCTCGAGGCCGAGGCGTGAGGCGGCGCACGCAGGGCGATCCCGAGCGCCTCGGCCGCCTCGTCCCGCGCGTCCTCGAGGATCTGGGCTTCGAGAGCGCGGCGCGGATCGTTGCGATCGCCGAACGCTGGGAGGAGGCCGTGGGGCCGGAGATCGCCCGTCATTGCCAACCCTCCTCGCTGCGCGACGGGACCCTCGAGGCGACCGTCGATTCGAGCGTCTGGTGCCAGCAGCTGCGCCTGCAGACGCCCGAGATCCTGGATGCGCTGCGGCGGGTGTTCGGAGCCGAGGCCCCTGCCGCCCTCCGCCTCCGGGTGGGCTAGGCTAGCGAGAATGGACCAGCCCCCCCCGGCCGCGGGAACGGATGCGGCGGACGCAGCGGACGCAGCGATCGAAGAGACCGGGCTGCGCTGCGACTTCTGCGGCGCACAGGTTGCGCGCGTACGGCGGGTCGCGCTCGATGGCGACTACGATCGGCTCCAGGCGCCGCATGCGGTGCGCTACGCGTGCCCCGAGTGCTCGCAGCGCAAGGAGCTCGCTCGGCTCGGGCTCGCGCAGCGTTGACCGGCCCAACGATTTTCCCTAGCTTCGTCGGCCATTTCCAACGGCTTCCCAGCCGGTGCAACAGGGCGCAACAGGGCGCAACAGAACAGGGCGGAACAGGCATGGTCAAGATTCGTCTCACCCGGGTCGGCGCGAAGAAGCGGCCCTTCTACCGGATCGTCGCAATCGACGAGCGGCGGCCGCGTGACGGGCGCCCGCTCGCGTATCTCGGGACCTTCGATCCGTGCACGAAGCCCGAACGGGTGAAGCTCGAGAAGGTGCAGATCGACGCCTGGATCGCTCGGGGTGCTCGGCCGAGCCCGGTGGTGCGGACGCTCTTGCGCAAGCACGGCGCAGCGGTGGCCAGCTGATGGCGAGCCCCGCGGCCGAGCTGGTTGCCTTCCTCGCGCGTGCGATCGTCACGAATCCCGAGGCCATCCACGTGCGCGAGTCCGAGGGCGGAACGCTGCTCGAGCTCGAGACCGCTCCCGATGATCGGGGACGCGTGATCGGCCGTCAGGGCCGCGTGGCCAAGGCCATGCGCGCCGTCCTCGGAGCCTCCCGCGATGGAGCCGACTGCCGCCTCGAGATCGTCGACTGAAGCCAGGCAGACGGGCGTCCCGATCGGTCGCGTCGTCGGTGCCCACGGTCTGCGCGGCGGTCTGCGGGTACGCTATTTCGCCGACGTTGCCGAGAACCTGCTCGACCTGAAGCGCGTTGCGCTCGGACGCAGCGAGGACGACCCCGAGCCGCAGTGCTTCGAGGTGAGAGCGGTCGCGGCGGGCCGCCCCGGCGAGCTGCGCGTCGACCTTGCGGGGCTGCGCACGCGCGACGATGCGCTCGAGCGCAAGGGCCTGCTGGTGATGGCAGCGCCGGGCGAGCTGCGAGCACTCGGTCCGGGCGAGTACTACGGCTACCAGCTCCTCGGCTGCCGGGTCGAGGGGGAGGACGGAAGTGCGGTGGGAATCCTGCGCGAGATCTGGGCGACGGGTGCGAGCGACCTGTTCGTCGTCGCGGCTGCGGACGGCGGCCAGCGCCTGGTGCCCGCGGCGCTCTTGCGCCACTTCGATGCGGAGAACCGGCGCATCGTCGTAGAGATCCTGCCGGGGCTCTTTCCGGCGGAGTAGCGCATTGCGGATCGACGTCGTCACGATCTTTCCAGGCCTCTTCGGCCCCTTCCTCGAGGAGTCGATCCTCGGCAGCGCGCTGCGCCGCGGGCTTCTCGCGGTCGCGGTGCACGATCTGCGCGACTGGACGCAGGATCGCCACCGAACGGTCGACGCTGCGCCCTACGGCGGCGGGCCCGGCATGTTGATGAAGCCCGAGCCTCTGGTGGCGGCCATCGAGGCGTTGGCGGGTCCGAGGGGCCCGGATCGCCAGTCCCGGGTCGTGTTGCTCTCCCCTCAGGGGGAACGGCTCGATCAGGCTCGGCTCGCGCGGCTGGCGCGGGAGGAGCACCTCGTCCTCGTCTGCGGGCGCTACGAGGGCGTGGACCAGCGCGCGATCGACCTCGCGGTCGACGAGGAGCTCTCGATCGGCGACTACGTGCTCTCGGGCGGGGAGCTCCCGGCGCTCGTGGTGGTCGAGGGGATCTCCCGGCTGCTGCCCGGGGTGGTGGGCAATCCCGAGTCGGTGGCGCACGAGTCCTTCCAGACGGGACTTCTGGAAGGACCGCACTACACTCGGCCGCCAGTCTTCGGGGGCCTGGCCGTCCCGGAGGTGCTCCGTTCCGGCGATCATGGCGCGGTCGAACGCTGGCGGGCGGCACGCTCGCTCGAGCGGACGCGTGCCCGGCGGCCGGAGCTGCTCGCGGGTGAGCCAGGAGAGGAAGGGTCATGAGAAGCATCGACGCCGTTCATCCCACGACGCTGCGCCGCGATCTGCCGCCCTTCAAGGCGGGCGATACGGTGCGCGTGCACGTGAAGATCCGCGAGGCCGACAAGGAGCGTATCCAGGTCTTCGAAGGCGTCGTGATCTCGCGCCGCGGCGGTGGCCCCAGCGCCACCTTCACGGTGCGCAAGGTCTCCTCGGGCGTCGGCGTGGAGCGCATCTTCCCGATCGAGTCGCCCTCGGTCGCGAAGCTCGAGATCAAGAGCCGCGGCCACGTGCGCCGGGCGCGCCTGTATTACCTGCGCAATCTCTCCGGCAAGAAGTCGCGGCTGCGCTCGAAACTGCGCGATCTCTCCGGCCTGCTGGCACCCGACGCCTCCGACGTCGCTAGCGCCGCCGACGCTGCGGAGACCGGGCTGGCCGCACCCGACGCGGAGCCCGACGGCGAGTCTGCGAAGGTCGACGCGAGCTGATCCCGGCGCTTCCGGATCTCGGGGGCTCTTCCTACTTGACCATCATGACCTGTTTCGCGATCCTGGCGCCGTGGCGCGTGCGTATCCGGTCCATGAGGCCAAGGCGAAGCTCAGCGAGATCCTGCGCCGGGTGAAGCAGGGTCGCACGGTGACGATCTCCGAGCGCGGCAAGCTCATCGCTCGCGTCGTTCCGATCGAGCCGTCGCCCGACCTGCCCGCTCGTCTCCGCCAGCTCGAAGCGGATGGTGTACTCGTGCGGCGCTCGAAGCGACCCGGTTCGGTCCGTCCGCTGGTGCGGCGGCGAGGGGGACTGCGCCGCTTCCTCGCGTCGCGCGGGTGAGCTCGGCGTACGTCGATGCGTCCTTCCTCGTCGCGATCCTTCTCGGGGAGCCCCGGGCCCGAGCGCTCCAACGTACCCTCGAGCGCTTCGACGATTGGATCGCGGGCGACCTTCTGATCGCCGAGACACTCGCGACTGCCGCGCGCGAGGGCCTGCCGAGCGAGCTCGTGGCCCCGGCGTTCGAATCCATCGACCTGGTGTTGCCCGATCGGAGCCTCCAGCCCGAGATGCAGGAGATCCTGGCGCACGGGCGACTGCGCGGCGCCGACCTCTGGCACCTCGCCTGCGCCCTCTACGTGGCCCGCGGAGGACGGGCCGAGCTCGCCTTCCTCTCTCGCGATGCCCCTCAACGCGGGCTCGCCCGGCGGCTGGGCTTCGCAACCCCCTGAGAGCCGGACGGGCTCATTCCCCGGCGTCGAAGGCGCCCTCGAGGTGGCGCAGGTGCCAGGCGCCCGCGGCGTCCGGCTCGCAGACGATCACGTCGAAGCGCACGCGGAGCGCGGTCGGCCCATGGGCGCGCAGCCAGGCCGCGGCGCCGCGCACGAGGCGGCGGCGCTTGCGTTCATCGACGGCCTCTTCGGGAGCGCCGTGTGCGCGGCTGCGGCGCGCTTTCACCTCGACGAAGACGAGCATGTTTCCGCGGCGGGCGACGAGATCGATCTCGACGCGCTCGACCCGGTCGTTGCGGGCCAGGATCGTGTAGCCGTTGGCTTCGAGCAGCTGCGCGGCGAGCGCCTCGCCCTCGGCGCCGAGCGCGCGGGTGCGGCTCATCGGAATCCCCCGGGGACCGGGGTGGTGCTACGGTAGCCCATCGTGGCGGAAGAACCGGGAGCGATGCTCGGGATCCTCGGCGGGAGCGGCGTCTACTCGATCGACGGCCTCGTCGGCGCGCGCTGGGAGAAGGTCGAGTCTCCTTTCGGCGCGCCATCGGACGAGCTGCTGCTCGGCGAGCTCGCGGGGACGCGCATCGCCTTCCTGCCGCGGCACGGGCGTGGCCATCGCATTCCCCCGGGCGAGATCGACTACCGCGCGAACATCGACGCGCTCAAGCGCGTGGGCGTGACGGATCTCGTGTCGCTGAGCGCGTGCGGATCGCTCCGCGAGGAGCTCGCGCCCGGCACCTTCGTACTCGTGGATCAGTTCATCGACCGCACCTTCGCGCGCGAGAAGAGCTTCTTCGGGACCGGCTGCGTGGCGCACGTGTCGATGGCGCGCCCGGTCTGCGCGCGGCTCGGCGACCTGCTCGAGGCGCAGGCCCGCGTCTGCGGGATCCCGGTCGCGCGCGGCGGGACCTACCTCGCGATGGAGGGGCCGCAGTTCTCGAGCCGGGCCGAGTCGCAGCTCTACCGCAACTGGCGCTGCGACGTGATCGGGATGACGAACATGCCCGAGGCGAAGCTCGCACGGGAGGCGGAGCTGTGCTTCGCGAGCGTGGCGATGGTCACCGACTACGATTGCTGGCACGACGAGCATGCCCACGTGGAGGTGGCCGACATCGTCGCGCTGCTGGCCGCCAATGCCGATCGTGGGCGCCAGCTCGTGGCTGCCGCGACGGGCGCCTTCGGATCGCGCCCGATCCCGTGTCCACAGGGTTGCGACCGCGCGCTCGAGACGGCGATCATCACGGCGCCCGAGGCGCGCGATCCCGAGTTCCTGCGCCGGCTCGCTGCGGTCGCGGGGCGCGTTCTCGGCGCACGCGGCGCCGGCTGAGGGAGTCCATGTCGATCAAATCCCGCATTCGCACCATCCCGGACTACCCGAAACCGGGGGTCCAGTTTCGCGACATCACCACGCTGCTCCAGGACCCGGAGGGCTTCCGCCTCTCGGTCGCGGGGCTCGCCGAGCCCTTCCGCGGCATGGGCATCGACAAGGTGGCCGGAATCGAGGCGCGGGGCTTCATTCTCGGCGGCGCGGTGGCCTTCGAGATCGGCGCCGGCTTCGTTCCGGTGCGCAAGTCCGGGAAGCTCCCGCACGCGACCATCGGGCACGACTACGCGCTCGAGTACGGGACCGATCGCATCGAGATCCACATCGACGCCATCGTGAAGGGCGAGAAGGTGTTGCTGGTGGACGACCTGATCGCGACCGGGGGCACGCTCGAGGCGTCGATTCGCGTGGTCGAGGCGCTCGGAGGGGAGGTTGTCGGCTCCGCGGTCGTGATCGATCTGCCGGACCTCGGTGGGCGCCGGCGGGTCGAGGCCCTCGGCCACAAGCTCGTGGCACTCTGCGCCTTCGAAGGCGACTAGGCGTTGCGGATCCGCGGCCAGCAGAGGCGCACGCTCGAAGTCGGGGCCGACGGCTGGTGCGTCGAGATCCTCGACCAGACGCGCCTGCCCTTCGAGGTAGTGGTGCGCGAGCTGCGCAGCCTCGGCGATGCGGCCGAGGCGATCGCCACGATGCGCGTGCGCGGGGCGCCGCTGATCGGCGTGACCGCTGCCTACGGCCTCTGCCTCCAGCTGCGCGAGGATGCCTCGGACGCGGCGCTCGACTCGGCGTGCAAGGGCCTGCTCTCGACGCGTCCTACCGCGGTGAACCTCGCAGCGGCCCTGGAGTCGATGCGGGCGGCCGTCATCGACGTGGCTCCGGGCGAGCGTGCGGCCGCCGCCTACGCGGCCGCGGCGCGCCTCGCCGACGCCGACGTTGCGACCAACCGCGCACTCGGCCTGCACGGGCTGCGGCTGCTCGAGGCCGCAGCGGAGCGGAGCGAGCCGGGTGCGCCGCTGAACGTGCTCACCCACTGCAACGCGGGCGCCCTCGCAACCGTGGATCTCGGCACCGCGCTCGCGGCCGTCTACCTGGCGCACGACCGCGGCCTCGGCGTCCACGTGTGGGTCAGCGAAACCCGCCCGCGCAACCAGGGTGCGGCGCTCACGGCCTTCGAGCTCGGCGAGCACGGCGTGCCGCATACCGTGATCGCCGACAACGCGGCGGGTCACCTGATCCAGCGCGGTCGCGTCGATCTCTGCCTCGTCGGGACGGACCGGACGACGGCCGAGGGCGACGTATGCAACAAGATCGGCACCTATCTGAAGGCGCTCGCCGCCCGCGAGGGCGGAGTGCCCTTCTACGTCGCGGTGCCGTCGACTTCGATCGACTGGACTCTTCACGATGGCGCGGAGATCCCGATCGAGGAGCGCCCGGCGCACGAGGTGGGCAGCGTCTCCGGTCGCGCGCCCGACGGGCGCGTGGTCGAGGTGCGCATCCAGCCGGACGCGAGCCCCGCGGCGAACCCCGCCTTCGACGTGACACCGGCCCGGCTCGTGACCGCTCTCGTGACGGAGCGCGGCGTGTGTCCGGCCTCCGCAGCAGGCCTGCTCACGCTATTCCCCGAACGCAGGCCCTTGCGCGCGTCGGCGCGCTGACGGGAGCGGCGCGGCGATGGGAAGGCTCTCGCTCGTCGCCACGCCGATCGGGAACCTCGAGGACGTGACGCTGCGCGCGCTGCGGGTTCTGCGCGAGGCGGACCTGCTGCTCGCCGAGGACACGCGCCACGTGCGCCGGCTCCTCGATCGCCACGGGATCGCCGCGCGTCCCGTCTCGTTGCACGCCCACAACGAGGCCCGGCGCCGCGGCGAGGCGCTGGCGGCGCTCGGCTCGGGCGCGCACGTGGCGCTGGTCTCGGACGCGGGCACGCCGCTCGTGTCGGACCCGGGCGAGCGGCTGGTCCAGGCCGCGATCGCCGCGGGACACGCGGTCGAGGCAGTTCCCGGACCTTCGGCCGTGCTTGCGGCGCTCGTGGTGTCGGGTCTTCCGACGACCTCCTTCACCTTCCTGGGCTTCCTGCCGCGCCGCGCGGGCGAGCGAAGGCGCGTGCTCGCGCGATTGCGCCAGGCTCCCGAGACGCTCGTGATCTTCGAGTCGCCGCGTCGCCTGGTGGCAACGCTGCGCGACCTCGCGGAGGCGCTCGGCCCGCGCCGCGCAGCCGTCGCGCGCGAGCTCACGAAGCT
>CAYPSI010000254.1:0-13373 GCA_964413375.1 uncultured Spirochaetales bacterium | reverse complement strand
GGCGATCGCGCAGGTCACGTCGCTTCGAATTCTTCCTGGTCGACTTGACGACTTCCTCAGCCGCTGTGGGGAAGCGAAGAAGATCCTCGAGGGCCACGGATCTACCGTGACCTTCTATCGAACCCTGGCCGGGCCTACGCCGAATGCGGTTCTCTTCATTTCATCGGTGCCTGACTGGGCGACGGTCGCGAAAGTCGCCGCGAAGGTGGAGGCGGATTCCACTTGGCGCGCGCTCGAGAGGCAGAGCGCAGAAGATCCCGCTGTGGAGGTCTTGAGCAGCGGCATGATCCAGGATTTCAAGCTGCCGTAGCGCGTACGGGGCGTGGGAACGTCTCGGGCTTCCTGACCCACGGCGCCTGGTCTGCCGGGCCTATGCGGCCCACGGCCAACGCGCGCGTACGACGGGGGCGCCGGGTTGCGATGGCACTCGTACGGATCGCTCCCCCGCTACCCTACAGGCGAACCGCTCGGAGGAGCCTCCGGGCGGTTCGCTGCTTTCGAGGGCCGCGAGCCGGAAGAGCTCGTCGACCCGGAGCACCCGCTCCGCGTCCACGTAGCCGCGCATCCGGTCCCCATCGATCATCACGCGCAGCCCGCACTCGACGGCCTCCACCGAGCCCTTCTTCGACACCCGCGACCAACTCGAGCTCTCGTCCACCGCCTCGTCCGCCGGTCTCGGAGACCTCGGCGCGTAAGTAGTGGTGGCTCGAGTTGCGCTGTAGGCACATTTTGCCTACTGTGTAGGCATGAAATCGAAGGCACAGGAGTCAGGCGCGGGTCGGAAGCCGGAACGACGGGCGGTGCAGTACACGGTGCGCGGCGTGCCGCCGACGGTCGACGCGGCGCTGCGGCGGAGGGCCAGGCGGGAAGGAAAGAGCTTGAATCGCCTGCTGCGGGACGCCCTGGTGCGCGAGGCGGGTCTGGGTCAGGCAGACGGGGTGGTGGTGCATCACGATCTGGATCGGCTCGCCGGCCTGTGGGAGCCGGATCCCGCGTTCGACGCCGCCATCGCGGCTCAGGACACCATCGACGAAGATCTCTGGCGGTGAGGATCCTCGTCGATACGAATCGCTACATCGACTTCGCACGCGGTGACTCTGGCGCGGTCGATCGCATCCAGCGTGCTGCTCGGGTGTACCTGCCCTTCGTCGTCGTCGGCGAGCTGAGAGCTGGCTTCCTCTGCGGCTCGCGCTCGGAGCGGAACGAGGCCAATCTGACGCGCTTTCTGTCCGGACCGCGGGTCGATGTCCTGTTTTCCGACGACGAGACGACGCATCACTATGCTCGCCTCTTCCGCCAGCTACGGGCGCAGCGCACGCCCGTGCCAGCCAACGACCTGTGGACCGCGGCGCTCGCGGTGCAGCACGGGCTGCACCTCTTCGCCCGCGACCGCCACTTCGATCACCTGCCGCAGATCCCGCGCGTGTGACGCGAAGTGAGAAGGATGGATCAGGCGGCGGACACCCTGCCGGCGCTTCTGGGTAGGGACGCTCGGCCCCGACAAGAGATGCCTCTCACCTTGCCAGCGGCGCCACCCTGCTGCCCCGCGGCCCGCTTCAGCCAGCCTTCTCCGCGATGCTCAGCACCGACGGCAGCAACAGCGTGGCGGGGACGCGCAGGACGATCCGCTGCGAATCGACGCGGAAGCCCGCCTCCTCGAGCTGCCGGCGCATCTGCGCCACGGTCGGCCAGCGGGCCGGCTCGCCCAGCAGGCCCGAAAGCCAGCGACCCGCCCGGCTCATGACCTCGAGGGGCGGGTTCACGAGCGAGACGAAGATACGCCCCCTGGAAGCGAGAACGCGGCCGAACTCGCGGAGCGCTGCGCCCTGGTCCGGGAACCAGTGGAAGGCCTCCGTGCAGACGATGGCCTCGAAGGACGCGTCGCGAAAGGGAAGCGCGAGTGCCGAGCCTTGTACCAGCGCCTCGACGCGCTCGTGGCGCAACGCCTGGGCCAGCATGCCATGGGACAAGTCGCAGCCCACGACGTAGGCACCGGGGATCTCCTGGCGCATGCGCGCCGCCATGAGCCCGGTTCCGCAGCCGACGTCGAGCACGCGCGCGTGGGCGGCGCGGCGCAGACCGCGCAGGACGGCCGTATGCTCCGGTCGGTAGGTCAGGCGCTGGACGAGCGGCGCGTCGTAGAAGTGCGACCAGGCGTCGAAGAACCGGCGATCGGGGCCCCGACGCGTCGTCACGCGCGGAGCATACCCACCGCGGCGCCGCACCCGATGCCTCTACGAGACGGGCCGACGCAGGGCGCCCGGGTGCCGCCAGAGCAGGAAGCCGCCGAGCGCCGCGAGGCCGGCCGCGCCGCCGAGCCACAGACGCGGGCGGGTGAGCCCCGTCTCGCGCACCCAGCCTTCGAGAGCCACGAGGAAGAGGAGCGCGAGGGCGAGCGCGGCGAGCGGGAGCCACCACAGCCTGGGCTCGTCCTCGGCGCGGCGCACCACCTGCGCCCCGACCAGACCGACCAGAACCCACACCGAGAAGTGGATGACATGGTAGGCCGCGGCGGCGCCGGGCGCCGAGGTGGTGATGCGCGCCGCCTCGAGCCCCTGGAAGAGCAGCACCCCGAGCACCGAGGGGGTGTGGAGCGGCTCGCCCAGGAGCGAGTCGCGCACCAGGAAGACCACCGCCACCGCAAAGCCCCCGAGCAGGCCGGCCTCGATCCACTCGGGCAGCACGAGCGGCGAGCGCATCCGCTCGCGTCCCGGGCGCTTCTGGTCGCTCATGCCGGGGAACGGTCGCAAGAGGCGTGCCGTCCGCTGGCCGCGAATGCGCGGCTGGCGCAGGCCGGGCCAGAAAGCCTCTGGGGCAGGTCGGGCCTGAGCGGGGCGTCGTGGGCGTTCGCTCGACCGTCCGCGGAACCGGGGGGCCACATCCCGGTCACCCCGCAGCCGCGAGTCGGAGCGCTGCGTGCTCTACGACACTCGACCTCGACATCGCCATCACATCCCGCCGCGATGTTATGCTCGGGCCATGTCGCACCTGCGCGACACGGTCGTGCTCACGGAGCGGCAGTGCGCGCGGACCGGCGCCGATCTGGCGCGGGTCCGCGGCGCCGGCCTCGACGACAATGTGGCCGTGTTCGACGCGGTCGCGACCGCGGCGCCGTCGTTGATCCCGAGGTTGTGGCCGTCGGGGTGGAGCTCGCGATCGAGCCATGCGCGTGCCTCCCGCAGCGCCTCGAAGAGCGGCACGCTGGAATCCGGGCTCCGTGTCGTCCAACGGCGACAGGCAGATCGGGGAGACCTGCCTGGACACGGACCCCCCCTCGCTCGGAGCCTCAGGCGGCGGGCTGGCAGTCGCCGGGCGTCTCGCCCGCCCCGGCCGCTCGGTGCAGCGGATCGATCTCCCGCCAGAAGCTCCGCACGGTGGCGAAGGGATCGCGCTCGACGCGCGGCTGCCGGCCCAGCACGAAGGTGTCGCGGGTGCCTTCCCGATAGGCCGGCCACTCCCGCAGCGACTCGTGGACGGGATCGCCGCTGCGGGCGAACGCGAGCCATGCATTCATCATGCGCTGGGAGAGGCGGCCAGCCTCGGGGGTCAGACCCACGAAGGGTCGCAAGAGCGGCTCCCCGAGAACGCCGAAGACGAAGGGCAGGTCGAGGCCGTGGCAGGCACCCAGCGCTCTCCCTGTCAGGGGCGGCGACCAATCGAAGAGGTAGGCGTAGGTCTGCGGCTGGTGCCGGGCGTGGAAGCCGGCGAGGCTGTGCGCCGGGTGGTGGAAGATGCGATCGGATTGGAAGGAAACCCAGAGGTCGCTGGGCCGAGCGCGGCGGCCGCCCGCCTTGGCGCCGCGATAGGCGCGGAGGGCGCGCTCCACGAGATCCCGCTCTCCCTGCGGTAGGACGCGGGCCAGCCGGCGCTCGAACCCGGCCGGATCAAGCCGACGGCCGGCGCGGTCGCCCAGCAGGAAGAGCCTCCACTCGTCGCGAGTGGTCCCGATCAGCAAGGGGACCCGGGCGCCACGCCCGGCGGCCACCGCGGCGAGGGGCTGCTCGGGAATCAGCTCGCCGTCGACGCTGGGCTGCCAGGGCAGACTGCCGGTGGCGATTCCCATCAGCGCCGTCGTGCGCCGCTGCGCGCCGACGAGCTCGGAGACGCTGGCACTCTCCAGCGTCTCGAAGCGCGTCGCACCGAGCTGCTCGAGGAAGCAGCGCGCGACGGCGCTCGCGCGCTCGAGCGAAGACACGTTGTGGGCGGCACCGCTCTGCGCGATCGCGCGGTGGAAGAGGCCGCGGGCGGCCGGCGTGCCCAGCAGGGTTCCCACACTCATGCCGCCCGCCGATTCGCCGAAGATCGTCACGTTCTCCGGATCGCCGCCGAAGGCCTCGATGTTGTCGCGCACCCACTCGAGCGCAGCGATCTGGTCGCGCAGCCCGAGGTTGGTGGCCGCGCGCCCCGGAAAGATCTCGCGCAGGTTCAGGAAGCCGAGCGCGCCCAGGCGGTAGTTGATCGTCACCACCACCGCGCCGCCCGCCTTCGCCAGATGGGAGCCGTCGTAGAGGCGCGTGGAGCCGGAGCCCATCAGGAACGCTCCGCCGTGGATCCAGACCAGCACGGGACGGCGCGCCGCATCCGTTCCGGGCGTCCAGACGTTGAGGTAGAGGCAGTCCTGGCTCTGCTGGCGCAGGCCCACCCCGATCAGGCGGCGCACCAGCAGCATCACATCCGGCGACTGCGGCGCGGATGCCCCGAAGGTGCGGGCGTGGCGGACGCCCTGCCACGGCTCCACCGGCTGCGGCGGCTGCCAGCGCAACGCGGCGCGCGGCGGCTGCGCGTACGGAACTCCGCGGAACATGTACACCCCGCGGCGCGCCTCGCCGACGAGATTCCCGCTCCGGAGCCTGAGTGCCGATCCCATCCGCCGCTACACGCCCGCCGCCTGCTCGAGGGCCGAGAACGACTCTCCGACGGAGGTCACGAGATCATGCAGATCCGGAACCAGGTCCCAGTCCGCCGTGAAGCCCCAGGAGAGCGTCCCCTCGTAGCTGAACAGGGCGATCCCGAGCCCGAGATGCCCGACGATCGGCACGTGGGGGTGGATCTCGAGCAGACGCGATTCCAGCAGGTAGAGCGGCGTCCGCGGTCCCGGAACGTTGGTGATGACGATGTTGAAGGGCGTGCCCCAGTTCATCATCCGCGAGCTCAGGGAGAGCAGCCCGGAGCCGGTCCACTCGGTCACCTCGGTGAGCGCCCCCATGGCCAGCGCCTGCTTCGAGGCCTTGAGCTCCCTCGTGCGGGCGCGGATCTTGCGGAGGCGCTCGAGAGGGTCGCGTTCGGCCAGCGGCAGGTCTACCACCCAGGCGGAGACCCGGTTGCCGAGCCGGCCCTCCTGCTCCTTGCTGCGCGTGCTGACCGGCGCCAGCGCCTTGAAGTGCAACCGCTCCGGGTCGACGCCGCGGTTGCGCTGCAGGTAGCGGGCGATGGCGCCCGCTGCGGTCGCCAGCACCACGTCGTTGACGGTGCCGCCCGCGGCGCGCCGCACGGCGCCGATGCGCTCCATCGACATCGGGAGCCAGTCGATGCGGCGATAGGGACCGATCGGCTGATTGAAGGGTACCGGCGTCATGCCGCCGACGTCGGCCAGCATGCGGGCCGCCGCCCGTGCGCGCTCGACGAAGTCGTGCCGGGCGCCGTCGCGGTCGAGGGCCAGGCGGGCCAGGGCCGAACCGGCGGCGACCGGGGCGCTCACGGCCCGTGCCACCTCGCCGAGGCCGAGCCGGAGGCGTCCGGGCGCGCGGCGCGGGCACCAGACGTCGGGAGGCTCCCCCTTCTCCTGCGGGATCGAGGTGAGGAGGGTCGAGATGAGCTCCGTCCCCGAGACCCCATCGACCATGCAGTGATGCACCTTCGAACAGACGGCGATGCGGTCGCCCTCCAGCCCCTCGATCACCCAGAGCTCCCAGAGCGGCTTCTCGCGATCCAGCAGCTGCGAGAAGATGCGCCCGACCATGCGCTTGAGCTGGCGCTCGTTGCCCGGCCGCGGAAGCCGCGAGTGACGCACGTGGTAGGCGAGGTTGAAGGTGGGGTCGTCGATCCAGCCGGGCCGCCCCTCCAACGGGGTCGTCGCCAGCCGCTGGCGATAACGCGGGATCCGCGGCAGGCGCGAGAGCACGTACTCCTGGATCCGCTCGATCTGGAGCGAACCGTCGGCATTTTGAAGCGGCGCCGCCTCGTGGATCTGCGTCGATCCCACGTGCATCGCGGACCGCTCGCTCTCGAAGACCAGGAACGAGTTGTCCATCTGAGTCAGGCGATCGAAATGGGTCTCGCTCATCACCCCACCTCAGATCTTTCTCAGCGTCTCGAACTCCTGCTCCAGGGTCGCGACGAACTCGTGCAGGTCGGGCAGCGCATTCCAGTCGGCGTTGAAGCCCCAATGGAGACCGCCGTCGTAGCTGAACAAGGCGATCCCCAGAGCCTGATTCTCGAAGAGCGGAACCAGCGGGTACGCCGCCAGCATCCTCGCGCCCGACAGGTAGATCGTTCTGGGAGGTCCCGGCACGTTCGTGACCACCAGGTTGTAGGCGCGACGCGACGCGGCCAGGCGGCTCAGCCCCGTGATCAGCCTAGTCGAGGTCCAGTCGCTGAGCTCTTCGAAGGCTTCCGCCCCTTCCGTCTGGCCGGACGCCTTGAGCGTGCGCGTCTGCTCCACCACTCGCTGCGCGCGACGGGCCGGGTCCGCCTCGCCGACGGGGAGCGGAGCGACCAGCAGCGAGACCCGGTTGCCGAGCTTGCCGCGCTGCTCGGCCGTGCGCGTGCTCACCGGCACGGCGACGCGGAACTCGGTGCCGTCGAGGGACCTGCGGTGAGCGGCCAGGTGGCTGCGCACGGCGCCTGCGACGCAGGAGAGCGCCACGTCGTTCACCGTGCCCCCGATCCTCTCCTTCACCTCGCGGACCACCCCCAGGTCGAAGCGGGTCCAGTCGAAGCGCCGGTGCGGCCCGATGGGGACATTGAACGGTGTCTCCGAAGCGGGCGTGAGCGTACCGCTCAGCGACTTCGCGAAGCCGGCGGCAGCGTGGACCGCGGTCTCGGCGCTCCGGAGCGGCTTCCGCGCCGCCGCCGAAGCCTGCCGCAACAGGCGCAGCGGGAGGCCGGCTCGACGCGCGATCTCGCGACCGAGGAGATCCACGGGAGCCGGCGCCGGCCGCGGGATCCAGCGGTGGTCGCTGGGCTCGGGCCGGTAGTCGGGGTCGGGCCCCATGAATGCGGACAGGAGATCGACACCGGAGATCCCGTCCACGAGGCAGTGGTGCACCTTCGAGACCACGGCGAAGCGGCCGTCCTCGAGTCCCTCGACGAACCACATCTCCCACATCGGCTTCGAGCGATCGAGCTTCTGGGACATGATGCGCCCCGCCAGGCGCTTCAAGCGGCGCACGTCGCCGGGCATGGGCAGGGCCGTATGGCGGAGGTGGTAGAGCAGGTTGAAGCGGTCGTCGTCCACCCAGACCGGTTGCCCGGTCAGGGGCACGTGGGCCAGCTTCTGCCGGAAGCGCGGCATGCGGCGCAGAGCGGCCTCGGCCAGGTCGCACACGAGCTCGAAGTGCAGTCCCCCGTCCTGACGAGCCAGCGGAGCCGCGTCGAAGATGCCGACCGATCCCACGTGCATGTGAACGGCGGGCGTCTCCAGGTCCAGAAACGAAGCGTCGAGTGCCGTCAGCCGCTCGGCATGGGTGTAAGCCGTGATAGCCTTTCCCTTCCTCCCTCCAACCAAGAGCACGATTCGTGCCCGGCGAGGGCGGAGCTTCCTGGGCTGCGGGCCAGTCGCGCAGGCAACGGGAGCCACGCGGCGCTGCCCCTGTACGCACCAGGAATGGGGCGGATCGCCCTTCAGTCGGCGCCTTCGCGAAGGCAGCGAGAACCGACTCGACGTCGTGTGTCTGGACATACGCGCTGCGTCGCCACGTCGGACGACGCGTCGGGTAGCCGACCGCGGATCGGGCGAGGTTCCGCAAAGCAGCGCACCCAGGGCTGCGCCGCTGCAGTCGCGATGAAGTCGCCGCCCTCGTCCCTCCAGCTTGACCGCCCGGGCCACCTCGTGTCAGGCTGCGCGAGCACGTCCAGCTGTGGCCAGCGGATCGGAGCGCTAAGGATGCGGGCTCGAGCACGGGCCGACCGGTCGAAAGTCCGGGTTGCGCTGATCGTCGCCGTGGCCCTGATGCTGGCCGGCCCTCAGATCGAGCTCGCGGACGACTTCAAGGAGAACCTCTCGCGCGTCGATCGCGCGCTCAAGGAGAATCCGTCGCACGTTTCCCCAAAGGTCCTGCAGACCTGCGTGTACAGGCGCAACGACGCCGTCCGGCTCAATCAGGCGGGATACCTCGAACGGGCCCAGCGACGGCTCAAGGCCTGCATGCAGGACCTGAAGATCGCCGGGGTGCCGCAGGAGGCACCGCCGATGGAGGAGCAGACGGAGGCACCCCCGTCGATGGAGGAAATCCAGGCTCGGGCGGCGCGCGAGATCGAGAGGGCGCTGATGCTCAAGCCCAACGTCGCGAAGGGCCTCGAGATCTACCGAACCTGCGCGGAGTGCCACCTTCCCGAGGGTTGGGGGCTCCCGAACGCCCTGAGCCCCATCCCCCAGCTGGCGGGGCAGCACCGGACGGTCGTGATCAAGCAGCTGGCGGACATCCGGGCCGGCAACCGCGAGAGCGTCGTGATGGCCCCCTACGCGACCGTGGAGCTGATCGGTGGCACTCAGGCGATCGCCGACGTCGCGGGCTACATCGACTCCCTCGAGATGAGCGTCGACACCGGAAAAGGACCCGGACAAGACCTCGAGCTCGGCGCCCAGCTCTACAGGGACAACTGCGCCCGCTGCCACGGACAGACGGGCGAGGGCGACAGCGATGCGTACGTACCGCGGATCCAGGCGCAGCACTACCCGTACCTGGTGCGCCAGTTCGACTCGATCCGGAAGGGGAAGCGCCGCAACGCGAATCCGGAGATGGTGACACAGATCCGCGACTTCAGCGCTCGTCAGATCCAAGCGGTGCTGGACTATGTCTCTCGGCTCGAGCCTTCGGAGGAGCTCCGCGCACCGCCGGGCTGGCAGAATCCGGACTTCGCGCACTGAACGGCGCTCGACTCGCAAGCGTCCGTCCGCCCCCCCGCTCCCACCCAGGCGAACCGCTCGGAGGACACTCCGGGCGGTTCGCTGCCCTGCAGGGCCAGGCGGAAGAGTCCCTCGACCCGGAACGCCCGGTCCGGGTCCGCATCGACTGATCCCAAGGCAACTGCCCCGGCGATCAACCTGCGATCCGCCGCGGGCCCCGGCCCGAGAAGCTCGCGGAGATGCCGGATGGCTACGGGAGGGTCAGGAACTCCGCGAGGAACGCTCGCGCGTCCGGTGTGTCGGTGCGCTGGTAGCCACCGGCACCACCCGAGCACCACTGGCTGCCTCCCCAGCTCGTGTCGCCGACGAGGAGGCCATCGAGCAGCAACGCACCGCCTGAATCGCCGAAGCACGTGCCGCCGCCGAGCTTCGAGTCGCCGTCGCTCTCCTGCAGCTTCACGGTCTCGCCGTTGATGTTCTGCAGCGGCGCCGTGGTGAACCGGCGCGTGAGGTCGCGCACCGCCGTCGGGGTGCGCGGGGTGCTCTCTGGCTGCTCGAAGAACACCCCGTAGCCCACGACCTCGAACGCGACCTTCTTCAGGCCACCCTTGGCGGCGAGCTCGTCGAGCAGCCCCGCCGTCGGAAGCGGCGCGGGTGTGATCCCCGGCCAGATCACGGCCGCGGGCACGTCGAGCACGACCACGCCGATGTCGAGCAGGTCCTTGAGCTGGAGCTTCTCGTTCCAGTCGGGGTGCGCGAACGCGCTCCCCACGATGAAGCGGCTGGGATCGCCCGGCGAGACCAGGCGCGTGGGATCCAGTTGCGCAACGCCATCGAAGGTGACCCGCACGTCCGTCGAAGCGGCGGTGCAGTGCGCCGCGGTCAGCACGACGGTCGGACTCACGAGCGTGCCGGAACAGCGGAATCGCGCGCCGTCCCGCGTGAAGTAGAACATCCCGACGTTGGGGTGCTGCTCGCCGTCGATCTCACCGCCGACGATCGCGCGGGCCGGCGTCGCGAGGAAGAGGGCCAGTGCCGCGTGCACGGCGACCAAGAAAGAGCTCCGCATCGGTGCCTCCGTGGTGATCGTGAGAGAAAGCCTGGGCGGTCTCCATCGGGGAGCGGTGCCACCTGATCGCCCGAATGGATCGTGACGACTGGGGCGTCGAGCTTCGGAGACGATGCGACACCGCAGAGCGTGTCCGGTAAAACCGACGGACGCGTGGGCCGGGGGCTGCCGATCGATCCGATGACCCCATGGCAGCGGATGCGAGGGCGGACGTCGACGGAACGCTCCGACGGGAGGGCGAGCGGGACGAATCGGGGGGAGCGCTCGGCGGGCGGCAGGCCACGGCGCCAGTGTCTCCCGGCGCGGGGGAGCGGGTCAAGCCTGCCGCTGCTCTCCTTGAGCGTCCCGAGCAATGCGCGCTTCTAGCGCCAGCTCGAAGAGCTCCTCGACCGGGAAGGGCCGCTCGGCGTCCGGGTAGACGCGCATCCGGCGGTCGGGCCGGAGAACCGCCAGACAGGCGCCCGGGGGCGGTTGCGCGCCAGGCGCCCGAGATACCAGCCTCCGCGACCTGTCGGGGCTCCTGTGCGCGTCAATCGCGGTCTTCATCGCTCCACGTCCTGGTACTGCTCGGGCGTCAGCGGGCACTTCGATCGTTCGCCTCCGCACGTCAGGTTCCGCCCGAGGCTCGGTCGCGCCGCGCGCTCCCGGTCCCACGGCGAGTGCTTCGGATGCTCGCACCACGCGACGGTGCCGGGCGAGACGAATGCCGCGGGCTCGCGGCCCCTACCGCCATCGCTCTGGCGGGCGCCCAGGTGTTCAGAGCCATAGAAGCTGCAATCCGCGTTCGCCGGCTCTCCGCTCTCTCGTTCGCGGTTTGCCAGACGCCCGAGGAGCCACCACGCCGTTCTCACCGCGCGACTGTCGCGATCGGCTGCTCGGCAGCGGCCTCTCGCAGAGACTCAAACTCGGCTTCGATCAGGTTGAGCATCACAGGGCGGCTCTGCTTCTCGTTGCGAGGCTTGGCCTTCTTCACGAACCCGGTCGCATCCAGCCGACCTTCCCACGCTTCTCGTGAGCCGCCATCCTAACCCGCTCGCTGGTTTCTTACCCGGCGGAACCATTACGCCGCCCCGGGACGCGGAAATCCCAACGCGATCAAGAAACTGGACGAAGCCCCGCAGCGCCAGGCATGCTGCCGGGGCGCCGAGACGGAAGATGCTCAGCCGCGGGCTTCGCCTGGTGGGTGCCGCCGGAGCTCTCGTACTCGTCAAGCTCGCCTGCCGGGCGCTGACAGGCAGCGCGAGCGGCAGCGGGGACGCGGCGACACTCGGACTTGTCTGCGGGTGCAACGGGAATGGGGCGGTCGCGGGCCGACCGACGGGGGTGATAGGCTCTCTCGATGACCCGCACTTCGCAGTGTATCCGCGCCGAGGTCGAGATCGACGCTCCCATCGAGCGTGTGTGGCAGATCCTGCGGGACATCGAGCACTATCGCGACTGGAACCCCTTCACCCCGCGGGTCGAAACGAGCCTCCAGATCGGCGACCCGATCCATCTGCACGTGTCGCTCGGCGGCAAGCGACTGGTGCACCGGGTGGAGTTCGTCACGCGCAACGAGCCCTACACGCTCGGCTGGGAAATGAAGCTGGGTGCGCGCTTCGTTCTCTACGCGGAGCGCGTGCAGGTGCTGACTGCCATCGATGAGCACCGCACTCACTACATGACCGAGGATTGCTTCAGCGGCTGCCTGCGCCCGCTGGTGATCGCCCTGTTCGGAAAGGCCATGGAGCGCGGCTTCTGCGACTGCGCGATGGGACTCAAGAAGGCTGCGGAGATCCCCGGGCTGGCGATAGCCCAACGAAAGGAAGCAGCGCGATGAGCAACGAGACCTCCAGCGAGCGCATCCGAACCGGCAAGTCCTGGGACGAGTTCTGCGACACCCTCAAGGCCGCCGGAAAGACCATTCTCGCCGAGGGTGCCCCGGAGGATCTGCTCAACCGCTCGGAGGGCTTCCGTTACCTCAGCCGACTCACCCGGGCCGGACTCGAAGCCTTCCTCGAGTACGCCGACCCGCTGGCCCCGGAGCTTCACCGACCGATCCACGAGACCGCGAAGATCGGCGCCGACAACCCCGACAACTACTACCAGAATGCCCAGATCCGGGGGGCCTACGAGTACCGGATCGTCGGCCAGCGCAACACCATCCACTACCTCGACTTCGCTACCCAGACCGCGGGAGTGGCCAGCACCGGCGATTCCCGGCAGAGTGGCCACCTCGACGCGGCCGACCTCGAGATCGCCGACGACGGCAGCTTCGAGATCATTCTCTCCTGAGACGAAAGGCCGGGGAACTGGCTGCGGATGGTTCCCGAGACGACGCAGCTGATCGTCCGGCAGACCTATCTCGACCGCACCCGCGAGGCTCCGGCAGAGCTCCGCATCGAGCGCATCGGCGGCGAGAAGCGCCCGTCGCCCCTCACCCCGGAGCTCGTCGACAAGGGCCTGGCGTCGTCGGCGGGTCTGGTGGTTGGCTGCTCGAACCTCTTCGCGGGCTGGGCGAAGGGCTTTCAACTCCATACGAATCAGCTTCCGAGATTCGACGACTCCGTCTCGATGGGTGCCGGGGGCGACCCGAACATCTGCTACTACCACGGCTACTGGCAGCTCGGTCTCGAGGAGGCGCTCCTCATCGAGGTGATGCCGCCGGAGTGCCGCTCGTGGAACTTCCAGCTCGACAACCACTGGATGGAGTCGCTCGACTACCGCTACTTCCGGGTGACGCTCAACAAGCACACCGCCGCGTACGAGCCCGACGGCTCCGTGAAGATCCTCGTCGCCCACGAAGACCCCGGGCACCCCAACTGGATCGAGACCACGGGCGCTCGTGCAAGCGGCGCGAGAAACCCCTCAAGCACCCGGATCCGGAGCTCTCCGCGGGGCTCTGGCGCGAGAGCGTGCGACTCACCGGAGTGGATCTTCCGCCCTGAAGATCGCCAGGCCTGGCCTCACGAGGTCTCGACGTCGAAGCGCGAGGGAGGCCGGGCCCGTATCGTTCGCATCGCCGAGACGAAGTAGCGAGACAACCCAGAGGAGACCCCCATGCCCGTCTATTTCATCGCCCAGGTCGAGATCCACGATTCCGCCGGCTACGAGCGCTACACGCGAGAGGCCGCCGCCGCTGGCATGCCGCCCGGGATGAAGCTGCTCGCGATGGACGAGAAGCCCACGCTGCTCGAAGGGAAGTGGCACGGCCCGAAGACCGTCGTCCTCGAGTTCCCGGACGAGGCGGCGCTCCGC
>CAYPSI010000253.1:0-1761 GCA_964413375.1 uncultured Spirochaetales bacterium | reverse complement strand
CTCCCAGACCGCGAACTGGGAGCGCGACCAGGGCTTCACCGTCTTCCAGAACATGCTCCAGGCCCACCCGGAGATCGACGCTGTCTTCGCCTGCAACGACATGATGGCGCTCGGGGCGGTCGAAGCGATCGCGAGCGCCGGACGGACGGGCACGATCCGGGTGATCGGCTTCGACGCCGTCGACGACGCGCGCCAGGCGATCGCGGCCGGCAACATGGACGCCTCGATCGCGCAGTTCCCGTCGGAGATGGGCCGCCTGGCCGTGGAGACCGCGGTCCGGCTCCTTCACGGGGAGCAGGTGCCCAAGGACCAGCGCACGAAGATCGGCCTCGTCAGCCGAACCTCGAAGTGACGAGAGCCCCAGACGACTACCTCAGCATGCGCTCGCGGACGACGCCGAGCAGCTCGTGGTAGCCGCCGATGAACTGATTCAGCGTGTGGATCGACGCTCCGTAGCGCACGAACTCCTCCGGGGCGAGGCCGTTCTCGTCGTAGGCGCGCCGGAAGTCCTTGAACTTGGCGTGAAGCGCCGCCACGATCCGCGGGTCGACGGGGCGGTCGAGCGTCTCCGCGACTTCGATGTCCGAGGCCTCGAACTGCTTCCACCACGCGTACGGCATCGAGAGCACGACGCCCGGCCCGACGAGCTCAGACCAGTGCATGTGGTGGCGGTAGGCGGCGGCGAGCAGCGTGCTGCGGTAGCCGCGCTGCTTGAAGATGCCGTGCGCCTTCTTGAAGACGGCGATCCCGGCCCAGTGCAGGTAGCCGGGGTCGACGCTGACGTTCTCCTTGGTGAGCGTGCGCTGCAGCAGGTCGTCGAGGCGTCCCACCATCAGCGTCACGTACGGATGCAACCGCTGGATGTCCAGCCCGGCCGCCTTCGCACGATCCAGGGCTCCTTCGAAGGCCTGGGCAACGTAGAGCGCCTGCGGAAGCGTGAAGCTCACGGTCGCGTTGACGTTGATGCCGGAAGCGACGAGCTCGACCCCGGCCGCGATCCCCTCCGGGGTGGCGGGAACCTTGATCGCGATGTTCGGGGCGAGCGCAGCCAGCGTGCGCCCGTGCTCCAGCATCCGTGCCGTGCTGCGGTAGAACTTGGGGTTGACCTGGATGGAGAGGAAGCCCTTGCGGCCTCCGGTCTCCTTGTAGACGGGCTCGAGCAGCGCGGCCGCGCGCCCGCCGATCGTCTCGATCAGGCGCCAAGCGATCTCGTCCTCCGTCACCTCGGGCATCGACACCACGAGGTCGTCGAGCACCGGTGTCCAGGTGCCGGGATCGGCCTTCACCACCGTGCAGACGATCACCGGATTCGAGGTCGCCCCGACCGCCCCGTTCTGCACCGCCTCGCCGAGCTCGTTGAGCGCGCAGGAGTCGTTCCAGAAGTCGGCCCCCCGCTCGAGCGTCAGCCGCATCCTGCTCGCCGGCTTCATGCCGCGAGCCCCACGAGGAACTCCAGGCTGCGCGCCACGTCCTCGACCGGGCCGGCTCCGGCCGGGGGCTCCGCCTCGAGCACGACGTCCTGCTCCAGCACGTACCAGCCCGTGTAGCCGCTCGCCTCCAGCAGCGCGACCGTCTCGCGGATCCGGCTCGCGCCCTGGCCCAGCGGGCGATAAAGACCGGCGCACACCGCCTCGTGATACCCGATCTCCCGCGCGCGCACGCGCTCGGCGAGCCCCGCGTCGACGTCCTTCAGGTGCACGTGGCCGATCCGCCCGTGGGCCTTGCGGGCGACCTCGAGCGCATCGGCCCCCGCGACCGCCA
>CAYPSI010000252.1:0-2956 GCA_964413375.1 uncultured Spirochaetales bacterium | reverse complement strand
ATCGTCTGCCCCCCGTTCGCGCGCCAGATCTGTCCGGTGCAGTAGCGCGAGGCGTCCGAGACGAGGTAGAGGATCAGCCAGGCCTGGTCGATCGACTCGCCGACCAGACCGAGCGGAGACATCCCGCGCATGCTGCCGACGAAGGCGTCGTAACGCGTCGGGTCGACCCTGCCGTCGGGGCCGCGCAGGTGCCTGTCCGTGAACTTCGTGATCGTGACGCCTGGCGCGAGTGCGTTCACGCGGATCCCGTGCTTGCCGACTTCGGTCGCGAGTGACTGCGTGAGCTGGGCGACGCCGGCCTTGGTGATCGCGTAGAGGCCGTAGTTCGGGACCGCGCGGTCGATCGCGGCCGAGGCGACGTTCACGATGCTCCCGCCCCCGCGCGGCGCCATCGCCCTCACGGCGGCCTGGCAGCCGAAGAGCGTCCCCTTCAGGTTGATCGCGACGACGCGATCGAAGTCGGCCTCGGACAGCGTGTCGAGCGGGCCGTCCGACGGGATTCCGGCCACGTTGCACATCGCATCGAGGCGTCCGAACTCCTCCTGCGCGCGCTGCACCAGCGCATCGACCTCGCCGCGCCGCGCCACATCGACCCGCTGCGCCACCGCGTGTCCGCCCGCCTTGCGGATCGCGGCGGCCGCCTCCTCGGCGCCCTTTTCGTCGAGATCGCCGAGTACGACTCCGGCACCGGCGGATGCCAGCAGCTCCGCGGTCGCCTTGCCGATGCCGCTCGCTGCGCCGGTGACGACTGCAGCGCGGCCCGTGAGGCGGAAAACGTCGAGTGCGTCAGACATGGGGAGCTCCTTTGCCAATGGCTCGAAGGTGCAGCGGCCCGAGAGCGCGCGCGAGCTGCGCGTGGCCGAGGTCGTCCGGGTGGATACCGTCGGGGAAACGCTCGCGGGAGACGAGCGGAAGCCCCGGGACGAGCAGGAGCGCGGCGTCGCCCGCCGCACGGCGCTCGGCGACGACGGCCTCGAACGCGGCGCGCAGATCGGCGAGCGTCGCCCCGAGGCGGTTCGGCGTCGACTCCGCATCGGCGCGCAGGATCGGGCTCACGGCCACGATCGGGGTGTGCGCGTGCCCCTCGCGGACGATGCCGAGGAACGCGCGCAGTCCCTCTGCGAAGAGCCCGGCGCTGTGGGCCGTGCGCGTCCAGCAGTTCGTTCCGTGGGCGATCGTCACGAGCTCTGCGGGAAGCGCCGCGATCTCCTCGGCCGACGCGATCTCGCCGCGCGCCGAGCCCGCGTAGCCCAGGTTGACGACGTCGAGCCCCTGCTCGCGCGCCACGACGTGAGGCCAGGCGCCGGCCGGCTCCGACGCGCACCAGCCCTCGGCGATCGAATCCCCGTAGCAGATCCAGCGCGGCTTCGTGGGCGCCGGGGCGATCGCTCCCCCGATCCCACGCAGCGCGAGCACGACCGGCCGCATGCCCTCAGGCAGGTACACGATCGCGGGCTCCGGCCCGCTGCCCGCGGCGAGCCGCAGCGTCCCCTTTCCGAGCAGCGCCCTCGCGTCCGCAATCCGCCGGGTGCCGCGGAAGAGCACGAAGTGCGTCCCGGCGCCGGGGCCGCGGAAGCCGAGCTCGTCGGTCGCGGTCTCGTAATCGATCTCCAGCTCGGCGGGCTCGCCCACGAACTCGAGGCGCACGCCGATCGGAAGTGCAGCGCTGGCCCGCGTGTCGGCGGGCAGGCGCAGACTCGCTGGCCCCGGGTCGCAGCGCGGATAGGCCATTCCCGCCGCGGCCGGCCACGCGCAGCCGCGCAGGAAAGGCTCGACCTCCTCGGGGCGGCCCGCCACGCTTCAGGAGCTCAGTGGATAGGGAAAACGCGTCGTCGTTCCGCCGTCGACGACGAGCGTCTGGCCCGTCACGCGCTGCGCGAGCGGCGACACGAAAAAGAGCGCGGCGTTCGCGATGTCCTCGGGGAGCGCCATCCGGGCCAGGGTATCGGGCGTCGGCTTCGAGATCCCGCCGCTCTTCCACAGCGCCTCGATTCGCGGTGTGAGCACGGTCCCAGGGATCACCGCATTCACTCGGATCCCATGCGGCCACCACTCCTCTGCGGCAGTGCGGACGAACGCGAGTACGCCCGCCTTGGCGGCTCCGTAGGCGCCGTGATTGGGCGCCGAGAAGAGGCCCGAGACGGAGGCCACGACGGCGAGCGCTCCCGGCCGCTTCGCTTCGATCCACAAGCGCGCCGCACTTCGCCCCACGTACCAGTGCTGCTTCAGGTTCACCGTGAAATCGCGCTCCCAGGTGGCCTCGTCGAGCTCGAGCAGCGAGCCCCAGGAGGCGCTCCCGACGATGTTCACCACGGTGTCGAGGGAGCCCAGGGCCTGGCTGGCGTCGGCGACGCCGCGCGCGGCGCCCTCCGGCTGCGTCACGTCCGCGATGACGGCCGCCGCTTTCGCTCCGAGCGCGCTCAGCTCGCCGACCACGGACTTCGCGCGATCGGCCTCGCTGTCGAGCACCGCGACCTGCGCGCCGGCGCGGCCGAGCGCCAGCGCTGCCGCGCGCCCGATCCCCTGCCCGCCCCCCACCACCAGTGCATTTCGGCCGGTCATGTCGAGAAGGGCCAAGGCCTCGCTCCTCCCGCGCGGCAGGGTACCATGTTAGACCTTCGCCGACGGAGAGGAATCCACAATGCGAACCGAGCTCTGCGAGCGCCTTGGAATCGAGTTCCCGATCTTCGCCTTCACCCACTGCCGCGACGTCGCAGCCGCCGTGAGCAACGCCGGCGGCCTCGGAGTCCTCGGCGCGGTCGGCTTCACCGCCGAGCAGCTCGAGGTGGAAATGAGCTGGATCGACGAGCACGTCGGCGACCACCCCTACGGCGTCGACATCGTGATCCCGCAGAAGTACGAGGGGCTCGGAGAGATCGACGCGGACAAGCTCGAGTCCCAGCTGCGGGCGGCGATCCCGCAGGGCCACCGCGAGTTCGCGGCGAAGCTCCTGGCA
>CAYPSI010000251.1:0-2381 GCA_964413375.1 uncultured Spirochaetales bacterium | reverse complement strand
AGGGCTCCGCGGGAGGCTCTTCGAGCAGGCGCTCGAGCACGCGCGCCCGCTCGTCGGGGGGGAGCTCTTCGAGGCGTCGCCAGGCCTCGCGCATCCGCTCGCGCTCGGCGGGCGGAAGCGCGCGGAAGCGGGCCGCGTTCTCGCGGATGCGCTGCTGATCCGCCGGGTCGAGCGCGCCGAGCTCGAGCAGGCGATCGCGCAGCGCCTGCTGCTCCTCCGGCGGAAGAGCGCGAAAACGCGCGGCCCTCTCGCGCAGCTGCTGGCGCTCCGCGGGCGGTAGCGCGCGCAGGCGCTCGCGGGCGCCCTCCCGGATCCGCTCGCGGGCCTTCTCGCGCTCCTCGGGACTGGCATTGCGCCAGCGTTCGCGAAGCTCGCCGCGCAGCTCGCGGCGCTCTTCGGGCGTCGCGTGGCGCAGGCGCTCGCGCATCTGCTCGCGCTCTTCGGGAGGCAGCGCATCGAGCCGGCGACGCATCGGCGGCTGCGGAGCGTCCGGCCGACGTGCCGCGCCCGGACCCTCCCCGGGCTCAGTCCCCTCGGCGTGGACCGCGGCGGGCACCGCTGCGAGCGCCAAGAGCAGCGCCGCGGTGGCTCGGAGTGCGAAGGGTCGCAGCCGCATCAGCCGGCCTCGGCCGCGACGAGGCGTTCGAGCAGCTCGAGATTCGCGATCACCGGAAGATCCTCGATCGTGTCGAGCTCGAGCACGACCGCGAGCGCCTCCGGATCGAGCGCCTCGAGCTCGCCCTCGGCGGGCGCCGCCGGGGCGGGAATCGCGGGGACCTGCGCGACCGGAACCGGCTCGACAGCACTCTCGGGATGGGTCGCCAGTTTCAGCACCAGGTACAGGGCGAGCGCCGCCGCGGCAGCCACCGGGAGCGCCCATGCGGGAGCAAAGCGTCGGCGCGTGCGCGCCGCTGCGCGGCGCGTCGCGGGCGCGGCGAGAGAGCGCGCGCCGGAGAGCCGTTCGCCGAGGCGCTCCCGAAGATCGGCCGCGACCGCGGGCGCCGCGAGAGCGCGGAGCGCCCGGTCGACACGGCGCAGCTCCTCCACGCGGGCGGTGCAGGCGCGGCAGCTCGCGAGGTGCGCCTCGACCGCGGCCCGGCGCGGCGCGGCGAGCTCGGCGTCGATCCACGCGGAGAGATCCTCGTCGAAAGCCAGGCAACCCGGTGCGATCTCCACCACTGCGCTACTCCTCGCCGCTTCGACCGGCGCCGTCCCGCAGTCGCAGGGCCAGAGCCGACCGGCCGCGGTGCACCAACGCCTTCACCGCCTGTTCGCTCACCTCGAGCGCCTCTGCGACCTCGGCATACGTGAGTCCCTCGACGGCGGTGAGGCAGAGCGCCGCCCGCTGTCTCTCCGGCAGCAGATCGAGCTCGCGCTCGACCCGCGCAGCGCGGCGTCTTGCATCGACCACGGTCTCGGGATGCGCCTGGTCGGAGACGAGAATCGGCCCGCCTTCCTCGTCGCGGCTTCGGTGCGGCGAGCGGTGGCGCGGACGGCGGAGCTCGTTCCGCGCGAGGTTCGTCGCGATCCGATACAGCCAGGTCGAGAAGCGGGCCTCCGGGGCATATCGCTCGCGCGCTCCGTGGACACGCAGGAAGACCTCCTGGACCAGCTCCTCGGCGCTTCCCGAATCCCTCAGCATGCGCTCGAGGTAGCGCAGCAGTGGGCCGGACCAGCGGTGGAAGAGCGCGTCGAAGGCCGCGGCGTCGCCGGAGCGAAACGCCAGCATCAGCCGCACGTCCGGTTCGAGTTGCGCGGGCTCAGCGGCTTCAGCGAACTCCGCAGACCCCTCCGCAACCGGGTCACCCGGGTCTCCGACCGCTTCCACCGGCTCCTCCGCCACCCTTTCAACCCGCCAGCCCGCGGGAGGTTGCGCGAGCGGCCCTTCCCCGTGGGGTCTGGCACCGGTCGCCGCTCACCCTCAGCGCCTGGCCGGCGCGACCCGAGCGAGGAAGCCGAGGACCGCGCTGTCGAACGCCTCTGCCTGCTCGATGTTCACGATGTGGCCCGCATCCGGGATCACGACCGACTCGGCCTTCGGGAGCTTCGCGGTCAGCACCTCCGCCGATCGGAGATAGGCGGTGTCGTGCTCGCCTACGACCACCAGGGCCGGTATCTCGATCCGCGACAGCGCGTCGATCACCGGCGGGGCGGGGGCCGCGACGCGCCGCCCGAAATGGGCGAGGCCGTGCGCGCGCTGGGCTGCAATCGCGCGCGATGCCGCTTGCGCGGCCGGGAGCTCGGGCCGCCGCCCGACGAGGCTCTCCGCGGCGCGGCTCGCGACGAAGGCCTCGAGGCCCTTGCGCTCGAGATAGCTCGCGGTGCGCTCGACGGACTCTTCCCAGCGCCGCTGCGCCTCCGGGTTCTTGAAGCCCGGCCCG
>CAYPSI010000250.1:0-2862 GCA_964413375.1 uncultured Spirochaetales bacterium | reverse complement strand
CTCCAAGCGCTCGGAATCGCAAGGTTCCGGGCGCTTCGTGTTTCTGGCCTCCCTCGCCCTCGCGACCCTCAGCGCCGTCTAGCGCCGTCCCGGCGCCGTCTTGACCCTCGGCGGTGCCGGCCGGACGCCTCGCGAGCCCCGTACGGGACAGCCGCACCAGAAGGTCCGCCGGCACCTCGCCCGACCCCACCTCGAGCGGCTCGCGGTAGGCATCGCCCCCGGCCCACTTGGCGTAGTGCCTTGCGGTCACCGCCACGTCGGCGTGGCCGAGCTGGCGGGAGACGTAGCCGAGCTGGATGCCACTGGTGATGAGCCACGAGGCGTAGCTGTCGCGGAGATCCTTCGGCCGCCACTGCTCGCCGATCCGGGCGGCGCGGCAGACGCGCCGGAAGTGGCGGTGGCGGTAATTCGCGGCCTCGAAACCGGGAACCACGAGCCCCGACGAGGGCTGCCCGGTCCGCATCCACAGCTGGCGCAGGTACGAGCGCAGGCGTCGGGAGAGCGCCACACGCCGCTCGCGGCCGGACTTCGGGAGCCCAATCGGGCCGCCGCGGGAGCGGGAGGCGCGGATCACCATGGCGCGGTGGGGACCATTCGCGTCAGCCCCCCATTCGACGCACGACCAGTTCAGGGCCACGGCCTCACCGGGCCCGACGGCCCGGCGGTAGTCGTGGCTCAGATGGAGGTTCGAGCTCGACCCACCTCAGGCGGCGGAGGCGAAGATTTTTGCGACTTCCTTGCGACTTATTCCCAGGGCGAAGAGCGCCCGGAGCAGCATCTCCAGGCTGCCTTCAGCCTGCTCGAGTTTCGCCACCCGGGGTTGCGTGGAGTGGATCTTCTCGGCGAGGTCGGCTTGAGTGAGCCCCTTCGCGCGGCGCCTCGCGCGCACGCGCTCCGCGAGATTTAGCCGCATCTCCACGATGGCCGCCTCGGCGTCGGTGAGGTCGAGGAGCTCCTGGACGGTTCCCTCAGTCCAGCCCTTCGGGATCTTCTTCTTGGTCACGGTCGTACTCCTTCAATCTCGTCCGACAGAGCTCGATGGCTTCCCTCGGAGTCGCGCGATCCTTCTTCGCGAACCAGTGGACTACCAAGATGGCGTCTGGGTCGGTCCGGCAGAAGATGCGCCACGTGAGTCTCTTCTCCCCGTCCCTCACCCGCAGCTCGTGCACGCGCGGGCCGATGCTGGGCATGGGCCGGGAGTGCGGCATCTCAAGTCTCTCGCCCCGCTGTAGGCGACGAAGTAACCCGCCGGCCTCGAGTCTCGCCTCCTTTCCCACGGGGGGTGTCCGAAGCGCGCCGGTCACCCAGCGCAGCGGCTTATCCGCCGGCGCACCGGCCCTTCGTCTGGAAGCCATGATATACCCTTTTCGGTATGCGTCAACCGTGAGTTGAGAAACGCCGGCGCGAGGCTTCTGGAAACGGATAGGCGAGACGCCGGGGAAGATCACGCCGCCCGCGCAGGAATCTGCCCGCGCACCGGCAGCGGCAGCCGGATCGGGAGGGCGCCGATTCTCGGGCGTAGCACTCCCCCGCTACCACTGAAACTCGCGGCTCCGGGGCTCGGCTCGGAGCCGCGAGCGTTTCGGGCCCGAGCCTCGCCAGCTCATCGATCCTCGCGTCCTGCTAGACGCGGATCTGACGCTCAGCGCCGAGGGAAAGCCGCTCACGGCCAGGTCCGCCGTGGCCAGCGCTGGGGTCTCGCATCCATTGGCACGGCGATTGCGGCGCCGTTCTCGCGGCATCGGCCTCGGCTCAGGAGCACTTGACGCCGTCGACCCATCCTACAATCATGGAGGAAGATTGGAGGAATGGGATGGCGACCCTCAACATCAAGAATCTCCCGGACCGCCTGTACCGGAAGCTCCAGGCACGCGCGAAGCGACAGCACCGGTCCGTCGCCCAGGAGGTGACCCACATGCTCTCCGAGGCGCTCGAGGAGCCCGAGGCGCTCTCGATCCTCGACCTCCAGGGACTCGGCAAGCAGCTCTGGTCCGGTATCGATGCCCCGAATCACGTCGAGGGAGAACGGCGATCGTGGGATTGATCGCGGAAATCGGCGAAGGCCCTGCCGCGCTCGATACCACCGCCTTCATCTACTGGATCGAGGAGAGCCCCGCCTACCTCGATGCAATCGCTCCCGTCTTTCGAGCGGCCGATGGCGGGGACATCGAAATCGTCTCCTCGGCCCTGACCCTACTCGAGGTCCTGGTCGTTCCCTATCGCGTTGGAGACATCGGGTTGGCGGAGCGCTACGAGGCCCTGCTGACGCGGAGCCGGGGGGTCCGGCTGATCGACATCGATACGGGTCAGCTCCGGGGTGCGGCGCAGCTCCGCGCCGTCCACGGCATTCGCACCCCGGATGCGCTCCAGCTCGCCGCGGCGCTGGCCGCACGGTGTCCCGTCTTCGTCACGAACGACCGAAGGCTACCGGCCATCCCAGGCCTTCGAATCCTCCAGCTACGCGACTACGCCTAGCGCGTCGCGAGCGGGTTCGGAGCGTAGGCAGAACTCAGGCCGCGCGAACCGTGATCCGCCCCGAAACCGGGAGCGGCAGTGGGACAGGGAGCGCGGCGACACTCGGGCGTTGCAGCCCCCCGCTACCAGCTTGATACGTCGGGGGTCCAAGTGGCCCCCGACGTTCCGTTTCTAGGCCCAGCCACGCGGTCCCCTCCACGCGGAAGCCCCGCTCGGCGTCCGGCCCCACGCGCAGCCGGTCGCCTCGGAGCAGCTCGGCCAGCGCCCGGCGCGCGCGCTCGGGATCGCCGCGCAGGGACTCGCCCAGCTTGCTCAGCCGGCGCTCCAGAGAGGACCGTAGGCCGCCACGAAGACGACGTTCGAATCGCGCGGGTCGATGACGATGCG
>CAYPSI010000249.1:0-4622 GCA_964413375.1 uncultured Spirochaetales bacterium | reverse complement strand
CACAACCGCAGCGGCGCCTACGAGCTCGACTTCTCGGACCGCGTCGACCGCCTGCACGGCGACGCACATGCCGCGGAGCTCTCCCTCGAGACCGAGAACCGCTCCGCGCTGATCGATTCATTGATCCTCTGCAAGTTCCTGCGCGGCGTCTTCGAGGATTTCTACGGCGAAGCGGCGGAGTTGCTCCGGGCGGTGACCGGCTGGGACGTGACGGCGGGCGAGCTCGAGGACGTGGCGCGCCGGGTCGTGGCGCTGCGCAAGGCCTTCAACATTCGCGAGGGCTGGAAGCCAGAGGACGACACCCTCCCCGAGCGCTTTCTCAGCGAGGCGCTGCCCGACGGCTCCTCGGCCGGCGCACGCATGCCCCGCGCCCGGCTCGCGGAGATGATCCGCAGCTACAATCTCGCGCGGGGCTGGACGCAGGACGGCTATCTTCCCGAGGCAGTGTTGCGGGATCTCGCCATCGATGCCGGGTAGGAGATGATCGAGCTCACCATCGACGGACGCAGGCTCGAGGTTCCCGAGGGCACGAGCCTGTGGGAGGCCGCGCGGCTTCACGGCGTCGAGATCCCGGTCCTGTGTCACGACCCGCGCATGCAGCCGGTGGGCGTGTGCCGGATCTGCGTGGTCGACGTCGGCGAGCGCACCCTCGCCGCTTCCTGCGTGCGGGCCTGCCAGCAGGGCATGCAGGTGCGGACGACGACCCCGGAGATCGAGTCGCACCGCAAGCTCTTGACGGAGCTCCTGATGTCGGACCAGCCGGCGCCGGAACTCGACGCGAAGGAAGCCACGCTGGGAGGAAACGAGCTCTTCGCGCTGGCGCAGCGTTACGACGCCTGGGGCGAGCGCCTTCCGCGCGCCAATGGGCGCCCCGACGACGGCAGCTCGCGGGTCATCGCGGTCGACCATCAGGCGTGCATCCTCTGCGACCGCTGCATTCGCGCCTGCGACGATCTCCAGAACAACGAGGTGATCGGCCGCAGCGGCAAGGGCTACGCCACCCGCATCGCCTTCGATCTCGACCTCCCGATGGGAGAGAGCAGCTGCGTATCCTGCGGCGAGTGTGCTGCGGTGTGTCCGACGGGGGCGCTGGTCGACAAGCCGGTCGCGGCGCCGCTGCGCCCGCGCAGCCAGCTCGCGGCCGTCGATTCCGTCTGCCCCTACTGCGGCGTCGGCTGCGCGCTCACCTACCACGTGGATCGGAACGAGAACCGGATCGTGCTCGCCGAGGGCCGTGACAGTCCGGGCAACCACGGGCGGCTGTGCGTGAAGGGGCGCTACGGCTGGGACTACGCCCAGCACGCGCAGCGGCTCACGCTGCCGCTGATCCGCCGCGAGGAGTACTACCCGAAGCGAGCGCTCTCGGCGGACCTGCGCGGCGAGCACGACGGGCGGCGCAAGCCGGGCGGCCTGGTGGACTACGACGAGGTGCTGCCGGCCTTCCGGGAAGCGAGCTGGGAGGAGGCCCTCGATCTCGTCGCTACGCGCCTGGGGTCCATCCGCGACGCGCACGGCCCGGATGCACTTGCCGGCTTCGGCAGCGCCAAGTGCTCCAACGAGGAGGCCTACCTTTTTCAGAAGCTCCTGCGCGCCGGATGGGGGACCAACAACGTCGATCACTGCACGCGGCTCTGCCACGCCTCGAGCGTCGCGGCGCTCCTGGAGGGCATCGGCAGCGGTGCCGTCACCACCACCTACGGCGACGTCGCCCACGCCGAGGCCGCGCTGATCGCGGGCTCGAACACCACCTCCAACCATCCCGTCGCCGCCACCTTCTTCAAGGAGGCCCACAAGCGCGGCACGCGCCTCATCGTGGTGGACCCGAGGCGCAGCGACATCGCAGACCACGCGGACTGGTTCTGCAGGATCAAGCCCGGCACCGACGTCGCCTTCTACAACGCGATGATGAACGTGATCATCGAGGAGGGCCTCGTCGATCGAGACTATGTCGAGCAGCGGACCGAGAACTACGAGGCGCTCCGCGAGACGGTGGCCCGCTACGCACCCGAGCAGGCCGCGAAGATCTGCGGGGTCGATGCCGAGACGATCCGCGAGGTGGCGATCGCGTTCGGAAAGGCGCGCAGCGCGATCATCTTCTGGGGCATGGGCATCTCGCAGCATGTCTACGGCACGAACAACTCCCGCTGCCTGATCGCACTGGCGCTGCTCACCGGAAACATCGGCAAGCCCGGCTCGGGTCTCCACCCGCTGCGCGGCCAGAACAACGTCCAGGGGGCGAGCGACGCGGGTCTGATCCCGATGATGTACCCCGACTACCAGTCGGTCGAGAACCAGGCGACCCGCGAGAAGTTCGAGCGGGCCTGGGGGCGCTCGCTCTCGCCCACCCGCGGGCTCACGGTGGTGGAGATCACCCACGCCGCCCACGAAGGGCGGATCAAGGGGATGTACATCCTGGGGGAGAACCCCTTCCTGTCGGATCCCGACGTCGACAAGGTGCGCCAGGCGCTGGCGAAGCTCGACTTCCTCGTGGTACAGGACATCTTCCTCACCGAGACCGCGGAGGCGGCGGACGTGATCCTGCCTTCGAGCTCCTACATGGAGAAGCTCGGAACCTACACCAACACGGATCGCCGGGTGCAGATCGGGCGCCCGGTGCTGCGCATGCCGGGCCAGGCGCGGCTCGACTGGGAGATCATCTGCGACATCTCCACGCGCATGGGCTACCCGATGCACTACGACTCGCCTTCCGAGGTCTTCGACGAGTTCGCAGCCCTCAGCGACTCCTACGCGACGCTGCGCTACGACAATCTCGGCAGCACCGGGAAGCTCTGGCCCAACCCCGATCCCGAGCACGAGGACGGACCCGTGGTGCTCTTCGGAGACGGCTTTCCGACGCCGAGCGGCCGGGCCCGCTTCGTACCCGTGGAGTGGACCGCGGCGCGCGAGCTTCCGGACCAGGAGTATCCGCTGGTCCTCAACACCGGGCGTCTGCTCGAACACTGGCACACAGGCTCGATGACGCGGCGCGCGGCGGTTCTCGATTTCCTGGAACCGGAGGCGACCGTGGGCATCCATCCGGACGACGCCGAGGCGCTCGGCTTCGGCGACGGCCAGCGCGTCCGTGTGAGCAGTCGGCGCGGCAGCGTGACACTGCGGGCCCGCGTGACCCGCGACGAGTCCAGGGGCGCCGTCTTCATTCCCTTCCATTTCCGCGAAGCCGCCGCGAACCTGCTGACCAGCGATGAGCTGGATCCCGACGGAAAGATCCCCGAGTTCAAGTTCTGCGCGGTGCGCGTGGAGGCGGTGAAGTAGATGCCTACCAATCTCGAAATCGAAGCGTCCACCCCAAAGCAACCCATCCAGGCCGTCGCAGAGCAGCTCGGAATCGATCCCGGGGTGATCCTGCCGCACGGACACCACATCGCGAAGATTCCACTCTCGGAGCTCGAAGCCCGCGTCGCCGAGACGGATGGCGCGTTGATCCTGGTGACGGCGATGACGCCGACTCCCTCCGGCGAGGGCAAGACGACCACCACGATCGGGCTCGGCGACGCGCTGCGGAAGGCCGGACACGATGCGGCCATCTGCCTGCGCGAGCCCTCGCTGGGGCCCTACTTCGGCATCAAGGGCGGCGGCACCGGGGCGGGCCGCGCCCAGATCGTCCCGGCCGAGGACATCAACCTGCACTTCGTCGGGGACATGCACGCGGTCGGCAGTGCCAACAACCTGCTGTCCGCACTGCTCGACAACCACCTCCAGCACGGCAACGCGCTCGGCATCGATCCGCGCCGCATCAGCTGGCGTCGCGTCGTCGATCTCAACGACCGGGCGTTGCGCGAGACCCTGGTGGGACTCGGTGGCGTCGAGCACGGCATCCCCCGGGAAGATGGCTTCAAGATCACCGCGGCCTCGGAGGTGATGGCGGTGCTCTGTCTCGCCGAGAGCTTCCAGGATCTCCGAGAACGGCTGGCTCGCATCGTCGTCGGCCACACGCGACGCAAACAGCCGATCCGCGCGGAGATGCTGCGGGCCGACGCCGCGATGGCGCTGCTGCTCCGAGATGCGATCCACCCGAACCTGGTCCAGACCCTCGCCGGCACGCCGGCCTTCGTGCACGGAGGGCCCTTCGCGAACATCGCGCACGGCTGCAACAGCGTCGTTGCCACCCGGCTCGCGCGCAAGCTCTGCGATCGCGTGGTGACGGAGGCCGGCTTCGCGAGCGATCTGGGCGCCGAGAAATTCTTCCACATCAAGTGTCGCGGCGCCGGGCTGAAGCCAGCGACGGTCGTCATCGTCGCGACGCAGCAGGCGATCGAGTACCACGGCGGCTTCGCGGAGGAGGGCGGCAGCGGAAACCTGCTGAAGCACATCGAGAACGTGCGGGCCTTCGGCCTCGAGCCGGTGGTCGCCGTCAACTGCTTCCCGAACGACGACGCAGCGACGCTGCGCAAGATCCTGGGCTTCTGCGAGAAAGTGGGGGTCCGCGCCGCACTCTACGAGGGCTTCGCGAAGGGCGCGGAGGGCGCCGCGGAGCTCGCCAAGCGGGTCGACGAAACGATCGAGGCGACCCAGGATACGAGCTCGTTCCGCTTCCTGTATCCGGAATCCGCCTCCATCCGCGACAAGATCGAAACGATCGCTCGCATCGTGTACGGAGCGGA
>CAYPSI010000248.1:0-20941 GCA_964413375.1 uncultured Spirochaetales bacterium | reverse complement strand
AGTGGAGGCTCCAGGTCAGATTGCGCAGCGCGCCGTTGGGAGCCGAGGGAAGCAGGTCGTGGAAGGCGTCGTGGAAGAACGCCCGCGCGGACATCGACCAGGTGACGGCCCCGGTCGTTCCCAGGATCACCTCGTAGGGATTCCTCATCTCGACGCGCCCCGGGACGTCGGCTTCGTCGATCTCGAGCCGATCGAGTGGATCGACCCGGGAGCTCATGCGCAGGCGCGGAGGGCCGAGATCGCTGGCTGCGGAGAGCCTCGCGAGCGTGAGGTCGCCTCCCTGATGAGCCGCGAGGTCGGTCGCGAAGGGCAGGCTGCCGAGGGGCGTCGTCAGCGTGCCGAGGAACGAGGCGCCGGTGGCATCGCCCGTGGGCATCGGCGCGGCCTGCCCGGACGCGAGGGAGGGCCCCGCCGGCGGGGTCCAGGTGAGCGAGCCGGACAGGTCGAGCGTCACCGGGAGTGCGCCGACCTGGAGCTCGATGCCCGTGCTGTCGATCCTGTGCTCGATGGACTGCGGCGCGAACACCGGGTCGACGATTCCGGTGATGATGCCTTCGACCGACGCACTGGTTCCGACGAAGGCGTAGAACGTGTCGCTCGAGCGCGGCTGGACGCCGTCGTCGGCGCTGAGCGTGATCTCCCAGAAGAGCCCGGCGGCGCTGCCGAGCGGATAGGAGACCGAGCCCGCGTCGCGGGCCGCGCTCGCCTCGACGAGCACGGCCTCGTAGGGATTCGCCATCTCGACGCGTCCGCCGACGTCGCTCTCGTCGATCTCCAGGGTGTCCATGGGTTCGAGCGCGTCGCTCGACCGCAGACTCGGTGCTCCGATGTCGATTTCGCCGGAGAATCGCCGGAAGCTCGTGTCTCCCCCCACATGGTCGAGCAGGGTGTGGGCGATCGGAACCTCACCGAAAGGGGTCGTCAGGGCCCCGTTGAACTGCGCCGCGCTGAGGGGCCCCGTCTCCATGGGCCCGCTCTGGCCGCTCTCGAGGGATGGGCCGGACGGGGGGCTCCAGCTGAGCGACCCGGCGAGGTCCAGGCTGATGGGATGCACCCCGACCCTTCCGGCCACCGCGGCTGGCCGAAGCAGATGGGTCAGCGCAGCGGGGGTGAAGGTCGGATCGATGCCGCCCGTTGCGTCGCCGAACACCACCGAATCCGTCTCGGTGCAGCAGAAGAAGGTGTGGGTATCGGTGGCGCTGCGGACGCCGTCGTCCGCCGTGATCCCCACCTGCCAGGTGAGGAAGACCGCACCGCTCTGCGCGTAGCCCGCCTCCTCCGCAGGGGCGGCGGGCGCGACACACAGCGAGAGCAGCGGCAAGAGCCACTGAAGTCGCCCGGAAATGTTGAAGAAAAATCGCGATGCCACGGAACGGGAGTGTCCAGTCGAGATGCTACTCCTATGGGTGGATTAACCCCCGTCATAATGTCGTTTCTGGTAGCTCGAGGCGGAACTCCCGGCTCAGGCGGCGTCGCCGCCGGCTTCGTCTCCCGCCGCTACGCCCAGCGGTGCGGTGGCGGTCGGGATCCGTTCGCGGGTCTCCACCGCGTGGGGCGCGCGAACGAACGCGAAGACGCCGACCGCGATCAGGCCGAGACCGGGCTGCGTCGGCGCCCTGCACCAGCGCCCGGAGCTGCCCCTGGCTCGCCAGCACGACCACTGCTGCGAGGCCCGCGAGGCTCGTGGTCGCGGCCGCGACGAAGAGCGGATCGCCCCGCGCTCGGTGGTCAGCCGTGCGACCGGTGCCGCGAACGCACCGCTGAGCGCGCACAGACCGGCGAAGGCGAGCCCTCCTCGCTCGCTGCCGCGGGTCATTCCGTCCAGGCGAAGCGGACGCCGCCCTGGCCCGGTCGAGGCACGAGCGCACCGAGCTCGAGCACCCGGCTGATCTCCTGCGAGACGAAGGCCGGGTCGTCACCCGTATGCTCGACCACGGCGCGCTCGAGTCCGGCCACCGGGTCCGAGGAGGCGAAGGGCGCGAAGGAGTCGACGGCGTCATCGAGCAGCAGCTTCCAGAGCAGCGACTGCCGCCGCCTGCGCAGGTAGAACTTCAGTTCGTAGCCCGAGAGCCTGCCCTTCGCGTGGAGACCATCCTGGTAGAGGCGATAGCGCTCGATCGTCTCCTCGTATTCATCGGAGACCCGTTGAAGCGCCGCCACGTCGGCACCGCCCGTGCGGCTCACCACGTGGTTGGCGTCGTACTTCTCCCAGTCGTTCGAGAGGATCTCCAGCCCGTAGTGTTCGGCGCGCTCGCGCACCTCGGTGCCCGGGAAGGGGGCCAGCACGTGGAAGCCGTAGAGCGAGCCGAACTCGTCGCGAAGGGAGTTCGCGAACTCGACCGTCTTGCGCAGGGTTGCCTCGGTCTCCCCCGGCAGCCCGATGATGAACGACGCCAGTGCGCTGATGCCGGATGCCTGGGTCATGCGCATCGCCTCGCGCACCTTGGCGAGACTCGAATTCTTCTTCACCAGGTCCAGCATTTCCTGGTTGCCGCTCTCGACCCCGAAGCAGATCGCCTGGCAGCCCGCGCGCGCCATCGTATCGACGATCTCCTGGTTGATGGTGTCGACGCGCGAGAAGGCGTTCCAGCGGACTCCCGTGCCGCGGCGCTCGAGCTCGCCGCACACCGCCAGGAAGTGCTTGCGGTAGAGGGTGAAGAGATCGTCCTCGATGGTGATCTCGGTGAAGCCCTGGGCGGCGAGCTCCTCGATCTCGTCGACGCAGCGCGAGGGATCGCGGTAGCGGACCTTGCGTCCCGTCCAGGCGGGTGCCGAACAGAAGATGCACTCGTAGGGGCAGCCGCGGGACGTCACGACGCTCGCGTGGCTGTCGAAGGCCAGGTAGCGGGCCCGGGGCACCAGATCGCGCGCGGGCGGCGGCAGTTCGTCGAGATCGTCCTCGAGCGGACGCGGCGGGGTCCTCTCGATCTTTCCGCTGCTGCGGTCGCGGATGGCGAGACCGCGCACGTCGCGAAGGTCCATGCGTCCCTCGAGCGCGCGTGCGAGCTCTCGCATGGTGTGTTCGCCCTCGCCGATGCCGATGAAGTCGAGGGCGGGGAGATCGCGGAAGGAGCCCTCGATCTCGAACGAGACGTGCGGGCCGCCCATCGCGATCGGAACCTCTTCGTCGCACTTGCGCACGACTGCGGCGATGCCGCTGGCGATGTGGTGGTTGAGGGTGACCGAGGTGATCCCGACGAGCTGCGGTTGGAAGCGCTGCATGCGCCGCTCGATCTTCTCCGGCGTGGTGCGCGCGAGCAGCAGATCGAGAATCTCGACCTCGTGACCATCGGCGCGCAGGGCGGAGGCCAGGTAGGGCAGGGTGACGAGCAGCCGCGGAAACTCTTCGAAGGGGTAGGAAGGATTCACGAGCAGGACGCGCACGTTGTGCTCCAGGCGGGCTTTGGTGAGCCCGCCGAGGGAGCCGAAGGGCCGCCGCGATCGGGATCGTGTGCCCCCGATTCTAGACCATCGCAGGGGCTGGAGCGGCCGCGTCGAGGCGCGCTCACCCGAGGGGGCTGCTGGCCCTGGCACCGCCAGCTTGCGGCCCGATCCCCGCTGGCGTAACCACGCAGCCATGGGCGTTCCGGTCGGTCTCGTCCAGATGCGCTGCGGGGAAGAACCCGCGGAGAACCTCGCGCGGGCGATCGAGGGCATCGAGGAGGCGGTGCGGCGCGGCGCCCGGATCGTCTGCCTCCAGGAGCTCTTCCGCTCCCAGTATCCATGCCAGAGCGCGGACGCGGACCGCTTCGACCTCGCGGAGGCCATCCCGGGGCCGACGACCGATGCGCTCTGCAAGCTCGCAGGCGCGCGCGGCGTCGGGCTCGTGGCCTCGCTCTTCGAGCGCAGGACCGAGGGGCTCTATCACAACACGGCGGTCGCGATCGACGCGGACGGGCGCCTGCTCGGGCGCTACCGCAAGATGCACATCCCGGACGACCCGCTCTACTACGAGAAGTTCTACTTCACGCCGGGCGACCTCGGCTTCAAGAGCTTCGCGATGCGCGATGCAAAGGCCGGCATCCTCGTGTGCTGGGACCAGTGGTTTCCCGAGGCGGCGCGCGCGACCGTGCTCGCCGGGGCGCAGATCCTCTTCTATCCCACCGCGATCGGCTGGCAGTTCGACGAGGCCCCGGAAGTGGACGCCGCCCAGCACGACGCCTGGGAAACCGTGCAGCGCGCGCACGCGATCGCGAACGGGGTCTTCGTCGTGGCCGTGAACCGCGTCGGGCGCGAGGGTGGGATCCGCTTCTGGGGACAGTCCTTCGTGTGTGATCCCTCCGGTCGCGTGCTCGCGCGCGCGTCGGCGACCGACGAGGAGATTCTGGTCGTGGACTGCGATCTCGCTCTCGTGGAGCGCGTGCGCCGGAACTGGCCCTTCCTGCGCGACCGCCGCATCGACGCCTACTCCGATCTCTCGCGCCGCTTCCGCGACGAGGGCGAGCTCTGAAGGGACCGCCCGCGATCGCCTTCGCGGGGGCTCCCTGGCGCTGGCCCGCCGAGTGGGAGACCCACGTCGCCACCTGGCTCGCATGGCCGCACAACCCGGAAACCTGGCCCGGACGACTCGCTCTGGCGAAGCAGCAATTCGTCGGGATCGTGCGGACGCTCGCGGAGCGCGAGCTCGTGCGGCTCCTCGTTCGCGACTCCGCGATGGAGGCGGAGGCGCGTGCGGCGCTCACCCGTGCGGGTGTCGCAGTCGACGATCGCGTCGAGATCCACCGCGTCCCGACCAACGACTCGTGGCTGCGCGACAGCGGTCCGATCTTCCTGGCCCGCGGCGCGGGCGAGGGACACGAGCGACTGCTCGCCGATTTTCGCTTCGACTCCTGGGGGGGCAAGTATCCCCCCTGCGATCTCGACGACGCGGTCCCCGGCGCACTCGCCGCGCTGCTCGGGCTCCCGCGCGCGGAGGCCGACTTCGTGCTCGAGGGCGGGTCGATCGACGGCAACGGCTGCGGCAGCGTGCTCACTACCGAGTCCTGCCTGCTCAACCCGAACCGCGAGCCCGCTCGCACCCGCGAGCAGATGGAGGAGCGGCTCGCCGCCTGGCTCGGCGCGACCCACGTGATCTGGCTCGAGGACGGGATCGTCGGCGACGACACCGACGGTCACATCGACGACATCGCCCGCTTCGTCGATGCAGCCACCGTGGTGGCCGTGGTCGAGGAGAAGGCCTCGGACGCGAACCACGCTCCGCTGGCGGCCAACCTGCGCCGGCTGCGCGCGATGCGCGACCAGGACGGGAAGCCGCTCGCCGTGGTTCCGCTCCCGATGCCCTCCGAGCACGTCGTCGCCGGGCAGCGCTGCCCCGCCAGCTACGCGAACTTCCTGCTGGCGAATGGCTGCGCGCTGGTTCCGACCTTCGGCGCGGTGCAGGACGAGCGGGCGCTCGCGATCCTGCGCGAGCTCCTTTCCGGCCGCGACGTGATCGGCGTCCCCTGTAGCGAGCTGGTCTTCGGTCTCGGCGCAATCCACTGTCTCACGCAGCAGGAGCCGGCCTGAGGACGAGGGCTCGAGTCGAGTAGGGTTGCCATCTCCGCTCGGCTCCGCCTCGCTGCGCGCGCTTCGCGCTTGCTCTGGGGGGGCGTCGGGGCTCCTTCCGAATGCGCGGTGCGCTTTCCCGACGCTTTGGAATTCGGTAAACCTTGTCCCTTCCCGAGGGTGGACGAGGGGGGCTTCGTTGGTCGAGTCATTCCGGCACGACATCGTGATCGTGGGGGGGGGCGCCGCCGGGCTGCGGGCGGCGATCGCCGTGGTCGAGGCCGATCCCGATGCGTCCGGCGCGCTGGTCTCTAAGGTCGACCCGATGCGCAGCCACACGGTCTCGGCCGAGGGCGGTGCCGCGGCGGTGGCGCGCGACGACGACAGCCTCGAGATGCACGGCTTCGACACGGTCAAGGGCTCGGACTTCCTCGCCGACCAGGACGTGATCACCGCCTTCGTCGAAGACGCTCCCCGAGAGCTCACGCGGCTCGAGCACTGGGGCTGCCCCTGGAGCCGCAACGACGACGGTAGCGTCGCGACCCGCGCCTTCGGCGGGATGACGACCAAGCGCACCTGGTACGCCGCCGACAAGGTCGGCTTCCACATGCTCCACACGCTCTTCCAGCAGTCGCTGCGCTACGACCGGATCGTCCGCTACGACGAGCGCTTCGTGACGAAGCTCCTCGTCGACGGCGGCCAGGTCCGCGGGGTCGCAGCGCTCGACGTACGCACTGGCGAGATGAAGAGCTTCCTCGGGCGCGCCGTGATCCTGTGCACGGGCGGCGCCGGCAAGATCTTCCCCTTCACGACCAACGGGAACATCAAGACGGGCGACGGCATGGCGCTCGCCTACCGGGCCGGCGCGCCGCTCAAGGACATGGAGTTCGTCCAGTACCACCCGACAGGGCTGCCGGGAACCGGGATCCTGATCACAGAGGCCGCTCGCGGCGAAGGCGGCTTCGTGAAGAACGCCGACGGCGAGCGCTTCCTCGTGACGCGCGACTACGGCGTCGGCACCAAGGCGGAGCTCGGGCCGCGCGACATGATCTCGCGCGCGATCGTCCAGGAGATCGAGGCCGGCCGAGGTATCGATGGCCCCTACGGCGAGCATGTGTACCTCGACCTGACCCACCTCGGCGAGGCCCACATCGACGCGAAGCTCCCGATGGTGCGCGAGCTCGCGATGATCTACGGCGGCGTCGACCCGGTGCACAAGCCGATTCCGATCCGACCCGTCGTGCACTACATGATGGGCGGCGTCGACGTCGACATCGATGGCGCCGCGCCGCTCCCGGGCCTCTTCGCGGCCGGCGAAGCGGCCTGCGTATCGCTGAACGGCGCGAACCGCCTCGGCTCGAACTCGCTCACCGAGTGCCTCGTCTTCGGCGCGCGCACCGGCCTCTCGGCGCTGCGCTTCGCGAAGGGCGCCTCCGAGGGCGACGCCTCGACGCTCGGGCACGAGCTGCAGGAGGAGGCGGCGCGGATCGACGCTCTGCGCGGGCGCCAGGGCTCGGAGAAGCTCTCGCCGCTGCGCACCGAGATGCAGAAGTCGATGGAGCGCGGCTGCGGCGTCTACCGCGAGGCGGCGGGCATGGACCAGACCGTCCGCGAGATCGCCAGCCTGAAGCAGCGCTCTCGGGACATCGCGGTGGCCGACCCGAGCAAGGTCTTCAACACCGAGATCGTCGCGGCGCTCGAGCTGCAGAACATGCTCGAGGTCGCGGAAGCAGTCGCCGTGTCTGCGGCGCATCGGAACGAGTCGCGGGGCGCCCACACGCGCAAGGACGCGCCGCGCCGCGACGACCAGAACTACCTCTACCACACGCTGTGTTACCAGGGAGCGGCGGGCCCCCGCCTCGACAGGAAGGCGGTGACCCTCGGACGCTGGGTGCCGGAGGAGCGCAAGTACTGATGAGTGAAGTCCGCACGCGACGTTTCGTGGTGACGCGCTTCGACCCCGACCGCGACGCCGAGCCGCGTACGCAGGCCTACGAGGTGCCCTGCCAGCCCGACTGGAAGGTCCTCGACGCGCTGAACTACATCAAGGACGAGCTCGACCCGACGCTCTCGCACCGCTGGTCCTGCCGGATGGCCGTGTGCGGAAGCTGTGGCATGGACGTGGATGGCAAGCCCACGCTCACCTGCAAGCAGCCGGTGGAGGGCTACGGCGACCAGATCGAGGTCGAGCCGCTCTCGAACTTCCCGGTGATCCGGGACCTCGTGGTCGAGCTGGAGGGCTTCCTCGAGAAGCTCCAGCACGTGAAGCCCTGGATCATCCGCGCGAAGGAGCGCGCGATCGAGGAGGGGCCGGTCCGCCAGAGCCCCGAGGAGCTCGAGCAGTTCAAGCAGTTCAGCTACTGCATCAACTGCATGCTCTGCTACGCGGCCTGTCCGGTGGTTGCGAACGAGCCGGATTTCCTCGGTCCGGCGGCGATCGCGCTCGGGCACCGCTACAACATCGACTCGCGCGACGAGGGCGCCCACGAGCGCAACGAGATCTTTCGCGGCGAGGGAACGATCTTCTCCTGCTCCTATGCGAACGAGTGCAGCGAGGTCTGTCCCAAGCACGTGGACCCCGCCGCCGCAATCAACCAGGCCAAGTTCAACGCGGTGATCGACTGGGCCACGGGCCTGGTGCTGCCGCGCGGGGGGAGCTGAGCCGTGGCGCGATCCGCCCATCCCCACGCGATGGCTCCCGCGAAGCCGGGGCCCACGCGTACCGCGCCGCCGCGCATGCCGCGCGAGTTCCCGATGCAGGGCCGCTACCGGGCCTACACGCTCTTCGACGCGACCGGTCTGGTCTACCTGCTGCTCGGGCTTCTCGCGCTGCGCCTCGCCTGGGCGCTCGGCGACGGCCCCGTCGCGTGGAGTGCCGCGATGGAGAGCTTGCGCAACCCGCTCTACCTGGCCTTCCACGCGCTGGCCTTCGTCTCGGTGCTTTTCGTCGGCGTGCGCTTCTTCGGACTCTTTCCGAAGGCGCAGCCGCCGCGAATCGGGCCGCTGCGTCCTCCGCCGCAGCCGGTGATTACGGCGATGCTCTACGCCGGGTGGATCGGCGTGAGCGTGCTAATGACGTTGATCCTCGCCGGGGGGATCTTCTGATGAAGGCGTTGCTGCTTCGTCTCGAGCCGATCATCTGGCTGCTCTTCGGTCAGGGAATCCTGATCGGGACGATCCTGCTCACCGGATGGGTGCTCGTGGTCGGCCTGCTCGTGCCGCTCGGGATCGCTCCGGCGGACGCGCTCGCCTACGAGCGCGCTCATCAGCTCGCCGCGAATCCGATCGGGCGCCTGCTCTTGCTCGCGATCGCGGCGCTCCCGCTGTGGAAGGGTGCGCACCACATCCGCTCGCTCGCGATCGATTTCGGCGGGGCCGACCGCGACACGGCGCTTGCAACCCTGCTCTACGCAATCGCGGCGGCCGGCAGCCTGCTCGCGATCGTCGCGGTCGTCAGGCTCTAGCCCGAGTCTCCGCTCGGCTACGCCTCGCTGCGCGGCCGCTTCGCGGCCTTGCTGGCCTAGCGGGGGGCGGCACTGCGCTCCAGCGCCAGGCGTCGTTGCGTGTCGTCGAGGAGCTTCCAGCTCCCGGGCGCGAGGTCGCCGAGCGGCAGGCCCCCGATGCCGACGCGGATCAGGCGGAGCGTCGGGTGGCCGACGGCAGCGGTCATCTTGCGCACCTGACGGTTGCGACCCTCGACGAGCTCGAGCTCGAGCCACGCGGTGGGGATGCTCTTCCGGAAGCGGATCGGTGGGCTGCGTGGCGGCAGCGCGGGATCGATCGCGCGCACCGCGCAGGGGAGCGTCGCGCGCCCGCCGATGACCACGCCTCGCGCGAGTCGCCCGAGCGCGTCCTCCGCTGGCCGTCCTTCGACCTGCGCCCAGTAGGTTCGCCGATGGCGATGCCGGGGATGCAGCAGCCGGTCGACGAGCGCCCTCTCGTCGCTGAGCAGCAGCAGGCCTTCGCTCTCGGCGTCGAGGCGGCCGATCGGATGCACGCCGGGGGGCAGGCCAAAATCCCGGAGCGTGCGGTGCGGCGAGGCGTCCGGCGTGAAGCGGGTGAGCACACCCCACGGCTTGTGCAGTGCGATCAGCATCCCGTCCCAGGCCTCGTGGGGCGCGAGGATGCCGCTTCGTCGCGTCGGATGCCGCACTTGCGAGCGCCTGCGCATGCGCGCTGCCACCGGGTTGCGGGCGTGTGACGGCGGTCTCGCTCCGGCGGCGCGGTCTGCCGATACCCCACTGCCGGGAGCGGAACGATCCGCGGCCGTGGAGGTGGGGACATGTGGGCCCGCCAGAAGCCGGTCTTCGCGGCGAGCGCGCTCGCGGCCGCGCTTGCGTGCGCATCGCCGCAGGGGCCCGCGCCCGCGCTGCCCGATCCGCCCGCGCCGCATTCGTCACGCGCACGACTCGAACGTGCGGCCGTGGTGCGCGCGGCGGAGTCACTCGTGGGCGCACCCTATCGCTTCGGCGGTCGCAGCCCCGCGGGCTTCGACTGCAGCGGACTCGTCCAGTACAGCTTCGCGCGCGCCGGCATCCACGGGCTCCCGCGCTCCGCAGAGGAGCTCGAGGTCGCGGCTGCGCCGGTAGACCTCGGCCGGATCGAGCCGGGCGACCTGCTCTTCTTCCGCCTCGATCGCAGCAAGACGACTCACGTGGCGATCTACGTCGGCGGCCGCTCCTTCGTCCACGCTCCCTCGCGCGGAAAGCGCGTCGAGCGCGTCGATTTCGACCATGTCTACTGGGGACCACGCCTCGCGCGCGCCGGCCGCCTGCTGGACTGAAGGTCAGCGCAGGCCGCGGAAGGTTTCGCGGACTTCGCGGACGAAGGTCTCGGGCTGCTCGAAGGCGGCGAAGTGGCCGCCGCGCGGGAGCTCGCGGAAGTGCACGAGCTTCTGGAAGCGCTTCTCGGCCCAGCGCCGCGAGGTGCGGAAGATCTCCTTCGGGAAGATGCTGCACCCGGTGGGGACCGTGACCGGATCGAGCGACGGCGTCGCGAAGCTCTCCCAGTAGAGCCGGGCGGAGGAGGCGCCGGTCCCCGGGATCCAGTAGAGCATGACGTTGTCGAGCAGCTCGTCGCGCGTCAGCACGTTCTCCGGGTGGCCCTCGCAGTCGGTCCAGGACCAGAACTTCTCGAGGATCCAGGCCGCCTGGCCTGCGGGCGAGTCGACGAGCCCGTAGCCCAGCGTCTGTGGCCGCGTGCTCTGCTGCTTGGAGTAGCCCGAGTCGAAGCGGTCGTAGTGCTGCATCGACGCCAGAGCAGCCTTCTCCGCCTCGCTGAGGCTGCCCATCGTCTCGGGATCGGGCGTCGCGATCGGCATGTTGAGGTGGATCCCGACGCAGTGCTCGGTGTCCTGCAGCCCGATCGCCGTCGTGACCATCGCGCCCCAGTCACCGCCCTGCGCCGCATAGCGCGCGTAGCCGAGGCGCTGCATCAGCTCCGACCACGCGCGCGCGATTCGCTCCACCTTCCAGCCGGGTCCCTTCGGCTTCTCGGAGAAGCCGTAGCCCGGGAGCGAGGGGCAGACCACGTGGAAGGCATCGCGTGCCTCGCCGCCGTGCGCGGTCGGGTTCGTGAGTGGCTCGATCACCTTGTGGAACTCGACGACGGAGCCCGGCCAGCCGTGGCTGATGACGAGCGGGAGCGCCCCCTCGTGGGGCGAGCGCACATGCAGAAAATGGATGCCGAGGCCGTCGATCGGCGTGCGGAACTGCGGGAAGCGGTTGAGCCGCGCCTCGCGGGCCCTCCAGTCGTACTTGTCCGCCCAGTAGGCGCAGACGTCCTGTACGTAGGCGAGCGGGATGCCCTGCGACCAGTCTTCGACCGTCTCGCGCTCGGGCCAGCGCGTCGCGCGCAGGCGCCGGCGCAGATCTTCGAGCACGTCGTCGCCGACCTCGATGCGAAAGGGCAGGGGGGTGGTGCTCATCGGGTTCTCCTCGAGGGATCAAGGGCCGCGCCAGTATGGCGCGCTGGTCTCGTAGGCGCGACGTGCGAAGGTCTCGAGCTCGCCGCCGCGCCACGCGCTCGCTCGGGGCTTTCTACTCTACTCCTCCGGCGGCCCGCGCGTGATCGCCTGGGGGGCCGAGCGCGCCAGCGGAGCGATCCTGGCGTGCGCTCCGTCACGGACTGCCGGTGCCGATGTGTCGAAAGCGGGCCGTCATGGCGGACAGGATCGCGCCTGGCTCCACCCTCGAGGTGGGCCAGATACAGGCCTCCGGGCAGCTCCTCGCGGAGGCGAACCGGGCGCGGCACCGGCGCCAGGATCGCCGCGCGATCGCCCTCTATCGCCGGATCCTGCTGGAGGACCCGCGCCATCTCGAGGCGGCGCTGCGCGTGGCACCTCTGCTCGCGAGTCAGGGGGAGGCCTTCGCGGCCTGGCAGCTCTATCGCATGGCCGCGACCGAGCTCCACCGCGCCCGTCGGGTGGACGCCTGCCTCGCGGTGTTGCGCGACGCCTGCCGCTGCGTTCCGCACGAGTACGACGTCTGGCGCCTGCGCGCGGAGCTCGAGCAGAAGCTCGGTCGCGAGGAGGATGCCTACGACACGCTCCTCGAAGGTGCGCAGCATTTCGACCGCCCGCACACGGCGATGCAGGCGATCGCGCTGCTCACGCGCGCGCGCGCGATCGAGCCGCGGGACCCCGAGGTGGCCCTCGATCTCGCGCGCCTCTACGTGCGGACCGGGTTGATCGAGAGCGCCCTCACGCTCCTGGCCGCCCTCGCGCCCTGTGTGCAGGGCCGCGTGCTCCGCCGGGTGCGGGGGCTCCAGTGGAGGGTCACGCTGTCCTTCTATCACGCCTGGCGCTGGCTCGCGGCGTTGGCGCGGGAAGCGCGGGGCGAGCGCGATGCCAGCGCCGGCGTGCTCGGGGCGGGTGCGCCCGCGTCCGTGCGCGTCGCGCGTCGGGAGGCCGTGCCGGAGCCCTACCTCCCCTTCGACGCGTAGTCCTCGTCCGCGGAGCGCGCAGGAATGCTACGCTGCGCGCCCCATGGCCGGGCGCGTTCTCGAGGGCCTGCGGATTCTCGATCTCACGCGGGTGGTGGCAGGACCCTTCGCGACCGCCGTGCTCGCCGATCTCGGTGCCGACGTCGTGAAGGTCGAGCGCCCGCGCACGGGGGACGACTACCGCTACGGCCCTTCGCCGAAGGGTCAGACCTCGCTCTCCTTCCAGAACACCAACCGCGGCAAGCGTTCGATCACGCTCGACCTGCGCCGGAGCGAGGGTCGCGAGCTGCTGCTGCGCCTCGTCGAGCGGGCCGACGCGCTGGTCGAGAACTTCCGCGCGGGCTGGCTCGAGAGGCAGGGACTCGGCCCCGCGGTCGTGCAGGCGCGCAATCCGCGCTGCTTCGTGGCCTCCCTCTCGGGCTTCGGTCAGACGGGTCCCTCGGCCGGTCGCGCTTCGTACGACATCGTCGCGCAGGCCGCGGGCGGGCTGATGGGGATGACGGGCTTCCCGGAAGGCCCACCGGTGCGCGGCGGGGGCGCGCTGGCCGACTTCGTCGGAGGGCTCTACCTCGCCCTCGGCATCGTCGCCGGGCTGCGCGAGCGAGACCGCAGCGGTCGCGCTCGCGTCCTCGACCTCTCGAATCAGGATGCCGTCTTCGCGATCACCGACTCGGCAGCGACGATCTTCGCCGGGATCGGCGTCCCGAGCGCGCCCGTCGGGAACCAGCATCCCTTCTCGGCGCCCTACGACGCCTTCGAGGCGCGCGACGGATGGGTGGTCGTCGCGACGGCGAGCAACAAGCTCTTCCGCGGCCTGTCTGCGGCGATCGGTCGCCCCGAGCTCGCGTCCGACGAGCGCTATCGTAGCCACAGGGTGCGGGCGCAGCGGCGGGCAGAGCTCAATGGGATCATCGGAAAGTGGGTGGCCACGCGCACCTGCGACGCGGTGCTGACCGCTCTGGGTCCCGACGGTGCGGATCTTCCCTGCGCGCGCGTCGCCCGACCCGACGAGCTGCTGCGCGACCCGCAGCTTCTCGCACGCGGCATGATCGAGCGCCACGCGCATGCGGGTCTCGGCGAGATCGTCTTCCACGGGAGCCCGCTCCAATTCTCGGGGGCCGAGGCGCGCAGGCTCCCGCTCGCTCCGGAGCTCGGCGAGCATAACCGGGAGATCTACGCGGAGATCGGGCTCGACGACGCCGAGCTCGCGCGCCTCGCGGACGCGGAGGTCGTATGAGGACGCCGCGCCGCGCGCTCACCCTGGCGCTCAGCGTGATTGCGCTCGCCGGCCCCGCATCCCGCTCGCGCGCAAGCGAGGCGGAGTTCCGGTCGATCGCGGGGGAGGGCCTCGGCTATCTCCGGCTCGCTCGCGAGGGTACGGCCTATCATCTCTTGCGCGTAGATCTCGCGCGGCATCCGCTGCGCGTGGCCGACGCGCGCCGCGAGGGGCGCAAGGCCGCGAGCGTCGACGAGCTCGGTCGCGAAGCCGGCGCGCTCGTCGCGATCAACGGCACCTTCTTCGACGAGAACTACCGCCCGCTGGGCCTCGTCGCGAGCGCCGGGCGCGAGCTCAATCCGCTGCGAAACGTCAGCTGGTGGGCGGCCTTCGTCGTCCGCGAGCGGAAGGGCGGCGCCAAGGCGAAGATCCTGACCACCGCGCAGCTGCTCGTGCTCGCCCCGGAGGACCGCGGTCCCTTCGCCGCCGCGCTGCAATCGGGTCCGCGGACGGTCGCGTCCGGAAGGGCCGTGAAGCTGAAGGAGCAATCCGCCGCGCGCAGTGCCGTCTGCATCACCGACCCGACTCACGTCATCCTCGTCACGACGGAGGGGACACCGGTCGAGAGCAACGCACTCGCGGCCTTCATGGCCGCTCCGCCGGCTGGCGGAGGCCTCGGCTGCGAGGCGGGACTGATGTTCGACGGCGGTCCCTCGGCGCAGCTGTGGGTGCAGGCGCCGGGCCTCGCGCTCCACGTGCGGGGTGGGTGGGGCGTTCCGAACGCCCTCCTCGTCCTTCCGGAGGCGGCGGCGCGCTGAGTCGCGCGTCGGGGCCCTCGCCTCGCGGGTCTACTTCGCGTCGTGGAAGATGATGCCGAGCGTGGTGCGCTGCCCCGAACGGAGCCGCGCGACGCCGTGGCGGACCTGCACGCGTCGGTCGCCGCGGGGGCCGCGCAGCGGCCGCTGGCGGTTCGGGAACACGATCGCCTCGCCCTGTGCGAGCGCCACCACCTCGACGCGCGCCTGCTCGCGCGGTCGCTGTTCGAGCAGCAGGAACTCGCCACCGCTGAAGTCGTGCTCCGGGCGGCTCAGCAGGAACGCCACCTGGAGCGGGAAGGCGATCGTTCCGTAGAGATCCTGATGCAGGCGGTTGTATCCGCCCGCCGCGTAGCGCAGCAGCAGTGGGGTGGGGCGCGTCTGCTGCTCGCGGCGACAGCGCGCGAGGAAGGCGTCGAGGGACGCGGGATGGCGTTCCGGAGAGCCGAGGCGCTCGCACCAGGCGTTGCCGATGCGCGCGAGCGGCGGATAGAACGCGTGACGGATCGCCTCGACGGGCTCGGGGAGCGGGTAGGCGAAGTACTGGTACTCGCCCTCGTCTCCGAAGCGATGCTGCGCGAGGTCGACGCGCTTGCGGAAGCGCTTCGCGTCGTCCCAGAGCGCCGCGAGCGCGCGGCACTCCGGGGCCGTGAGAAAGCCCGGCAGGCGCGCGTGCCCGACGGAGTCGAGCTCCGCGGCAACGCGCTCCCAGTCGATGCCGGTGCTTCGCAGGGCGAGGTCCGGCTGCGCGTCGAGGCTCATCGGGGCGGAGCTCCTTCCTGCTATCCTAACCCGCCCGGACCTGGCGCGGCGGGAGCGTGGCATGGACTTCGGATTCTCGGAAGAACAGGAGCTGCTGCGCGCCGAGCTGCGGAAGTTCCTCGACCAGAACTGCCCGCTCGAGGAGGTCCGCAAGCTCGCGGAGACGCCGGCGGGCTTCTCGCGTCACCTGTGGGAGCGCATGGCCGAGCTCGGCTGGGTGGGCCTCACGCTCCCCGACGAGCACGGCGGCGTGGGGCTCGGCTGGGTCGATCTCGCGGTGGTGCTCGAGGAGACGGGTCGCACGCTCTTTCCTTCCCCCCTGGTAGCGACGGTGCTCGCCGCGACGGCGATCGAGCGCGCCGGCGATGCGGCCCAGCGCGCGCGCTGGCTCCCGGAGCTCGCGCGCGGAACGGCCATCGGGACCCTGGCGCTGCTCGAGCGCTCCGACGATCCGGACCCGGCCGGGATCGCGCTCGCCGGCACGCCCGAGGGAGCGGGCTTCGCGCTCCGTGGCGAGAAGATCTTCGTCGCCGACGCACAGAACGCGGATCTCTTCGTGGTCGCGTTCCGCGCGCCGCAGGGCCACTGCCTCGGCGTGATCGAGCGGGGTGACCCCGGAGTCGAGGTCCTGGCGCACGAGCTCACGGACTCGACCCGGCGCGCCGGGCGCCTCGTCCTCGACGGGGCGCGCGTTCCGCGCGAGGCGCTCCTCGGCGCGCCCGGTGCGGCGCTCGCAGCGACCGAGCGCCTGTGCGACTGCGCTGCGGTGGCGCTGGTGGCCGAGGCCGTCGGCGCAGCCGAAGCGGTGCTCGCGCTCACCGTCGACTACGCGAAGACCCGCATCCAGTTCGGGCAGCCGATCGGGCGCTTCCAGGGCGTGAAGCACCCGCTCGCCGAGATGGTCGTCGAGGTCGAGTCGATGAAGTCGCTGCTCACCTACGCGGCCTGGCTCCTCGACCGGGACGCGCCGGACGCGGCGCTCGCGGTCTCCCGCGCGAAGGCCTTCACCGCGGAGTGCTTCCCGCGCATCGGCCTCGAATGCATCCAGCTCCACGGCGCGATCGGCTACACCTGGGAGTGCGACGCGCAGCTCTACCTCAAGCGCGCGCGGGGACGCGGCCCGCCTTCGGCGACGCCGCCTTCCACTACGAGCGCATCGCTCGCCTCGGAGGCCTGTGATGGATTTCGAGCTCACGCCCGAGGAGAAGGGTTTTCGCGACGAGGTGCGCGCCTTCCTCGACGCAAACCTGCCGCCCGAGGGCGAGCGCGACGCCGCCTTCGCGCTCGTGTGGCAGCGCAAGCTGCGCGAGAAGCGCTGGGTCGGCTTCTCCTGGCCGCGCGAGGTCGGGGGCGGCGGTGGCGAGATCATGCAGCAGGTGATCCTGAAGGAGGAGATGGCGCGGCGCAAGGCGCCACCGCTCGGCACGAGCTTCATGGGCCTCGCGTGGGTGGGACCCGCGATCGTGCAGTACGGGACGCCCGAGCAGAAGAGTCGCTTCATCCCGGACATCCTCGACGGCAAGGTGCAGTGGTGCACCGGCTACTCCGAGCCGGATGCCGGGAGCGACCTCGCGTCGCTGCGCTGTAGAGGCGTCCTCGAGGGCGAGCACTACGTCGTGAACGGGCAGAAGATCTGGACCTCGGTCGCGATGTGGGCGCAGTGGATCATCCTGCTCGTGCGCACGGACTTCGAGAGCGGCTCGAAGCACGACGGCATCAGCTGCCTGCTCGTGGCGATGGATTCGCCCGGGATCACGGTGCGCCCGATCCGAAACATGGAGGGCGGGGCGATCTTCGCCGAGGTCTTCTTCGACGGCGTGCGCGTTCCGGTGGGCAACCGCCTCGGCGACGAGGGGAAGGGCTGGCAGGTCACGGTCTCGGCGCTGGCCCACGAGCGCTCGAGCATCGCCGAGGTCAGCTCGCTAGGCCGCCAGCTCGAACGCATCAAGGAGCTTGCGCGTCAGACGCAGCGCGGGGGCCGGCTCGCGAGTGAGGACCCTGCGATCCGCACCCGGATCGCGCGCATCGATGTGAGGATCGAGGCGATGCGCCTCAACGGCCTGCGCTTCCTGACCCAGCAGCTGCGAGGCGAGCCGCTCGGGGCCGAGACCAGCGTGAACAAGCTGCTGCGCGCCGCGCTCGAGATCGAGCTCGGCGAGCTCGCGCTCGAGATCGAGGGGAGCGTCGGCGCGCTCGCGAAGGGCGACCCCGACGCTCCGGACGGCGGCCACTGGCAGCGGATGGCGCTCTGCTGGCCCGAGGTCGTGATCGGTGGCGGCACGCCGAACATCCAGCGCAACATCATCGCCGAGCGCGTCCTCGGCCTTCCGAAGGACTGAAGGGTGGACCGGCGGGAGAGAATCGAGGAGACACTGCGACGCGAGCTTGCGGCCGACCCCGTGCTGGTGGTGGACGAGAGCCACCTGCACGTGGGGCACGCCGGCGCGCGGGACGGCGCGGGGCACTTCCGCACGCTGATCGTCTCGGCGCGCTTCGAGGGCAAGGGCCCGGTCGAGCGCCAGCGGCTCGTCTACGCGGCGCTTGCGGCCGAGATGGGCCGAGAGATCCACGCGCTCTCGATGCGGACGCTGACCCCCGCGCAGTGGCGGCAGGAGTCGGGCGCGGACGGGTCCTGAACGACTCTCCGGGTCGAGTCCCGCATGCTTCGTGACCCTTGTCCGGCATTGCCGCTACCCACCAGATGACGCGCGGCCGGGGGCCCGCTCCTGCGAGCCGGGAGCGGGATGCGGCAGCGCTCGTGCATCTCCCCGGGCGAAGCCGGTGTTCTTCCGGGAGAAAAAGGGCGTCCGACTCGTGGCGGCAGGGCCGAGACATCGCAGCGGGAGCAGCATCGGGGCCCTCTTCGCGGGCCTTGCGGCCTCGCTCGCACTCGCTCCGACGGCTCGCGCGCAGACGCCGCTCTTCAGCTTCGTGCAGTTCAGCGACGTGCAGGCCACCGATCTGGTCGAGATCGCGCGCTTCGATCAGGTCCTTGCGACAATCGTCAACGCGGGGCAGCCGGGATCGCTCCTCCCCACCGCCGTGTCCTTCGTGCTGATCCCGGGCGACCACGTGGCCATTCCCGGTGACGAGGCGGCATGGATCCAGTACGCCCAGAAGCTCGGCAGCGAGCTCAGCGCCCAGGGGATCCCCTACCTCGCGGTTCCCGGAAACCACGATCAGGACGAGTTCGGGACGCCGCTCTACACGCAGTACGTCGCGCCGTCCGGAATCTGGGACGCCTCGAGCGCAGACCTGCACGGCCAGAACGGGCTCGCGGCGGCCACCGGCTGGGAGGGGCTGCGCTTCGTCGGGGTCAACAACTCCTGGATCGGCTGGAACACCATCCGACCGGCGGAGCAGGACCAGCTCGAGGCCATCGTGTCGCAGCGGGCCAGCTCCGGGGAGAATCTCTTCATCGTGGCCCACCACCCGCACGACGACGTCGGGGTCGTCCCGCTCGCAGGGCTGCTCGAGACCCCCGGCATCGTCGGAACCATGCGCGGGCACGGAGGCGTGCCCCATGCCACCCAGGGCCTGGACGGCATTGCGAACCCCGTCTGGGACCTCTCCAGCGAGTCCGTGGCGCGGGACGCGGCGTTGCTCTACTACGAGGTCTTCGCGACCGAGATCCGGGCCTACGTGCTGAAGCTCGTGGAAGCCCCGGTGACGCTGCCGGCGCCGGCCGTGCTGACGCTCGCGCAGGCGCTCTGGCCGGCCGCGGCGCCCGCAGCGCCCGTCGCCGCCTTCGAAGCCGTGCCGGACTCCGGGAGGGCGCCCTTCGAGGTGGCCTTCGTCGACCTCTCGACGGGCCATCCGACGAGCTGGCTCTGGGACTTCGGCGACGGCACCACCTCGAGCGAGCGCCACCCGATCCACGTCTATGCGACCGGTGGGACCTACGACGTGAGCCTCGTTGCCAGCAACGCCCAGGGCGCCGACGCGGAGCTCCAGGTCGCCGCGGTGGAGATCCTGCCGCCGCTCCCGAGCGTGACCTTCACGCCGACGGCGGATGCCCGCGCGCACTCCGGGAATCCTGCCCAGAACTATGGGTCGAGCTCGACGCTGCGCGCCCGCCTGGACGTCTCGGTCACACACGAAAGCTACCTGCGCTTCTCGGTGAGCGGCCTCGTCGGCCAGCGCGTGACGCAGGCCAGGCTGCGCCTCTTCGTCACGGAACCGAGCGTCGAGGGAGGGACGCTCACCGTCGCGCCCGGCGGCTGGAACGAGTCGACGCTCACCTGGGACAACGCGCCCGGGGTCGGGGCCCTCGTGCTCGACTCCGTCGGAACGGTGTTCCCGGACAGCTGGGTCGAGTTCGACGTGAGCGCGTTCGTGACGGGCCCCGGGAGCTACGACTTCGGGCTCTCGAGCAGCGCGTCGAACAGTGTGTTCTACTCGAGCCGCGAGGGCGCCAACCCTCCCGAGCTCGTGGTCTTCACGGCGCCGACGGTGCCGGCCCTCGACCCGGCGGGGACGGCGCTGCTGATCGGCGCGCTCGCAGCGATCGGCTCGCGCGCCTTGTCGCGACACGCGCCGCGCGCGTCCTGGCCGGTCTCGCTCAAACGAACTCGTCGAGCCAGCGTTGCAGCGGGACGTTGAAGCCGGCGGCGTTGCGGTGGCCACCGCCTCCGTAGCCCGAGGCGATCGAGGCCACGTCGAGTTCGCCGATCGAGTAGATGGACACATCGACGCGGTCCGCCGTGATCCGGTAGACGAGGCCCCAGGGCTGGCCGAAGGCCGCGCGCCCGGCGAGTGCGTGGCCGATCTGCGCGCGCTGATAGCGGGAGTTCACCGCTTCGGCGCGACGCTTCCCGATCGCGACCGGGGCTGCGCTCTGTAGGGCTCGCTCCACCTCCTGGCGATTCGAACGCAGGATCGGGAGGCCCTCGGCGGCGAGCTCGGCGATCGGGCGGCCGGCGAGCTGGTCCCAGGTCTCGAAGTCTCGCGGATAGGAGCCGATCGCGGCATTCACCGCCTCTGAATCGGGGAGCGCCCAGGTCCACAGGTCCTGGTCCTCGACGTAGCGCAAGAGCGGCGGCGTCTCGCCCTGGTGGAAGTGCGTCCAGGCGAGAGCCGCCCCGGAGTGAGCGAGGTCGAAGCGGATCACGTGGCCGCGACGCGCGTGGGCGAAGTCGAGCCCGCCGCTCTCGGCGTAGCGCTCGCGCGCGGAGACGTGGTGATCCAGGACGATCAGCTGGCCGGCGAGCTCCGAGAGTTCGGGGAGCGCGTCGGGCGGCGGCGCGATGTCGACGAAGACCACCGTCTCGCCGGCATGACGCTGCGGGTCGAAGGCGTCCTCGTGGCCGCGCGCCACGTAGCGAGCCTCGGCCCCCCAGGCGCGCCAGACCGCCCAGACCGCTCCGAAGCCGTCCGGGCAGCCCGCGTGGTAGAAGCAGGTGCGTTTCACGTGCCCGAGAGTAACGGGCGATCGACGCCCGCGCCGGGCGTCCGACGGACGCGGGCCGGCAGTGGCGCGCTCGTCCGGCGGCGTGACGCCAACCCCAGCGGATACCCGATCGGCGTGCAGGCCGTCCAGCCTTCGGGTCCGGCAAAGGCGCGTTTCGCGAGCTGGTCGCGGGCCGCAGGCTTGGCCTGGTCATCCCCCACTCTTGCTGCGCCGCGCTCGAGAAGGGGGGGGGCGGTCGCCCAGCCCCCTTCCATCCAGACTTTCAACGGGAGACGGGCGTGCGCCTCCAGCATGCGCGTCCAGCGCGCCCTG
>CAYPSI010000247.1:0-15579 GCA_964413375.1 uncultured Spirochaetales bacterium | reverse complement strand
ACCACCTTCGCACCACTCGCCGACGCGCTGCGCACACGCCTCGCGCTCGAGGACGCCGCCAGCGGCGATACCCAGCGCGCGGCGATCGACGCCGTAATCCCCGCTGACGACGCCGAGCGGGGGCGGATCGCCGCCGGGGTGGTGGCGCTCCTCGCCGGCACGCCGGCGTCCCCGGAGGAGACGTTCTTCGTCATCCGCCGCTTCCTCGCCGCGCTCGCCGCGGCGCAGCCGGTGGTGCTCGCGATCGACGACTTGCAGTGGGCCGAGCCGCTGCTGCTCGATCTGACTGAGCATCTCGTGCAGTGGAGCACCGAGGTACCCCTCTTCGTCCTGGTGGCGGCCCGACCCGAGCTGCGCGACACGCGCTCGTCGCTCGCGGCACCCGGCCGCCTGGTCGCCGAGGTGGTGACGCTCGGCGGGCTCGACGCGGCCGCCGCGACCCGGCTTGCCGCGAGTGTGATCGGCGCCGACGCGCTGCCGGCCGCCCTCGCTGGACGGGTGCTGGCGACGAGCGAGGGCAACCCGCTCTTCGTCGGCGAGCTGGTGCGCATGCTCGTGCACGACGGCGCGCTCAAACGGGAGGGGGACCGGTGGATCACCGGGGTCGAGCTCGCGGCCCTCGAGATGCCGCCCACCATCCAGGCGCTGCTCGCCGCCCGCCTCGAGCGGCTGCGTCCGGAGGAGCGCACCGTGCTCGAGCGGGCCGCGGTCGTCGGGCGGCAGTTTTCGCGCGCGGCCGTCGCCCACCTGGTGCCGCCGGAAATGCGCCCCGACCTCGACGCCCGGCTCGAAACGCTGCGGCGGAGCGAGCTGATCGAGCCCGATGCCGGCTGGGTCCTTGGCGAGCCCGCCCTCCGCTTCCACCACGTGCTGATCCGCGACGCGGCCTACCGGCGCGTGCTCAAGGGCACGCGCGCGGAGCTGCACGCCCGCTTCGCCGACTGGCTCGAGACCCGAGTCGGGGAGGCCGTCGAGCACGACGAGACGCTCGGGTGGCACCTCGAGCAGGCGCACCAGCATCTCCGCGAGCTCGGCCCGATCGACGAGCGCGGGCGCGCCCTGGGCGAGCGCGCGGCGCGCTACCTCGCGGCGGCGGGCCGGCGCGCGCTGGGGCGCGACGACCTGGCGCCGGCGGCGAGCCTGCTCGGACGCGCGTTCGATCGGCTCGACGCCACGAATCCGGCGCGCGCGGATCTGGCGCTCGACTGGTGCGAGGCGCTGCTCGAGGCGGGCGACGTCGGCACCGGCGCACGGGCGATTGCCGAGCTCGAGCGGTTCACGCACGACTCCGATCGTCTCCGGGCATGGCACACCTGCTTCGCCGGCGAGCTCGCCGTGCTCACCGATCCGCAGACGCTGCGCGCCACCGCCGACGCAGTCGCGGCCGCGGCCGCCGAGCTGGCGGCGGCGGGCGACGCCGCCGGCGAGGCGAAGGGGCACCTGGTGCACGCCCTCGCGCTCTCGCGGCTCGGCAAGGTCGGCGCCTGCGAAGCGGCCCTCGACAAGGCGCTGGCCGCTGCCCGCCGGGCGGACGACCGGCGGCGGGCGAACACGGTGCTCGCCGGTGCGCCGGTCGCCGCGCTCTGGGGTCCGAGCCCGGTCACGCGCGCCAGCGGCCGCTGCCTCGACGTCGTCCGCGTGCTGCGCATCACGCAGGGCGCGCCGGCGGTCGAGGCCGTGGCGCTCCGCTGCCAGGCGGTGCTCGAGGCGCTGCGTGGGCGCTCCGAGGCGGCGCGGCGCATGATCGCCTCGTCGCGGCGCATGGTCGAAGAGCTGGGCATTACGCAGCAGCTCCTCGAGAACGACGTCTTTGCCGGGCTCATCGACCTGCTCGAAGGCGATGCGGTTGCCGCCGAGCGGTCGTTGCGCACGGCGTACGACGGGCTCCGGGACCACGGGCTCGGGATCGATGCGGCGCGGGCCGCGGCGTTCCTCGGCCGTGCGCTCCTCGTCCAGGGGAGGGCGGCGGAGGCCGAAGTGCTCAGCCAGGAGAGCGAGGCGCTCGCCGGCGACGACCTGCAGGCGACGATCACCTGGCGCGGCGTGCGGGCCGAGGCGCTGGCACGACGGGGCGAGCACGCGGCCGGCATCGACTTGGCCCGGACCGCGGTCGACATCGCCGCGGCGACCGACGGGCTCCTCCACCACGCCGACGCCCGCCTCGCCCTCGCCGCAGCGTTGCGCGCCGCCGGCCGGCGCGCCGAAGCCGACGCCGAGGAGGCGCGCGCGATCGAGCTGTGGGAGGCCAAGGGCGCGACGCTGCTCGCCGAGCGTGTCCGCCGGGGCGCCGTGAGCGCCGAGCAGGGGGAGCCACCACGCGAGGATCGTCCCGCCCCGGCCCGCGCCGTCCACCGCCAGGTGTGCGCAAACGCGGCCACCGCGATCGCTGCCCGCATGGCTGCCGCCATCGCTGCGCGGAATGCCGACGCGTTCGCCACGCTCTACGCCGATGCCTTCGAGGCCATGCATCATCCGACCAGGACCGTCTACGACCGGGAGGGGTCCCTCGCCTCCTGGCGTACGTTGCTCAGCGCCCAGGGCGGGACGCTCCGGCTCGAGCCACTGGCCACGCTCGGCGACTCGCTCGCGCTCTGCCGCCAGTCCGTGTCAGGGAGCGGGTTCGCCGGCCGGACGTTCGATGTCGGCGCCTACGAGACAGAGAACCTCGCGCTGATGGAGGTCGATGCGCGCGGGCAATACCACCGCGCCGAGCTCTTCGCCGCCGACCGGCTGGGCGACGCCGTCGCGCGCTTGTACGAGCGCTACGCCGACCTCCTCCCCGACGGCCCCGAGCACGCCCGCGCCGCGGCGACGGCGCGCTCGGTGGCAGCAATGCTGGGACCGTACGACCCCGATCGCTACGCCGCGGCTTGCGCGCCGGCCATCGAGGTCGACGATCACCGGACTCTGGGGACTTGGTCCGTACGCGGCGCGGGGGCGTTGCTGCGGAACCTTCGCTCCTGGCTCGCGCTCGCCGACGACATCGTCAACCGCGTCGACGACATCCTCGGCTTGCGCCCTGACGCGCTCCTCGCCCGCTGGACGCACCTTGGCACCGACCGCGCCAGCGGCGGCGCCTATGAGCGACCGTTCGTCATGCTCCAGGTTTTCGGAGCCGACGGCCTCATGACGCGCTGGGAGCTCTTCGACGCCGACCGCGACGCCGAGGCGCTCGCGCGCTTCGACGAGCTGACGGCCGAGCCGGCGGCCGTGCGATTGTGTCCGCTCCACCTCGCGTTGGGAAGCAGCTCGCGCGTCGCGTGCGACCGAACGCCGCGACCGCGACCGCGGCCCGCTTCGACGCTGCGATCGCTGCCCGAGACGCCGACGTGCTGCCCACGCTCGCCGACGAGCACGAAACCGTGGACCATCCCACCGGCACCACGTGGGACCGGCAGGGAATGCTCGCTAGTTGGCGCTCGCTGCTGAGCGCTCGAGACCCGACATCCCAGGGGGAGCCCCTGGCAACCCTCGGCGACTCGCTCGCACTCTTGCGCTCGTCGATGTCAGCGAGCGGGTTCGCTGGCAGACAGTTCGATGTCGGCCCCTACGAGAGAGTGGAAATCGATCTGATCGAGGTCGATGCGCAAGGGCGACAACGGCGGGCCGAATTTTTCGCCTGCGACCGGCTTGGCGACGCCGTCGCCCGCTTGTACGAGCGCTACGCCGACCTCCTCCCCGACGGGCCCGCGCGCGCCCGCGCCGCGGCGACGGCGCGCTCGGTCGCTGCGCTCTTGGCACCGTGGGACATCGATCGCTGGGCTACCGCGTTCGCGCCGGCCATCGAGTTCATCGATCCCCGGACCGTCGGGATGGGGTCTGTGCACGGAGCTGAAAGACTGCTGCGGGTTACGCGCGCCCTGCGCGAGCTCATCGCAGAGTCCACCTACCGCGTTGATGATATCCTCGCCCTGCGATCCGACGCGCTCCTCGTACGTTGGATGCACTTTGGCACCGACCGCGCCAGCGGGGGCGCGTTCGAGCGCAACCTTTGCCCGCTATGGATCTTCGGAGCCGATGGCCTCGTGTCGCGCTGGGAGCAGTTCGAGGTCGAGCGCGACGCCGAGGCGCTCGCCCGCTTCGACGAGCTGACGGCCGAGCCGTCGGCGGCGCGCCTTGCGACGACGCCGGTCCGAAGCGCGGAGCGGCACGGGCGGCGCGTGCGACCGAACGCCGCGACCGCGAACGCCGGCCGCTTTGACGCCGTGATCGCCGCCAGAGCCAGCGACGAATTCGCCGACCTGGTCGCTGGCGACGCCGAGGTCGTGGAGCATCCTACCGGCGTGGTCTACGACCGGGAAGGAGTGCTCTTCTCGTTACGCTCGCTGCTGAGAGCTCGAGACCCGACGTATCGGCACGAGCCGCTGGCAACCCTCGGCGACTCGCTCGCACTGTGCCACGTGTCATCGTCGGCGAGCGGATTGGCCACCGGGAAGTACGACGTCGGCGCCTACGAGACAGAGGGAATTGACGTGGTCGAGGTCGACGCGCGGGGACGACGCCTTCGGGTCGAGCGCTTCGCCACCGACCGCCTGGGCGACGCCATCGTCCGGCTCTACGAGCGGTATGCCGACCTCCCCCCCGACGACCCCGCACGCGCCCGCGCCGCGGCGACGGCGCGCTCGGTTGCAGCAACGCTGGGAGCGTTCGACCCCGATCGCTTCGCGACCGCGTTCGCACCCGCCATCGAGTCAGTCGATCACCGGACCCTGGGGACCTGGTCCGCCCGGGGGGCGGAAGCGCTGCTGCAGCACCTCCGCAGCGTGCTCGAGCTCGCCGACGACGTCGCCATGCGCGAGGACGACATCCTCGACCTACGGTCCGATGCATGCCTCATGAGGAGGACTCATCTCGGCACCCTCCGCGCTGGCGGCGGTGCCTATGAGAGGCCCTTCCTCTGGCTCGGGGTCTTCGGAACCGATGGCCTGCTGACACGCAACGAGATCTTCGACGCCCATTGCGACGACGAGGCACTCGCCCGCTTCGACGAGCTGGCGGCCGAGCCGCTGCGACCCGCGGCCTCGGTCTCTCGATCCGTGCAAAGGTCCCAGCGCCGCGTCCGACCGAACGCTGCGACCGCGCTGGCGGCCCGTGTGGACGCCGTGCTCGCTGCTCGAGACCCGGACGCGCTCCCCACCCTGCTCTCCGACGAATTCGAGGTCTTGGACCATACGACCGGCGTCGTCTACGACGGGCAGGGGTACCTTGCCACCTGCCGCGTCTTGCTCAAGGCCGAGCATCCGAGAGTCGAGCGTGAGACGCTCGCAACCCTCGGCGAGTCGCTCGCGCTGTACCGCGAGTCGACGTCGGCGCGCGGGTTCGTCGGCAAGACATTCGATGTGGGTGCCTACGAGAAGGTGGAGATCGCGCTGAGCGAGGTCGACGCGCAGGGACGACACCGGCGGAGGGACCTGTTCGCCACCCACCGCCTGGGCGCCGCCGTCGCCCGGCTGTACGAGCGCTACGCCGACCTCCTCCCCGACGGTCCCGCGTGCGCCCGCGCCGCGGCGACGGCACGCTCGGTCGCGGCAATCGTGGGACCGTTCGACCCCGATCGCTTCGCGACCGCGTTCGCACCCGCCATCGTGTCCGTCGACCACCGGATCCTGGGGACCTGGTCCGCCGGGGGGGCGGAAGCGCTGCTGCAGCACTACCGCTCTGTGCTCGAGCTCGCCGATGACGTCGCCATCCGCGACGATGAAGTTCTCGGCCTGCGATCCGATGCACTCCTCACGAGGCGGACGCACTTTGGCACCGCCCGTGCCGGCGGCGGCGCCTACGAGAGGGAGTACCTCGCGCTCTCGGGCTTTGGTGCCGATGGTCTCGTGACGCGCAACGAGCTGTTCGATTGCGATCGCGAGACCGAGGCGCTCGCCCGCTTCGACGAGCTAACGGCAGAGCCCAAGGCGACCCCCCGCATCACCAACGCGGCGACGCGGCTCCTGGACCGGTTCGATGACGCGTGGGCGGCCCGCGACTGGGACGGGATCGTCGCGCTCTTGCCGCCCGGCCACCGGATAGTCGATCGGCGGCGCTACGCCCACCTCGACCTCGATCGCGACCAGCATCTCGCGTCGCTGCGCTTCCGGTTCGACATGCGCTCATCGCGCACGACCTTCGAGGTGCTCGCGACGCGGGGGAATCGACTTGCTCTGCAGCGCCACCGCTTCGAGGTCGCCGACGGTGACGTCGGGCCGAGCGAGACGGAGTCGCTGGTGGTTGCCGAGTGTGACGAGGATGGCAACTTCGTGCCGGGGGTCGTGTTCGACCCCGACAACCTCGATGCCGCCTACGCCGAGATCGACGAGCGCTACGCCGCCGGGGAAGCCGCTCCGTATGTTCGCACTTGGGAGACCTTGCAGCGCTTCGGGCGAACCGCGGCCGCGCGTGACTGGGAGGAGCTGGCCTCGGTGTTCGACCCGAACCTCGTGCTCGAAGACCATCGTCCAATTGGATTCGCTCCGCTTCACTCGCGCGACGAGTTCATGGCGAGCGTCCGCACGCTCGTCGATCTCGCGCCCGATGTCACACTGCGCCCGGACCACGTCCTCGCCCTCGATGACCGCGGGACGCTCGTTGTTTGGCGGTGGACAGGGAGCCGCGACGGCGGACCGTTCGAGATCCCCGCCGTCGCCGTGTGGGTGCTCGGCCCGGACGGGCGCATCCAACGGATCGACACCTACAACCCCGAGCAGCTCGACGCGGCCCGGGCCCGCTTCGACGCCATCCGGGTGGGCGCGGCCCGCGATCCGCTCGCCGCCCTGGCGCGGCCGAACGCGGCGAGCGTGGTCAACGATCGGTGGCACGCGGCGGCGTTCGCGGCGCGCGACTGGGCCGCCGTGCGCGCCCTCTACGCACCGGATGCGAAGTTCGAGGACCGGCGTCGCCTCGCCAGGGTCTCGGGGGACGTCGACTGGTGGATCGCCGACGTACAGCGGACCGCCTCGATGCGAAACACCCGCTTCGAGCGGCAGCTCGTGGGCACCGCCGGCGATCGAGTGGCTCTCGAGCGTGTCCTCCTGACCGGCGACCCCGGCGGTGCCGCCGCGGCCTCCACGACCGAGAGCCGGCGGATCTCCTCCCTGGGGCCGTTCGAGATCGAGTTTCTCTGGCTCGCCGAGGTCGACGAGACCGGGCGGATCACCGCCGGCGTCCAGTTCAACGTCGACGACTGGCGCGCCGCCACCCGGGAGGCATGCGCTCGCTGGTTCGCCCGCGACGCCGTTGCCGCAGCGTCGGTGGGACCGGTGTTCGAGTGCATCGAGGCGTTCAACGACCGTGACCGGACCCGCGTACGTGCGGTGCTCGCGGACGACCTCGTGGTGGACGACCACCGTCCGGCCCGACTGGGCGTAATCCAGGGTGCGGACGCGTGGGTCGAGTCGTACGCGGCGGTGTGGGACCTCGCGCCGGACACCCAGATCGCCTTCGCCTGCACGCTGGCACACGCACGGTACGGCTCGGTGAACCTCATGCGGCGCTTCGGCACGCTCCGCGACGGCGGTGCCTTCGAGAGCCCGAACGTGTCGGTGTCGAGCGTCGCGGACGGCCGCATCACCCGGCTCGAGATCTTCGAGCCCGAGGACGTCGACGCCGCGCTGGCGCGCTTCGCCGCGCTGCGCCCCGATCCCCTGCGCATCCCGCCGAACGCGGCGTCCCGGGCCGGCGATCGCCTTCGGGAGATCTTCGAAGTGCGGGGTTGGGACGCCTACGGGGCATCATGCGCCCCGGCGTTCGTGTTCGAGGACCGCCGCCGATTCATCCGCCTCACCGGCGATCGCGACATGTACATCGCGAACGGCCGATGGATCGCTTCGATGGGGTGGTTCAGCACCTCACACACGCTGCTCGCCACCGCGGGCGACCGGCTGGCGCTCGAGCACCTCCGCTTCATCGGAGCATCTGACGCGCCGGATGCCGAAGTCGAGGTCCTCGCCCTGAGGGAGGTCGACGCCGAGGGTCGCCTCGTCGCGATCATCGTCTTCGACCCCGACGATCGCCGCGCCGCCAGCTTGGAGCTCTTCGAGCGCTACGCCCGCAGCGACGCGGCGCAGTGGATTCCCGCTGCGCTGTTTGAGATGGGCCGCGCCCTGCACGACCACGACCTCGAGCGGTGCCGCGCCGCGCTGCCCCGCGATTTCGTCTTCCACGACCATCGGCGCATGATCAACGTCGGCCGGCTCGAGAGCGCCGACGAGTACATCGCCTCGCTGGCCGCGCTGTTCGAGCTGTCATCCGACGTGACCTTCGCGCCCCTGTGCATCGTTGCTGAGGAGAAGCACGGGACCCTCGCCGTCGGCCGCACCTTCGGCACGCTCACCGAGGGCGGCGAGTTCGAGTCTCTCTACGTGCGGCTCTCGCTCTACCAAAGAGACCGGTACGTCGGATTGGAGCTGTTCGATCTCCAGGACCTCGACGTCGCGCGGGCGCGGTTCGAGGCGCTGCGGCCGGATCCTCTGGGGATCCCTCCGCCCGCCCCGTCGCGCGCGCGATCGCGTCACCGAACCCGGCGCGGCGCACGCGTGGCCCGCACTTCGCGCGCTCGCAAGCGATGACTTCGAATTCGCTGGGTGATAGACAGGGCCGCGATGCGGTGGCCGGTGTGGTGGGACTGGGACCTCGAACTCACGCCCCACGTCTTGAAGCGCATTGATCGAGAGTTCACAGAGGTCGATCTGCGCCAGATGCTCGAGGATGTATCGAGCCTCAGGCGCGACGTGGAGGAAGGCCGATGGATCGCCACCTCCCGTCACCACCGCCGGGCATGGGAGATCGTCGTGGAGCCTGACGAGGGCGAACACGTGCTTGTGGTCATCACCGCTTATCCGGTGGTAAGGAGACGCTCATGAGAGGACGCTATCTCGAGGTGACGTTCCGCAAGGGACGCCCTATCGCCGCGTATCTCTATCTCCCTCGACGGGGCGCCGAGCGCACGGCGCGAGTGACGAAGGCATCGCCCAGCTTGCTGATCGACTACAACGCGAGTGGGAAGGCGATCGGGATCGAGATCACGGCGCCCGGAAGGGTCAGCCTCACTGCGCTCAACCGGGTGCTGGCTCGTCTCGGCCAACCACGGCTTGGACCCGAGGATCTTGCCCCCCTGATGGCGGCCTGAGCCGGAGAATCTCGCGACGCCAGGGGCGATCGTCGGTCGAGCGCACGCGAGCGACCTCGATTCGATCGACGCGCTGGCGGTGAGACGTGCGCGCGTCGTCTGGCGAAGCCGAACGCGGCGACTCCTCCTCGGCCGTTGACAGGCAGCCCGCCCCCAGAGGACAAGCAGCGGCCCCGCTGGCGGGAGCACGTTAGGTGGAAACGCCGCTGGAAAACCGATGCCCATCGTGTGGTCAGGGCAATCGCGCTGATCGCCGCTTCTGCACGGAGTGCGGTGGGCGCCTTGGTGCGACCTGCCCGGCGTGCGGCGCGTGGACCGAGAGCGCGCAGAAGTTCTGCGGTGCGTGCGGCGCCGCGCTGACCGGGACCGGCGCTCGTCGAGCCGAGCCGTCCCCCGCGAGCTACACGCCGCCGCACCTCGCCGACAAGATTCTTGCCGCGAAGTCGGCCGTCGAGGGCGAGCGGAAGCAGGTGACCGTCCTCTTCGCCGACGTGAAGGGGTCGATGGAGCTGGCCGATGAGGTAACTACGACATCGCCAAGGTCCCCACGCTACGCATTGGTTGGCTGCAGCCTCCCTCATCCCTCTCGTCGATGATTTGCTGCTGGTCGGCACGGCTCGCTCCATGATCGCTCAGGCGACGAACGGGATCCAGCGCCAGCGCACTCGGCGCATGTACTCGGCGTAGGCCCCGTCCTGCTTCAGGAACTCCTCTTCCATGAAACTCTTAATCACGAAGAGGCTCGCACCGATCGCGATGATGACGAGGTTGCGGAACGAATAGGCACGAAGCACCACACCCGCCTACGAGACGAAGACCCCGCTGTAGATCGGATGCCGGACGACGGTATAAGCCCAGGAGGTGACGATCTCACGCTGCGCGGGAACGAAGCCGATGTTGCGGCCGAGGCTCAGGCGGGCGAACACGGCGATGGCGAGGCTCCCGAGCGCCAGGGAGTGCGTCAGGGCGGTGGGAGCGATCGGGTCTCCACGCTCCATCAGGCCGAAGGTCATGAAGATCCAGTACGTGGCCACGAACGCCGTCACCCAATAGAGCGGCTTCGTCGTCACGCGCTGCGGCGGCCGCCGGATGACCATGGTGACGATCAACAGGGCGTAATTGATCGCCATGGCAGCGCGAGGGAGGTCGACCCCCTGCACGACCAGCCGGTAGTAGACGGTGGGGACTTTCGCTCTTGGCTCCCTTCTTTTCTCTGGTTCTCTGGAAAGGCGGCAACGCCATCCCGCCCGCGTGCCGTGTAGCACCGTGAAGGCCAGTGCTGAAAGAGGCCGCCAAACCACCGCGTAATTCCCCGCGCGCCAGCACTACCGTAGCCTCCTGCACGGCGACATTGACGGCTCGCGTGCCGCCCACATAGACACCAGGCAGATGCCGAGCGGGCCAGGCGTCGACCCCCCAGGAGCGAAGTTCTGCACGGAGTGTGCCGCGCCCCTCGCGCGCCGGTGCGCGGGATGCGGGGCTGAACCGCCGCCGACTGCCAAGTTCTGTCCCGAGCGTGCTGCACCCTTGGCAGCCAAGCCTCCAGCTGCAGCGCCCATGCGGGACGGTTTTCAGGTGTCGATCATTGGCCGGGCGGTCTCAAGTGGTCATCGCAACAGCCCGCGTGAGCTCGGCGAGGCGCACCGCCTGTTCACGAAGATGGGCGCACCGCTACGGGCGGCGCAGGTCGCGCGGGAGCTGGGGCACGTGAGCTATTCTGCCTGCGGCGTCGGGGGCGAGGTTCTTCGGCTAGATCTGCTCGACTGGAACGTCCACCGGGACCCGCAGGAAGCCGGCGGTCGAGAAGTGATGGTCGAACGCGAAGGCATGGCGGATGCGCTCCGTGCGCATGACCGCGAAGCTCGTCGCATCGACGAAGCTGAAGTCCTGGTCAGCGTGCTGGCGCAGCAGCCGGAACGCCCGTGCTTCGGTCTCCTGCTGGACGAATATCCGTTCGAGCCGTCGCGTCTCCTCGAGATAGTCGAGGAATCGCACGGCCGCCGCGTGACGACAAGCTACGCGCAGGAGCGTGTAGGTCTCCCCGATCACGTGGTTCGTGGTGACCAGCACGTACGCCCCCGTGAGCAGAGCGCGCAGCGTCCCGACGGCGTGGCCGTGCCACTCGTCGTCCGGTACCTGCGCCGCAAACCAGGCGCCGGTATCGACGAAGATCCGGCGCGGCTCGACTCTAGCGCCTGCCCTGCTCCCGCGCCGCACGTACTAGGATCCGATCATGATCGCGAGCCCCGCGACGCCCGCCCGCCTTCCCGGCTTGCCCGATCAACCCCAGCAGGGGCTCGGCTTGCGCGGACTCGAGCCGAAAGAGCAGGGTCACCGCGCGCCGCACGAGGTTGGATTTCGACTCTCCGCGCCTGCGGGCCAACCGCTCCAGCGCGCGATCCTCATCCTCAGGCAAGAGAATCTGGACGCGAGTCATCAGATGTGTAACCTCACCAAAACATACACACCCTCCATCTCGTGGTCAATCGGGCCCTTCCTGCGGAGGGGGCACCGAGCCTCGGGGGCCTCGGACCTGCCTCGCCAGCAGCTGCCTGGCCGCGATGCGGTGCTGAAGCGGTTGACTGCCGCGCTGGCCACGCCGCCGCGCCTGTTCTGCCGGCGACGGAAGCCCAGGGCATGACTCGCTGCCCGTCCTGCGGTCATGACAACCGCACCGACCGCCGTTTCTGCACGGAGTGCGGTGGGCGACTTGGCGCGGCGTGCTCCAGCTGCGCAGCACCCATCGCGGGTGGCGAGAAGTTCTGCGGCGCGTGTGGTGCCCCGCTGACCTGGCCTGGCACTCCGCGGCCCGAGAAGTCCCCTGCGAGCTACACGCCGCGGCATCTCGCCGAGAAGATCCTCTCCTCCCGTAGCGCCCTCGAGGGCGAGCGCAAGCAGGTGACCGTCCTCTTCGCCGACGTGAAGAGCTCGATGGAGCTGGCCGAGCAGGTCGACCCCGAGGCGTGGCACGGCATCATGGACCGCTTCTTTCACCTCCTCGCCGAGGGCGTGCACCGCTTCGAGGGGACGGTGAACCAGTTCACGGGCGACGGCATCATGGCCCTCTTTGGCGCGCCGATCGCGCATGAGGACCACGGGCGGCGCGCGTGCTACGCAGCGCTCTACCTGCAGCACGAGCTGCGGCGCTACGCGGACGAGGTGCGCCTCGCGCACGGCCTCGGGTTCTCGGTCCGCATAGGCCTCAACTCCGGCGAGGTCGTGGTCGGGCAGATCGGCGACGATCTCCGGATGGACTACACGGCGCTCGGCCACTCGGTCGGGCTCGCGCAGCGCATGGAGCAGATGGCCGATCCCGGGAAGGCGCTTCTCACCGGGCACACGGCCAAGCTGGTGTCCGGCTACTTCCAGCTCCGCGATCTGGGTGAGACCAGCATCAAGGGGCTGAGCGACCTCCTGCACGTCTTCGAGCTCGAGGGCGTCGGGCGGCTGCGGACCAGCCTGGAGGTCTCCCACGCGCGCGGCTTCTCCAAGTTCGTCGGCCGCCAGAGCGAGATGGCGGCGCTCGAGGCGGCGCTCGCGCGGGCCGTGGCGGGCAACAGCCAGGTCGTCGGCGTCGTCGCCGAGCCGGGCACCGGCAAGAGCCGACTCTGCTTCGAGTTCGTGGAGCGCTGCCGCGCGCGGGAGGTCAAGGTCTACGAGGGACACGGGGTGGCCCACGGGAAGGCGGTGCCGTGGTTCCCGATTCTCGCTCTCGTGCGTGGCTATTTCGGGATCACGGAGCAGGACCGACCCGAGGCCGCGCGCGACAAGGTCGCCGGGCGCATGCTGCTCCTCGACGAGACGCTCGGCGAGGGGCTGTCGATCATGTTCGACTTCCTCGGGGTTCCGGATCCCGAGCGGCCCGTGCCGCCCATGGGGCCGGAGGCACGGGAGCGTCAGCTCTTCGACGTCTTCCGCCGCCTCGCCCGCGCGCGGAGCGCGCGGGAGCCGGCCGTCTTCCTCTTCGAGGATCTGCACTGGTTCGATCGCGCGAGCGAGGCCTTCCTCGAGAACCTCGTCGATGCCGCACCAGGAAACCGGAGCCTCCTGCTGCTCAACTTCCGGCCCGAGTACCACGCGCAGTGGATGCAGCGATCCTACTACCAGCAGCTTCCGCTGCTGCCGCTCGGGCCCGAAGCGACCAGGGAGCTCTTCGCCGATCTGCTCGGCACGGATCTGTCGCTGCGGCCTCTCACTGAGCGCGTCCAGGAGCGCACGGGTGGCAATCCCTTCTTCATCGAGGAGATCGTCCAGTCGCTGGTCGAGACGGGTGTTGTCGCGGGAGCCAGGGGGGCGTACCGACTGGCGACGCCCGCGGCAGAGGTCGGTCTGCCCGCGACCGTGCAGAGCGTCCTCGCGGCGCGCATCGACCGGCTCCCGGAGCGGGAGAAGCACGTGCTGCAGGCCGCGTCGGTGATCGGCAAGAAGTTCTCCGAGCCGATTCTCCGGCGCGCTACGGATCTCGGCGGCGAACACCTCCCCGCCGCTCTCCGTGCACTCACGAGTGCGGAGTTCCTCTACGAGGAGGCGCTCTATCCGGAGGCCGAGTACGTCTTCAAGCACCCGCTGACCCAGGAAGTCGCCTACCGCTCACAGCTCGCGGAGCGCAGAGCCCGCGTCCATGCCGCCGTCGCGCGCGCGATCGCGGAGCGCGAGTCGGGGAAGCTCGGCGAACGTGCGGCGCTGCTCGCCTACCACTGGGAGCAAGCGGGTGACGCTGTCGAAGCGGCGACGTGGCATCGGCGGGCGGCCGAGTGGGTGGGGCTCAACAATCCCGCCGAGGCGCTCCGGCACTGGGGGAGCGTGCGGGCGCTCCTGGACACGCTCCCGGAGACGCCGGAGAACCTCGCGGAGAGAGCAGCCGTGCGCGCCCAGATCATGACTCACCTCGCTCGTCTGGGTGACGTGGAGGACCAGGCCACCTCGCTATTCCGGGAAGGGCGAGCGCTCGCGACTCGGAGCGGTGACCCTCATGTCTTGAGCCAGGTCCTGAACGGCTTCGGCCTCCTCCGGCTCTTCGCCGGGGCCGTCGCAGAGGCTCTGGACCCGCTTCTCGAGTCGATTCGGCGCGCCGACGAGACGGAGGACATCGGCTTGCGAGTGGCCGTTCGGTTCGGCCTGTCCACGGCCTACTATTTTGCTGGGCGGCTCCGCGAGTGCTTTGCCGTTGCGGAGCAGGGCCTTGGGCTCGCTCGGGGAGATCTCGATCTCGGCGCTGATCGAATCGGGTTTAGCCCGAGCCTTGGCCTCTCGTGTTGGCACGGCCTTGCCCTGAGCCTGACGGGAAATCTTCGCAACGGTGCAGCCGAGCTCGACCGGGTGATCGAGCGCGCGCGGACGTCTCAGCAGCTGCAGGCGCTGGTGCTGTCGCACGGCTCCCACGTCTTCCGCTGTGAGGTCACGGGCGAGGCAGCACCTGCCCTGGCGCACGGCCGGGAAGCGGTGGACTTCGCGGAGCGGACGGGGAGCCAGTCGGGGCGAGTCTACGCCTACCTCGGCCTCGGGATCGCGAACGTCTTGAACGGCGCATGGCACGAGGCGCTCGATGTTCTTGGTACGGCGTTGACGATCGGCAGGGAACGTCGGCTTTCCACCTGGGACGGCGGCGTGCTCGGCGCGATGGCGGCGGCGCATCTGGGCCTCGGCGATTGCGCACAGGCCTTGGCGCTCGCAGAGGAAGCGATCGCCGTCAGCCGCCGTCTCGGCGCCCGACTCTGGGAGTGCTCGGCTCTGCTCACCCGGATCCGCGCTCTCCGTGCGACCCTGGGCCTTCAGGCGACCAGAGACATCGAGGCTGCGCTCGCGGAAGCCGCCACCTGGATCGAGATGTCGGGCGCCAAGAGCTACGAGCCCTTCCTCCGCGTCGAGCGTGCTGAGCTCGCTCGACTGACCGGCGACGAGGCCGGCCGCGAGCGCGAGCTCCGCGAGGCACATCGACTCTTCACCGAGATGGGGGCAACGGTGCGAGCGGAGGAGATCGCAAAGCTATTGAGAAAGGAGTGACCGATGAATCAGGAAGACGAGCGCGACCCGACCTACGTGATGGGGAGGTCCGAGGACGAGACGAGAAGCCTTGTAGAGCGGGCCAAGTTTTTCAATCGGCCTACCCGGATCCTCTTCGAGAATGCGGGCATCACGACCGGGATGAAGGTGCTCGATATCGGCAGCGGTCCGGGTGATGTGGCCCTCCTCGCCGCCGAGCTGGTCGGCGCGACCGGCCGCGTCGTCGGGGTCGACATGAACCCGGCGATCGCAGAGGTAGCGCGCGCCCGGGCGCAGGCAGCGGGCATGAGGCATGTGTCCTTCATCGCCGGCGACATCCGCGAGGTCGAGCTGGCGCACGACTTCGACGCGGTGGTCGGCCGCTTCGTCCTCATGTATTCGGCGGACCCCGTCGCCACCCTGCGGGCGGCGCTCCGCGCGGTCCACAACGATGGCCGCGCCGTGTTCTATGAGGCGAGCGT
>CAYPSI010000246.1:0-49118 GCA_964413375.1 uncultured Spirochaetales bacterium | reverse complement strand
GTCTACGCCACGATGGATCAACGCATGCCCCTCTCCCGGGTCGCCGACCATGCGAAACGCGCGGAGGCGTTGGGCTACGACGGGCTCAACGTTCCCGAAGCGGTGCACGATGGGCTGCTTGCCGCCGGCGCCGCGCTCGCTGCGACCCGCAGGCTGCGCGTCGCGACGAGCGTGATCGTCGCGTTCCCGCGCAGCCCGATGGCCGTGGCGCACGCCGCCTGGGACCTCCAGGAGCTCTCGGGCGGCCGCTTCGAGCTGGGCCTCGGCTCGCAGGTACGCGGCAACATCACCGGACGCTACTCGACGGCATGGGCTCCTCCGGTTCCGCGCATGCGCGAATACGTCGGATCGCTGCGCGCGATCTTCGACAGCTGGCAGAAGGGAACGGAGCTGCGCTTCGAGGGCGAGCACTATCGCTTCACGCGGATGCAGCCCTTCTTCTCGCCGGGAAAGCTCGCGCATCCGGAGATCCCGATCCTGCTCGGCGGGATCGGCCCGGGCATGACCGCCCTCGCAGGCGAAGTGGCCGACGCGCTCGTCACCCACCCGACGAGCTCCGCACCGCGCTACCTGCACGAGGTGGTAGTCCCCCGGCTCGCGCGCGGCAAAGCGCGCAGCGGTCGGGAGCTCTCGGCCTGCCGACTCGTGGTGGCGCCCCTCGTCGCCGCCGGCGAGAGCGCGGAGGAGCTTCGCGAGGCGCGCGAAGGCGTGCGCCGCCTCTTCGGCTTCCTGTTCTCGACTCCGCCCTACTGGCCGCCGCTCGAGCTCTTCGGCTGGAAGGAGCGCGGAGAACGGCTCAACGAGCTCTCGCGGGCCAAAAGCTGGGACGCAATGACGCAGATCGTGAGCGACGAGATGCTCGATACCTTCTCGCCCTGTGGCCGCTACGGCGAGATCGCCGAGGTGCTGCGTGCCTGGTACGGCGATCTGACGGACTGGATCACCTTCCCGATGCCGGAAGCCCGGGACCGTGACTCCGCAGTCTCCGGAGCGCTGCGGGCGCTGCGAGGCGCCTAGCCAGATGAACTCCGCTCGCCGCTGGCTCGCTACGCGGCGGCCGAGTCTCGACTCGGCCTCCTAGCCGAAGCGCGCCGGGCTCTGGTACGCTCTCGCGTCATATGAGCCGAGCCGAAGACGTCGTCCGCGATTTCTGTCAGGCTTTCTCGCGCTGCAATGTCGAGGAGCTCCTGGGCTTCTTCTCCGACGATGCGGTCTATCACAACATTCCGATCGAGCCGGTGAAGGGCAAGGCCGGGATCGAGGCGATGCTGCGCCAGTTCGTCGACCCGAAGGGCGAGGCGCAGTTCGAGATCAAGCACCTCGCCTGTGCCGGACCGACCGTGTTGACGGAGCGCGTGGACCGCTTCCTGCTGAACGGGAAGCGCGTCGAGCTTCCCGTGATGGGCGCCTTCGAAGTCGGCCCCGACGGCAAGATTCGCGCCTGGCGCGACTACTTCGATCTCGCCCAGTTCACGAAGCAGCTGGCCTAGGTCGAGGTTCCAGCCCCTTTGGAGACGACGACGCACTCGAGGGTGTGCTCCGTGGAGGCCCGGCAGGTCATGCGCGCAGGTTGAGCACGCGAGTCGCCTGAATGCGGCGCTGCCGCCGCGTTGCGAGTCGGGTCGGATCCGACGTCGACCCGCTCCGCGGTGCCGTCCGGCGGGTGGGGGAGGACGTTGTCGGTTCAGAAGTGAGCTTCTAAACCAAGGTCCCCTCACTCCAAGGAGCCCGGGTGAACGCCAGGGAACGCCGCCGCAGCCTCGCGGCGATCGTCGGGAGCGTCTTCGGCGTGGGGATCGCCTACGGCGCGCTGACTCCACTCCTCAGTTTGCGCCTCGAGGCCGCCGGAGTCGATTCGCTGGTGATCGGCCTGCAGGGAGCGATGTTCCCGCTGGCGACGCTGGTGATCGGGGGCTTCATCCCCGCACTCGTCTCCCGCGTACGGCTGCTTCCGGTGCTCTACACGAGCCTTGCGGTCGCGACGGCGAGCGCCGTCCTCTTTCCGGTGTTCCCCTCCCTTCCCGCCTGGTTCGCGCTGCGCTTCCTGATGGGCGCTGCGGGAACGGTGCACTGGATCGTCAGCGAGATCTGGATGAACGCGCTCGCCACGCCTCGCGACCGCAGTCGCTTGATGGGAGCCTACGCGACGGCGCTCGCGGCCGGCTTCACGGTCGGGCCACTCGTCGTGCGCGCGACGGGCCCGGAGGGCTGGCAGCCCTTCGCCGCGATCGCCGTCGGGATCCTGATCGCGGCGCTGCCGCTTCCGCTGGCTCGCGCACTCGTGCCCACGCTTCCGCCCCACGACCCGGTGGGCCTGCGCGATCTCTTCCGACGTCAGCCGGGAGTTTTCCTCGCCGCTCTTCTCGCCGGATTGCTCGATGCCGCGTTGTTCGTCTTTCTTCCTCTCTACGGGCTGCGCTCGGGGCTCGATGCGAGCGATTCCATCGCGCTGGTGGCGTGGTTCATGGCCGGCAACGTGGTCTTCCAGATTCCACTCGGCATCTGGGCCGATCGCAGCGATCGCTGGCAGCTGCTGCGCCTGTGCGTGCTGTGCAGCCTGCTCGGCGCGCTGCTCCTTCCGATCCTCGCGCCCGATGGCGCGATGCCTTCGAAGCACCTGCTGGCGGCGATGCTCTTCGTCTGGGGGGGCACCTCGTTCGGCCTGTATACGCTCTCGCTGGCGATTCTCGGCGAACGCTCGAGCCTCGCGGAGCTGGCGGCAGCCAACACCGCCTTCGTGATGGTGTACGAGGTCGGGAGCGTTTCCGGGCCAATCCTCGCGGGCGCGGCGATGGAGGTCGCGGGCAGGGATGGGCTGATCGCGCTCACGGTCGCCGCGTGCGCGCTCTTCTTCCTGGCCGAGAGACTCTGGCGCGTGGAACGCGCGCCGCGCTGATCTGGCGATGCCGGCCTTCCGATGTGGCTACGAGCCGTGCCCGTCATTCGCGACGGCTCGGATCTCGAGCAGGTTCTCACCCCCGGCAAGAGCACCCAGGCCGTCGAAGCTTCCATCGGGGAAGGTTCGGACGCTGTGCGCCCGACGCTTCGTGGTCAGGTTCTCGATCACGAGGTCGGAATCGAAGAGCCATACGCCGGTGAGACGTCCGCGCTCCGCGCCTGCCGGATCGGAGGCCGGCGCCTCGACGCTCGCGGCGAGCGGAAGAGCGAGGGCTATCGCAGCGAGCCCTCGCGCGCGTGCCAGCCATCCTTCCACCTCGCAAAACGTAGCAGCAGGGTTGGCACCGGGGCCGGGTGCAGCGCGACGGGGGGACGCCCCCCCGTCGCGTGATTTCGGAGCCTCTCGGCCTCGGCGTGGGTGACAGACGAGATCTCGGAGAGTCCGAGGTGGTAGAATCGCCGCGCGGATCCGGCAGGCGCCGGCTGACCGCTACCTCCGAGGGGTTTGGGGTCATGACGACGCTCTCGTCAGACGCATATCAGGGAGGCTGCCTCTGCGGAGCGATCCGTTTCGCGTCGCAGGCGGCCCCGGTGGCGACGGGCTATTGCCACTGTCGCGTCTGCCAGCGCACGAGCGGCGCCCCGGTGCTGGCGTGGGGATCCTTTCCGGTGGCGTCCTTCGCCTACCTGACGGAGAAGCCCTCGGTCTACCGCTCATCGCCTCACGGGCAACGCGAGTTCTGCACGATCTGCGGATCGCAGCTCGCCTATCGCGAGAGCGCTGGCGCCGTCACCGTCGACGTCAACCTCGCAACCCTCGATCATCCCGACGCGCTGGAGCCGCGCTGCCACATCTGGACCGGCAGTCGCATCCGCTGGTTCGACACGACCGACGCGCTCCCCCGCTTCGAAGCCGCCGGACCGGCCCCGTCCATCCGCTGATCGATCCGCGCCACCCGAGCAGGAGACCCGATGCCTCGACTGACCCCCTTTCACTCGCGCACCTCCGCCTGCTGCGAGAGCCAGAGCTGGCAGGAGTGGTCTGGCTTCCTCTCGGCCAACAGCTACGAGCTGGAGCATGCCCACGAGTACAACGCGGTGCGCACCGCCTGCGGGCTCTTCGATATCTCCCCGCTCTACAAGTACCACCTGAGTGGCCCCGGTGCGGTGGCGCTGCTGGACCGCGTGCTGACTCGCGATGTGCGGCGTCTCGAGGTCGGCCAGGTCGCCTACACCACCTGGTGCGACGACGACGGGAAGATCATCGACGATGGCACCGTGACGCGCCTCTCGCCGGATCTCTATCGGCTCACCGCCGCGATTCCGACGCTCGACTGGCTGCAGGACAACAACGTCGGAATCGATGCCGGCATCGACGACGTGAGCGAGGCCCTGGCTGGACTCTCGCTCCAGGGGCCGACCTCGCGCGATCTGCTCCAGACCCTGGCCGACGCCGATCTCTCGCGTCTGCGCTACTTCCGGCAGCTCGAGACGAAGCTGGCGGGTGTGCCCGTCTCGATCTCGCGCAGCGGTTACACCGGGGATCTGGGTTTCGAGATCTTCGCGGAGCCCTCGCGAGCCGAGCGCTTGTGGGATGAGCTCGCGCTGGCGGGGCGTGACTTCAACATGCGCCCCGCGGGCAATGTCGCGCTCGACATGCTGCGGATCGAGGCGGGCCTGCTGCTGATCGATGCGGATTTCACCTCGAGCGCGCGAACCTTCTTCGCGGTGCAGAAATCCACGCCCTACGAGCTCGGCCTCGGTTGGACCGTCGCGCTCGGCAAGGAGTACTTCGTCGGACAGGAAGCGCTGCGCCGCGAGAAGAAGCGCGGGACGGCGTGGACGACGATCGGCATCGAGCTCGACCTGGCGGCGCTGGAGGAGACCTACGCCCGTTTCGGGATGCCGCTGCACCTGCCCTCCCACTCGTGGAACGACCACGTTCCGATCTACGGCGACGCAGCGCGTCGCGAACGGGTGGGAAGGGCGACGAGCGGAACCTGGTCGCCGATCCTCAAGAGCTACGTCGCGATCGCGCGCCTGTCGCCCCGGGTTTGCGAGCCCGGCAGCCGGGTGTTCATCGAGGAGACGGTCGAAGCGGAGCGCTTTGCGATCCCGGCCCGGGTGGTGAAGCTTCCATTCTTCGATCCGCCGCGAAAGAAGGCCTGAGCGTGGCGCCCTTCGATCCGCGCGCCGATGGGAACGACTCATGACGAACCGTTACGACGCCATCATCGTGGGCGGGGGGCACAACGGCCTCGCCTGCGCCGCCTATCTTGCGAAGGCCGGGCGCAAGACGCTGGTGCTGGAGCGTCGCCACGTCCTCGGCGGGGCGGCGGTGACCGAGGAGATCTTTCCCGGCTTCAAGTACACCGTCTGTTCCTACGTGGTGAGCCTGCTGCGACCCGAGGTGATCCGGGAGCTCGAGCTCGCGCGGCACGGGCTGCACATCACGCCGCTCGACAGCGCGTTCGTTCCGATGGAGAACGGAGATCACTTCGCGACCTACTCCGATCCGGAGAGCATGCGCCAGGAGATCCGGCGTCACTCGCTGCGCGACGCGGAAATGGCGCCCAAGTTCAGCCAGCTGATGTACGAGATGGCCTTTGCAGTGAAACCGATCCTCGGGGTCGTCCCTCCGGATCCGAGCCGTCCGGGGCTGCGCGGCCTGCGCACGCTGCGCGACCTGGGCCGTCACGTGCGCGATCTGGGCCCGCGGACCTTCCACGATCTCACCAAGCTGATGACGATGAGCGCCTCGGATCTCCTCGAGGAATGGTTCGAAACGGACGTGATCAAGGCGCTCTTTGCCCTCAACGGCATCATCGGGACGATGCTCGGTCCGAAGTCCCCGGGCACCGCCTACGTGCTGCTGCACCACTACATGGGAGAGCTCGACGGCGCGTTCACGGCGTGGGGCTGCCAGAAGGGTGGGACCGGGGGCGTGAGCGAAGCCATCGCCAGCGCCGCCCGGAGTCATGGAGCCGAGATCCGCGTCGAGGCCCCCGTGGCAAAGGTGATCGTGAAGAAGGGCACTGCCGTCGGCGTCGCGCTCGAGAATGGTGACGAGATCTTCGCCAAGACGGTCGTCTCGGGCACGGATCCCCGCGTCACCTTCCGCAAGCTCGTCGACGCGAAGGACCTGCCGAGCGAGCTCGTCGACGCGATCGACCGCTTCAAGTTCCGTGGCTCGTCCGGGAAGGTCAACCTGGCGCTCGATGCGCTCCCGATCTTTCCCGCGATGCACGATCCCGCGCTGATCCGGGGCAGCATCGAGATCTCACCGAGCATGGACTACCTCGAGCGCGCCTACGACGATGCCAGCAACGGCGGCTTCTCGAGGCGTCCCTACATGGACATCGTGATTCCGAGCACGGTGGACCCGACCATGGCTCCGCCCGGAAAGCACGTGATGTCGATCTTCGTGCAGTATGCCGGATACGACATGCCCGAATACGGAACGCCGGTGCAGCAACGGGATGCCTTCGGAGACGCCGTGATCAGCACGCTGTGCGAGTTCGCGCCGAACCTGAAGGACATCATCCTGCACAAGCAGGTGCTGACGCCCTTCGATCTCGAGCAGACGATCGGTCTCACGGAGGGGAACATCTTCCACGGCGAGCTCACGCTCGACCAGCTCTTCTTCTTCCGTCCGGCACCGGGCTGGGCGGATTTCCGAACCCCGATCCGACGCTACTACCAGTGCGGATCGGGCACGCACCCGGGAGGCGGGATCACCGCTGGCCCCGGCAGGCTCGCGGCGCTCGAGATCCTGCGCGATGGGAACTGAGAGCGTGCGCGCACGCGAGCGGATGGATGCAAGCCGATGAGCCATTACGACGTCCTCGTGATCGGGGCCGGACACAACGGCCTCGTCACCGCCGCCTACCTCGCGAAGGCCGGCCGCAGCGTGCTCGTGCTCGAGAAAGGCCCGCGGGTCGGCGGCATCGCGGTGACGGAAGAGCTCTTTCCGGGTTTCTCCTTCTCCACCTGCGCGCCGGAGGGCTGCCGCCTCGCCTCGGAGGTGGACGAGGAGCTGCAGCTCGCGAAGCAGGGGCTCGCGTGGATCGCCGCCGACCCCGTCGTCTTCGCGCCTCAGCCCTCGGGTGAAGAGCTCACGATCTGGCGCGATCCCGTGCGCAGCGCCGAGGAGATCGGACGCTTCTCGGCGAAGGACGCCCGTCGCTACCCGGACTTCGTCGCGACACTCTCGAGACTCGCCGAAGTCGTCGGGGGGCTTGCGAGGGTGGTTCCCCCTGATCTTCCGGCGCTCGGCCTTCGGGATCTGCGCGCGATGCTTCCGCTCGCGGGCCCCCTGCGCCGCCTGGGGCGGCGGCGGATCAACGATCTGCTCCGCGTGCTCCCGATGCCGGTGGCCGATCTGCTGAACGAGTGGTTCGAGTCCGACGTGGTCAAGGCTGCGATCGCCGCGAGCGCGGTGCGCGACATCAGCTGGGGGCCGAAGGAAGCCGGCACCGCCTACACACTGCTCTTCAACTGGGCCCTCTCCGATACGGGCCTCTTCCGCTCGGCGGGGATCGTGAAGGGCGGCATGGGGGCCCTCTCCGCTGCGCTCGCGAACGCCGTGCGCGCGGCGGGGGGAGAGATCCGCTGCTCGAGCCCGGTCGAAAGCCTGCTGCTCGAGTCGGGTCGCGTCGCTGGCGTCTCGCTCGTCGGTGGCGAGCGGGTCGCGGCCGCCTCCGTCGCGTCGAGCGCAGATCCCCGCTCCACCTTCCTCGGGATCTGCGAGCCGCGCCTGCTCCCGGCCGATTTCGTCCGACACGTGCGCAACGTCAAGTACCGGGGCTCGACCGCGCGGGTCCACCTGGCGCTCTCGGGGCTCCCCGAGTTCACCGCCGCGGGCGCCGGTAAGGCGGAGCGGCTCGCCGGCGCGATCCAGATCGCTCCGACGATCGGCTACCTGCAGCGCGCCTACGACAGCACGAAGTACGGCCAGATGTCGAGCGTCCCCTATCTCGATGCGTCGATCCCGACGCTGCACGATCCGAGCCTGGCCCCGCCCGGCGAGCACGTGCTCTCGATCACGGTGAAGTACGCGCCCCATCGGCTCAGGAGCGGGAGCTGGGAAGAGCGCCGCGAGAGCTTCGGGGAGAGTGTCGTCGACACGCTCGTCGAGTACGCACCCAAGCTTCGGGACCTGATCCGCTTCCGCGAGGTGCTGGTGCCGCCCGACCTCGAGGCCCGCTTCGGCGTGCCGGAGGGAAGCCTCTGCCACGGCGAGATGACGCTCGACCAGTTCTTCCACATGCGCCCGATCCCCGGCCATGCGCGCTACCGCGGACCGATCCCGGGGCTCTACCTCTGCGGCGCGAGCGCCCACCCGGGAGGCATCCTGAACGGCATCCCCGGCCGCAACGCCGCCCGCGAGATCCTGAAAGATCTAGGTTAGTCCGGCAAGCGCGAAGCGCGCGCAGCGAGCCACAGGCGAGCGAAGTTCAACGAGCCAGCTTGCGCCACGCGAGGGCGGCGCGCACGCCCTCCTTCTCGAGGACCGCGTCGAAGGCCTTCGACTCGGGCGTCTCGCTGGACTCCACCAGGACGTCGATCTCGAGCGCCTGGAGCAGCGCCTGGCGCATGCCCATGATCTCCGCGCTGCGGTTGATCGCCTGCTTGGTGAGCGCAACCGCCAGCGCGTCGTTCGCGGCGATCTGGCCCGCGATCTCGAGCGCCTCCTCGAAGCAGCGCTCGGCCGCGACGACGCGGTTCACGAGACCGATCGCGAGCGCGCGCTCGGCCGAGACCGAATCGTCACCGGTGAGCAGGAGCTCCTTGGCCAGCTTGGGGCCCACCACCCACGGCAGGATCAGCGCCACGATGCCGCTGCCGAAGCGCACCTCGGGTGCGCCGAAGCGGCAACCCTCCGCCGCCACGGTCACGTCGCAGGCGACGGCCATCTCCATCGCGCTGCCCAGGCAGTAGCCGTGCACCGCGGCGACGGTCGGCTTCGGAAAGTCCCAGAAGCGCATGATCACGTCGAAGTCGCTGCGGAGCTCCGCGCGCATCGCGACCGGGTCGCGTTCGGCGCCTCCGGGACCTAGATCGAAGCCTGCGGAGAAGGCTCGGCCCAGGCCGCGCAACACGACGGCCCGGACAGACTCGTCGGCCTCGGCCCGGTCGAGCCCGCGCTGGAGCGCCGTCACCATTCCGGCATCGATCGCGTTGAGCTTCGCGGGCCGCTGCAGCGTCAGCACGGCGATCGCCCCGCGCAGCTCGAAGCCGACCGTCTGCGCAGCGTCGCGCTCGGGCCCCGTCGCGTCCTCGCCCGCCATCGACAGCGACTCCTTTCTTCGGCTACGTCGACGACGAGAGTCGGATCCAGGCAGACTTCGACTGTGTATAGGCCAGCAGGCTCTCGAAGCACTTGTCGCGCGCGTTGCCGGATTGTTTCATGCCGCCGAAGGGCTGGGTCATGTCTCCTTCGTCGAAGCAGTTGACCCAGATCACGCCGGCCTCGATCTGCTTGATCAAGCGGTGGGCTTTGTCGAGGTCGCGCGTCCAGATGCCGGCCGCCAGGCCGTAGATGGTGTCGTTGGCGATCGAGACGGCCTCGTCGAGCGTCTCGAAGGGGATCACGGAGGCCACCGGGCCGAAGATCTCCTCGCGAGCGATCGTCATCCGATTGTCGACTTCGGTAAATAGAGTCGGAGCGACGTATGCGCCCCCCTCGAAGCCGGTCGGCACGCCTCCCCCGAAGACCAGCCGGGCTCCCTCGCGCTTGCCTGTCTCGATGTATCCCAGCACGCGGCGCTGGGCCTCCGTCGTGACGAGGGGACCCATGTTGGTCGCGGGGTCGAGCGGGTCTCCCGGCCGATAGGCGTCGCGGCCGCTGCTCGTGAACAGGTCGACGAAGTCCGAGTAGATGCTGCGCTGCACCAGGATCCGGGAACCCGCGTTGCAGACCTCGCCCATGTTGGAGTAGATCCCGTTGACGGCGGCCCGAACCGCGCGCTCGAGATCGGGCAGGTCGCCCGCGAAGATCTGCGGCGACTTTCCGCCGCATTCGAGCGCAACGCGCTTCATGTTGGATTGCCCGGCGTACTGCAGGATCAGCTTGCCGACCTCGGTCGATCCGGTGAAGGTGAGCTTGGCCACGTCGGGATGAAGCGCGAGGGCCTTGCCGGCGACTTCCCCCATCCCGTTCACGACGTTCAGCACACCGGGCGGCCCCCCGGCCTCGCAAAAGAGCTCGGCCAGAAGCAGCGCCGAGAGCGGAGACTGCTCGGCCGGCTTCAGCACGACGCAGTTTCCGGCGGCGAGCGCTGGGGCGATCTTCCAGGTCGCCATCAAGAGCGGATAGTTCCACGGCGAGATCGCGCCGACGACCCCGAGCGGCTCGCGGAGCACGAAGTGCATCACGTTCCAATCGGTGTTGGTGACGGATCCCTCGATCTTGTCGATGCACTCGGCCATGAAGCGCAGCGTCTGGATCACGGCCGGGAGATCGCTCGCCAGCATGTCGGAAATGGGCTTTCCCATGTCGAGGCTGTCGAGCAGTGCGAGCTCCTCGGCGCGCTCGTCGACGAGGTCTGCGAAGCGGTAGATCACCTCCATCCGCTCGCGCGGAGCGAGCCGAGACCACACCCCGGACCGGAAGGCCCGTCGCGCCGACGCGACCGCGACGTCGACATCGGCCTCGTTGCCCAGGGCCACCTCGGCCAGGATCTCTCCGTTCGCGGGATTCGTCGTCGCGAAGCGGCCGCCCTTGAGGGCGTCGCGGTGCTCGCCGTCGATGAAGAGACCCGTCGCGGCCTTCGCGCGCACGCGCTCTGCCGCGGAGCGCCACATGCTCCGGTCGTAGCTCGCCAGTGTCGCGATGCTCATGGCATGCTCCTCTTGCCGCCGATCATACCAGGGAGTCTCGCCGCGAAGGGGAGGCGAAGGGTTCGGAAATCCCGCTCCCCCGGGGGATCTGGACCCGCTGGATCGGTGGAAGCGCGCGCTCGGCTATCCTGCGGATTCGGCGGCGGCCCGCCGCAGGGAGGCTCCATGACCCGTATCAGCGCAAGCGCTTCCGGCAGGGCGATCCGTCTCGTCACGGAGGTGCCCGGCCCGCGCAGTCGCGCGATCGTCGCTCGGCGCGACGCCGCCACCCCGCGCGGCGCGGCGCGGCTCACCCCGCTCGCGATCGCCCGCGCGGAGGGCGCCGTCGTCGAGGACGTCGACGGCAATCGCCTGCTCGACTTCGCCGGCGGGATCGGCACGCTCGCGCTCGGCCATTGCCCGCCCCGCGTGGTCGAAGCCATCACCGCGCAGGCGGAGCGCCTGATTCACGCCTGCGCGATCGTCGCGAGCTACGAGCCTTTCGTGCAGGTGGCGGAGCGCCTGAACGAGCTCACGCCAGGCAGCTTCGCGAAGAAGACGCTGCTGATGAACACCGGCGCCGAGGCGGTCGAGGCCGCCGTGAACCTCTCCCGGACGCACACCCGGCGCCAGGGCATCGTGGTCTTCGAGGGCGCCTATCACGGGCGCTCGAACCTGACGCTCGCGATGACCTCGAAGTTCGGACTCTTCAAGAAAGGGCTCGGCCCCTTCGCTCCGGAGATCTATCGCCTTCCCTTTCCGGATCTCTACCGGCGCCCGGCAGGCTTTGGAGAGGAGGCCTGGATCGACTGGCAGATCACCCGGCTCGACGAGTGCTTCGTCTCGATCGTCGATCCCTCCCACGTGGCCGCCATCGTCGTGGAGCCGGTGCAGGGAGAGGGCGGCTTCGTTCCGGCCCCCTTCCGCTGGCTGGTGCGACTGCGCGAGCTCTGCGACGAGCACGGCATGCTGCTCGTGGCCGACGAGGTGCAGAGCGGCTTCGGCCGGACCGGCAGGCTCTTCGCGATCGAGCACAGCGGCGTGGTTCCGGATCTGGTCACGATGGGCAAGTCGCTCGCGTCGGGAATGCCTCTCTCGGCGGTCACCGGGCGCGCGGAGATCATGGACGCCATACATCCGGGGGGGCTCGGCGGCACCTACAGCGGGAATCCGCTCGCCTGCGTCGCAGCGCTCGAATCGATCGACGCGATCTCGAAGCCCGAGTTCCTGGCACGCGCGCGCGAAATCGGCGTCCGGATCCGCGCGCGCCTCGAGAAGCTCCAGTCCGAGCACCCGGAGCTGATCGGCGACGTGCGCGGCCTCGGATCGATGCTGGCGATCGAGCTCGTCGAGGATCCGGAGACGCGCAAGCCGGCGATGGAGGCCACCGCGGCGGTGAACGCCGAGACACTGCGGCGCGGCGTGATCACGATCCGCGCCGGAATGCGTTCGAACTGCGTGCGCTTCCTGCCGCCCTTCACGCTCTCGGACGCGGAGCTCGAGGAGGGGATGGACGTGGTTGCCGAGGCGGTCCACGCGGTCGCGTCGGCGCGAGCAGGCCGACCTTGAGCGCAGGTGTCTCCCGCCCGGCCGCGACGCCGGCCCGTCGCCTGCGTCGGATCGAGCTCGCAGGGTCGGCGCTGCAGCGCGGCACCCTGCACGGCGCGGCGCTGGCCGACTCGATCCGCCGCTATGCGGAGGATCGCGTGGGGCTCGCGTCGGGTGGAAGCTGGTCGGGGCGTCCCGCGACGCGCGCGGACGTACTGCAGCTGGCGGAGGCGATGCTGCCGGCGCACCGCGCCTACTCACCCGGGCTCTGCGAAGAGATGGAGGCGCTGGCGGCCGCGAGCGGGCTCTCCGCCGCGGAAGCGCTGATCCTGGGTGGCTTCACCGATTTCGTCGATGCGCTCCGAGCGCGCGCGGAGTCGGTGCCGGAGGAAGACGATTGCACCGCAGTCCTCGTCCCCGAGGCGCGCACGGGTGATGGCGCCATCCTCGCCCAGACCTGGGACATGCACGAATCGTCCACAGAGCACGTCGTGATGCTCGAGATCCGCCCCGAAGGGGGCCCGCGCGCACTCGTCTTCTCGACGGCGGGCTGCCTCGGCCAGATCGGCATGAACGAGGCGGGAATCTGCGTCGGGATCAACAATCTCTCCGCGTCCGTCGGCAGGATCGGGGTGACCTGGCCCTTCGTCGTGCGCAAGGCGCTCGAGCAGGATCGCATCGAGGCTGCGCTCGCCGCGGTGCTCGACGCGGAGCTCACCGGCGCGCACAACTACTGCCTGCTCGATCGCGAGGGCCGCGGCTACGAGATCGAGGCGATGCCCGCGCGCAAGCGAGTTCGCGAGCTCGACGGAAAACTCTTGATCCATACCAACCACTGTCTTGCTCCCGAGACGCAGCCGCACGAGGCGGAGCGCCCGCCGCTGCTACTCGCGTCGTCACACGCGCGACTGCGTCGCGCCGGGGATCTCCTCGCCGAGGGGCCCGTCGATGTGGAGCGCCTGATGGAGCTGACGCGCGATCCGGAGGCGATCTGTCAGCGCTCGACTGCGCCCCATCACATCGAGTCCTCCGGAGCCGTGATCATGCGGCCGGCGAGCGGTGAGCTCTGGGCCGTCTGGGGCCTTCCGAGCGAGAACGACTACGAGCGTTTCGCCTTCGACGCGCGATGAGCGAGCTTCGCTATACGAACCTGACGCCGGAGCTCGCGCCCCAGTGCGCCGCGCTCGAGCTCCGCTGCTTCCCCCACGCCGAGCCGGACGATCTGATCTCCCTCGCGGATTTCACGGCCTACGCGCATACCTTCCCCGAGGGATTCTTCGTGTGCCTCGACGGCGATCGCGTCGTGGGACAGGCGGGCGGAATCTTCCTCGACTTCGACTTCGAGCGTCCGCAGCACACCATCGTCGGGATCACCGGCGCCAATCAGTGCGGCAATCACGACCCGGCGGGCGCCTGGTACTACGGGACCGACATCGCGGTGGATCCGGACTATCGGCGGCGCGGCATCGGCCAGCGCCTCTATGCGCTCCGCAAGAATCTCGTCCAGCGTTGGAAGAAGCGCGGAATCATCGCCGGGGGCCACATCCCGGGCTTTGCGGAGCACAAGCAGCAGATGTCGGCTGCGGACTACGTGGCCAGGGTCGCAGGCGGCGAGCTCTACGACGCGACGCTGAGCTTCCAGCTCCAGAACGGCTTCAAGGTCCGCGGCGTGCTCGAGAACTACATCCGCGACGTGGCGATCGACGGCTGGGCCGCGCTGATCGTCTGGGAGAACCCGGACCACCGCTGCTGAGCTCCGGGGAGCTTCGCTCGGCTGCGCCTCGCTGCGCGCTGCGCTTGCGCGCTCGCTAGCGAGGGCCTCGGCGATCGCGGCGCATGGCCTCGGCGCAGTTGCGGCCCGGTACGCCCGTGACGCCGCCGCCGGGGTGCGTGCCGGCGCCGCACAGGTAGAGCCCGGAAATCGGAGTGCGATAGTCGCCGTAGCCGGGGATTGGCCGGAAGCAGAAGAGCTGATCGAGGGCCATGTCTCCCTGGAAGATGTTCCCGCCGAGCAGCCCGTAGCGCTCCTCGATGTCCGGCGGAGCGAGCACCTCCATCTGCTCCACGCTGGCCGCGAGGTTCGGGCAGTGCTCTCCGAGCACGTTGATCACCTTCCTGCCGTAGGCCTCCCGCTCGCTCTCCCACGAGCCATTCGCCAGCTCGTAGGGGCCGAACTGGGTGAAGCAGAGCGCGATGTGCTTGCCGTCCGGCGCCAGTGCGGGCTCGTGAACGGTCGGAAAGACCGCCTCGACGTAGGGTCGTTCCGACGTGCGCCCGTATTTCGCGTCGTCCCAGGCGCGCTCGAGGTAGGCGATCGACGGAGAGACCGCGAGGATTCCGGTATGGGGAGCGCCCGGTATCGCTCCCTTCCAGGCCGTGGGCCTCGGAAGCTCGCCTAGCGCCAGGTTCACCTTCACGGAGCCGGAGCGACTGCGATAGCGACGGACGTCGCGCACGACATCCTCGGGAAGATGTCGCTCTCCGACCAGGTCGAGATAGGTCGTGGTCGGATGGGCGCAGGAGACGACCTGACGCGCCCGGAGAAGGGTCCCGTCCTCGAGCTCGACGCCCTCGGCGCGGCCGTCCTTCACCAGCACCTTTCGTACCGGTGCCGCTTTGCGGATCGTCGCTCCTGACGCCTGCGCCGAGTCCGCGATCGCGCGGCTCACGGCACCCATGCCGCCGTGAACCCAGCCCCAGGCGCCCTCGTGCCCGTTCACCTCGCCGATCCAGTGGTGGACGAGCACGTAGGCCGATCCAGGGCTCATCGGTCCGCACCACGCGCCGATGATCGTCTGCGTGGCGAGGGCGCCCTTCACGCGCTCGTCCTCGAACCACTCGTCCAGGAAATCGGCGCCCGAGAGCGTGAAGAGACGCACCGCTTCGGAGATGTCGCGCCGCGTCCAGTGACGCAGCTTGGCCCCGACAGCGAGCCAGCGGGGAAGCTCGCGCAGGCCGAGCTTTGGCGGGATCACGAACATCAGGTCCTTGAGCAGCTTGCCCAGGCGCTCGAAGTAGCGCCCGAACTCGACGTAGGCCTCCGCATCATGCTTCGAGAAGCGTGCGATCTCCTCGGCAGTCTTGCGGGCGTCGCCCCACAGCGTGAGCGAGTCTCCGTCGGAGAAGGGAATCCAGTAATCCGGATCGAGGAGCGACACGCGGTAGCCGAAGCGCTCGAGCTCGAGCTCGGACACGATGCGCGGCGGCATCAGGCTCACCACGTAGGAGGCCGAGGAGATCTGGTAGCCGGGCCACGGCTCCTCGGTGACCGATGCGCCTCCGAGCACGTCACGCCGCTCGAGCACGAGGACGTCCTTGCCGGCCTTCGCCAGGTAGGCGGCGCAGGCGAGGCCGTTGTGGCCTCCGCCGATCACGATGACGTCGTGGGTCTTCATTCGGATCTCTCCGTTTTCCCGGCTCCGCAGGCGAGCGTTGCGGGGCGCAGCATACACGCGGCGCGCTCGACGCCTCAAGCGGGTCGTCTACAGGCGCCGTCCAGTGAGCGCGCGGATCGCCGGCGAGGGCTCGACTCCGGGCAGCACGCGAGGGTCCCCCTCGGGCTCGCCCAGGATCGAGGCGATCGGGATCACTCCCGCCCAGACGGGTGTCGCGTAGTCCGCTTCTTCGTCCTGCGGCGGACCCTCCGCGATCTTCGCGGAGGCGGAATCGATCGAGAGCTCGATCACCGCCGTCATCTTGAGCTCACGGGGCAGGGGAGGGCGCAGCTCGTCCCAGCGCCCGGGCAGCACCTGCTCCGAGAGAGCGCGCAGCGCCTGCATGCGCTCCTCTTCCGCCTCGAGGATGCGGGCCCTGCCGAACACGACCACGGAGCGGTAGTTGAGCGAGGAGTTGAACGCCGAGCGCGCGGCGACGATGCCGTCGAGCAGTGTCACATTGACGCATACCGGCGTCCCTGAGGCGAGCAGCTTCGCAATGCGCGCCTTGCTGGCTCCGTGCAGCAGCAGCCGGCCAGCATCGCGGGCGTAGAGCATCGGGATCACGACCGGCTGGTCACCGTCGATGAAGCCCACGTGCGCAACCAGCCCCGCGTCGAGTACCGAGAAGACCGCGGCCTCGTCGTAGCGAGCCTTGTCGGCAAGCCGACGCACACGGTTTCGCGCGGTGACGGGGAAGGGGCTCATCCGCGCTCAGCGAAGCGGCGGCGTTTCGGGGCGGATCTGCTCCAGATACCAGGCTGCCAGGTCGCGAGCCTGCGCCTCCATCGGTCCATAGGGCCCCGGGCGGTAGTAGCGCGAGTTCACGCCCTTCTGGTTGTGGTCGATGATCTTCTTGTCGGCGATGCTCGTCACGTCCCACATCCAGGTGAGCTTCGCGCGGTCGTAGTCGACTCCCTCCCGGGCATCCTCCCGGACCAGCCAGATCACCTCCATGTCGGTCTTCTGGACCTCGCGCGGAACGAAGAGATACATCACCCCGTAGTCGGAATAGGCGAGAAAGAAGCTCGCAGGGCCGATCTCGACGTAGGTGAAGCCGCCCTCGTATTCCTCGCGTTCGCCCATCAGCGGCGCCACCGGCTGGCCGTCTTCGCTGCCAGTGACCGCGCCCGGATAGGTCGTGTCCTGGAAGCAGCTCACGCCCTCCTGGTCCGGGGCGCTCCCGCCGGGCCAGAAGCCGACCGTCGGAATCTCGATCCCCATCGCGGCCCAGCGGATTCGCGCCGCCGCGCGGAGCTCCGCGACCTGGTCCTCGGGCTCTTCGGTCGCGTGGAAGCGGGCGAACTCGGGGTGCGCGGGTTTGCAGTGGTAGCACTCCTGATAGTTCTCGGTGACGAGCTTCCAGTTCGCGTCCGTCGTGTAGCTCGCTCGATGGGCAACCTTCGCCGTGGCCCAGCCGCGAAGGCCGAGCGTCGCGCGGAGCGTGCGCTCCACGTCGTCGAGTCGCGGGGGGTCGGGGGCGAAGCAGACGAAGATCAATCCCTCGAGCACGCGCAGCTGGATCCTCTTCAGCGAGAACTGCGACGGATCGAAGTCGGGGCCCATGTGCCGCGCCGCACGCAGCCGCCCATCGAGCTCGTAGCTCCAGGCGTGGTAGGGACAGACGAAGGCGCGCGAGCTGCCCTCTCTCTCGTAACAGACGTGGGAGCCGCGGTGGCGGCAGACGTTGACGAGGGCCCGGATCTCCTGGTCTCGACCCCGCACGACGATCAGAGACTCGCCGGCGATGTCGAAGAGGAACCAGTCGCCCGGGTTCGGAATCCGGCTCACGTGGCCCACGCAGAGCCAATGCCGCAGATGGATGCGCTCGATGTCGCGCGCGAAGATCGGCGCGTCGTTGTAGAACTCGCGCAAGAGCGCGCGTCCAGGGGGCTGCCGAGCGATCAGCTCGGCGATGCGGTCGGAAACATCGCTTCGCTGGACCGGGGGGGTGAGCGTGCCCAACGCCATGGCCGTCTACTCCTTGCGAACATGCTACCCCCGCCAGGAATGCCACGAGAGGATAGCCGGCCGGGGATCGAGTCGTCACGCGACCGATCGATGCGCCTGCCTCGGATCGCCCGAAGCGTGCTCCCCAAGGGGTTCCTTGGCGAGATGCGGGGGGCGCGCCCCTCGCACCCTCGAGGCGAAGGCGTGCGATAATGGGGCGGATCGCCTCCTCGATGCGATCCGAGGGAACATGGATTCCGACGACTATCGAGCCTTGAGCTTCTGGCATGCAACGACTCCCGGCTCGCTCGATGCGCGGGCGTCGCTCGAGCGCGACGAGCAGGTCGACGTCGCGATCGTCGGCGCTGGCTACACGGGCCTCTGGACGGCGTACTACCTCTCGAAGCACTCGCCGGGGCTACGGATTGCGATCGTGGAGGCCGAGATTGCGGGCTTTGGCGCTTCCGGGCGCAATGGGGGCTGGTGCATCGGAACGCTCGCGGGCATCGGAGCGCACTTCGCCGATCCCGCGCGGCGCGAGGCGGCGGTGCGCTTGCAGCGCGCGCTCTTCGATACCGTCGACGAAGTCGGGAGCGTCTGCGAGCGCGAGCGAATCGACTGTCATTTCGCGAAGGGCGGATACGTCGACGTGGCGACGGTCGAGGCCCACCGCCTGCAGCTCGCGCTGGACCTCGAGGAGTGGCGCTCGCAGGGTTTCGACGAGAGCGACGTCCGCTGGCTCGAGCGGGACGAATGCGCCGCCCGCGTGCGAACACAACGCAGCCTGGGCGGCCTCTTCCTCACGCACTGTGCGGCGCTCCATCCGGCGCGCCTCGCGCGCGGCCTCGCAGAGGCGGTCGAACGCCACGGGGTGGTGATCTACGAACGCACGCCGGCGCTGGCGCTCGAGCCGCGCTGCGTGCGAACACCCGGGGGAACGCTGCGAGCCGAAACCGTCGTGTGCGCCACCGAGGCCTACACCCGAACGCTTCCGGGTCGCGTGCGTCGGATCGTCCCGATGCACTCGTTGATGGTCGCCACCGAGCCATTGCCCGAGGAGGTGTGGAAGGAGATCGGGCTCGCGGAGCGCGAGACCTTCGGCGACCCGCGCCGCATCGTCGTCTACGGCCAGCGCACCGTGGACGGGCGGATCGCGTTCGGATCGCGCGGTCCCTACTTCTATCGCTCGGGGATCCGCGATCGCTTCAGTTCAGCGGATCCGGCCTTCACGCAGGTGCGGCAGACGCTCGAGTCCTTCTTCCCGATCCTGCGCGACTTCGCGGTCACGCATTGCTGGGGCGGCCCGCTCGGCGTTCCCCGGGATTGGAGGCCCTCCGTCGGGGTCGATCCGCAAACAGGCCTGGCCTGGGCAGGCGGCTACGTCGGCGAGGGGGTGGCGGCGTCCAACCTGGCAGGGCGGACGCTGGCCGATCTGATCCTCGCCCGCGAGAGCGAACATGTGCGTCTCCCGCTGGTGGGGCCGCCCTTCCCGAGCTGGGAGCCCGAGCCGCTGCGCTGGATCGGGGTGAGCGGCATGTTGCGCATCGGGCTCTCGCTCGACAGGGCCGAGCTCGCCGGCCGCAAGACCCCGCGTCTGCGTGGCGCGATGTGGCGAACCTTCGTCCACTGAGCCTCGAGACACGCCGAGCGGCGCCGCCTCGCGCGGACCGAGGAGTGTCCCAGCATGTCCAGCAACCGCTACGACGCCATCATCGTGGGAGGGGGACACAACGGGCTCGTGAGCGGCGCGTACTTCGCGCGATCGGGCGCGCGCGTCGTGGTGCTCGAGGCTCGCGACAAGGTGGGGGGCGCCGCGGATACCAGCGCTCCCTTCCGGGATCATCCGGAGATCAAGGTCTCGACCTACTCCTACGTGATGTCGCTGATGCCGCGCACGCTGATCGAAGAGCTCGAGCTCGCGCGCTTCGGCTACGACGTGACTCCCTTCGGCCCCTACTACCAGGCCTTTCCGGACGGGCGCTCGCTCCAGATCTTCGCGGAAGACCATGCGAGGAGCCGGGCCTCCGTCGCGCAGTTCTCGCGGCGGGACGCGGAGACCCTCCCGCGCTGGGAAGCCTGGCTGCGGGGCGTCGGAGACGTGCTGGGTCCCTTGCTCACGCGGATTCCGCCGAAGCTCGGTTCGCTCGCTCCGGCGGACCTGCTCGATCAGGCCCGCGTCGCGTGGCGCCTTCGTAAGCTGGGCGTCAGCGGTGTCGCAGACGTGACGCGGCTCTTCACGATGAGCGTCTCAGACCTTCTGGACGAGTGGTTCGAGTCCGACCAGCTCAAGGGACTCCTGGCCGTGAACGGGATCATCGGGACCTGGGCGGGGCCGGACGAGCCCGGAACGGCCTACGTGATGCTGCACCACGCCATCGGAGACGTCGGGGACGGGAAGATGGGCTCCTGGGGCTTCCCGCAGGGTGGCATGGGAGCCGTCGCGGATGCGCTTCGGGATGCCGCGCTGCATTTCGGCTGCGAGGTCCGCACGCGCGCCCGGGTGGCGAAGATCCTGTCTCGAGAGGGGCGGGCCGAAGGCGTGGCGCTCGAGAACGGCGACCTGCTGCTGGCTCCCGTCGTCGTGAGCGCGATCCATCCGAAGCGCGCCTTCCTCGAGCTGGTCGAGCGCAAGCAGCTTCCCGAGGATTTCGTCTCGGCGATCGAGCGCTGGAGGTCGCGCTCCGGCGTCGTGAAGATCAACCTCGCGCTGTCCGAGCTGCCACAGTTCCGGGCCGATCCCGCCAAGGGGCAAGAGGAGCATCACACCGGCTCGATCCTGCTCTGCTTCTCGCCGGGTTACGCGGAGCGCGCGTTCCAGGACGCACACCTGGAGCGAAAGGCGTCGACGGCCCCCTTCGCCGAAGGGACGATCCCGACGACGCTCGATCGCAAGCTCGCTCCCGCCGGCGTTCACGTCTTCTCGATCTTCAGCCAGTGGGTGCCGGAGCACTGGAACCGGGAGCCCCATCGTCAGGAGCTCGAAGCCTATGCGGACCGGATCGTGGATCTCTACACCGAGCTCGCGCCGAACTTCAGATCCGCGGTGATCGATCGCCAGGTGATCGGTCCACATGACATGGAGCAGGAGCTCGGCCTCGTGGGTGGCAACATCTTCCATGGGGAGCTCACTGTCGATCAGCTCTTCCATATGCGGCCCGCCCCCGGCTACTCGGATTACCGCACCCCGATCCGCGGCCTCTACCACGGATCGAGCGCCACACACGCCGGGGGTGGCGTGAACGGGATCCCGGGCTGGCAGGCCTTCCGCCAGGCGCAGCGGGACACCCGTCGTCTGGGGCGCCGCTAGGCTCCTGCTTCGCCGAGCAGCTCTCCGACGGCGCGATGCGCCTGGTCGATCGCGACATCGGTCCACGCGGCGGCGGCATCCGAGTTCGCGATCGCGATGCGACCGAAGCGCTTTCGGCCGACCACCCAGGGCCGCTCCTCCGGAGACGCCCACTCTGGATCCCACAGCGTATTCGGCTCGTAGGCATAGGCGTGGGGCCAGCGCTTCACCGTGATCGCGAGGATCTCCGCATCGCCATCGAAGCCCTGTGGACCGAGCATGCGTCCGAGCGGCTCGCGCAGCCTCGCCTCGAAGGTCGCGAAGGAAGTCTGGAGCCGCTCGCGGCGTCCGGTTCGCCAGCTTCGCAGCAGCACGGTCACGTAGACGAGCGGAGCCCAGGCCGACAGCGCGGCGCCGGTGACTGCGATCCGGGCCCCATGCAAGAAGTCGCGCCGGGTGATCTCGCGGCGACTCGTCCGCACTGCAGTATATCGGATCGAGGCCAGCATTCGTTCCGCCGATTTCCGCGCCGGCGCGAAGGGCGTGTCTGCTAGTCTGCGCGCGTGGTGGAGACATGAGCAGGCGAGGCTTCTTCCTCGCCATCGCCGGCGTCGGGTTCGCCGCATCGGTCGCGATCATCGTGCTCCAGCGAGCGTCGGGCCCGAGCTCGGAGCCGATCGAAGAGGAAGGAGTGCGCGCCGCGTGCAGCGGCTGTCACGCTTTCCCCCCGCCCGACGTCCTGCCGCGCAGCGCATGGCGACGGCAGATCGAGCACATGTCCTTTCTCAGGGACTATCTCCCGGAGGAGGCCGCGGGAAGCGATCCCTTCCCGCTCGAGGGGGTCGTCGCCTGGTACGAGGCGCGGGCTCCCGAGAGCCTTCCCTTCGAACGGGCGCTGACGCGCGACGAGCCGGCACCGCTCGAGTTCCGGCGGCGCTCGGTCCTGCTCGGGCCCGGGAGCGGGCCGGGCATCGCAACCGTTGCCCAGCTCGATCCGGAGCTCTTTCCGCAGCTCAGGCCGCAGATCGCGGTGCCCAACATGTCCAGCGGGAAGCTGCATCTCTTCTCGCTCACCGGGGGGCCCTTTCCGATCGGTGCCTTCGGCCATCCGGTGCGCGTCGCTTCGGGCGATCTCGATCGCGACGGGCGCACGGATCTCGTCGTGAGCGACCTCGGCAATCCGATGCCGAGCGACGAGCCGGTGGGCCGGGTCGTGGTCGCGCGCAATGCCGGCCGCGGCGCTTTCGAGTCCGTGACCGTCCTCGAGGATGTCGGGCGGGTCTCCGACGCGCGCACGGTCGATCTCGATGCCGACGGCGATCTCGACATCGTCGTCGCTGCCTTTGGCTGGCTGCGCAGCGGCGGAATCTTCGTGCTGCGCAACCAGACGCCACCGGGAGCCGCGCTGCGCTTCGAGACGACGCGAGTCAGCGCCCGCTCCGGAGCGGTCTCGGTAGTCCCCTTCTCCGCCGATGGATCGCAGCCGGGCTTCGCGGTCGCCTTCTCCCAGCACTACGAGATGGTGTCTGCCTTCACGGCGGGTCCGGGTGGCTTCGAGGAGCGCGTGCTGTGGCGCGCTCCGCACCCGAACTGGGGCTCGAGCCACCTCGCGGCGGTGGACCTCGACGGCGACGCGGATCTCGACTTCCTGCTCTCCCACGGTGACACGCTCGACGACGGCGTCGCCTTCAAACCCTGGCACGGCGTGGAGTGGCTCGAGAAGCGCGGGGACGAGGGCTTCGTCGCGCAGCGGATCGGAGGCCTCTACGGAGCCCATGCGGCAGAGGCGGTCGACCTCGATGCAGATGGCGATCTCGACGTCGTCGCCTGCGGATTCCTGCCGCAGGTGAAGCTTCCGGTGGGACGTGGCGAAGCGCGCGTCGATTCGCTGGTGTGGTTCGAGCGCCGGGGCGACGAGTGGATCCCATGGGCGATCGAGATCAACCATCCCCGGCACACCGGCCTCGCGATCGTCGATTTCGACGAGGACGGTCGGCCCGACATCGTCGCCGGGAACAACAGCGCGTGGGACGAGACGGCCGTCGAAGACGGCCCTGCCCTCGAGATCTGGCTTAATCGCGGCCCTCGGGTCCGATGAACTCCGCTCGCCTTCGGCTCGCTGCGCGCGCCCTTCGGGCGCTGGCTCGATCGACTCCGCTCGGCTGCGCCTCGCTGCGCGCGCCCTTCGGGCGCTTGCGGGGGAGCGAGCTCATCACAGGCAAGCGAAGCGCGCAGCGAGGCGCAGCCGAGCGGAGTGAGTCAGGCAAGCGACGCGCGCAGCGAGCCGCAGGCGAGCGGAGTGAGTCGGACTATGCCGGCCAGACGGGCGTGTGGACGAACTCGAGCTTGATGCCGTCCGGGTCCGCAAAGAAGAGCGCGTAGTAGCCGGGGGCGTACTCGGGGTACTCGGCGGGCGAATCCAGGATCTCGATCTCGAGCGCGATGAGCTCCCGGTGCAGCGCATCCACCGCGTCGCGGCCGGGGGCCGTGAACGCGAGGTGATGCAGGCCGGGAGAGAAGCGGTCGTGCGGCCGCTGGCGTCCGCTGCGAGCCGCCTGGAGACCCAGCTCCAGCTGCGCTCCGGCCCACAGGGGACCCTCGGCGCAGTCGGCGATGCGGCGGAAGCCGAGCAGCGGAAGCACCCGGTCATAGAAGAGGGTCGAGCGGGCGAGGTCGCTCGCGGTGAGATCGATGTGGTGGATCGCGCCGGTCGGCTGCATCGTTCAGTGTCCAATTCATCTCAGCGTCAAATGTTGGAAGCGACGCGCCGAGGTGCCGCAGCGTCCTGCGCGGCGACCGGGAGGGGTCTTCGCCATGCTATTCCCCTCTCGGGAAGCCGAGATCCGGTCCGCCGCGTCGCGACTCGCCCCAGCGGGTCGTCACGACCTTGGCGCGGGTATAGAAGCGGACCCCTTCCGGGCCGTAGACGTGCGCGTCGCCGAAGAGCGAGCTCCCCCAGCCACCGAAGGAGAAGTGCGCGACCGGAACGGGAATCGCGACGTTGATCCCGACCATGCCGACCTGCACCTCGCGCTCGAAGCGCCGGGCCGCCTCGCCGTCCCGCGTGAACAGCGCAACACCGTTGCCGTAGGGGTTCGCATTCACCAGCGCGAGCGCTTCCTGCTGGCTCGCGCAGCGCACGACGCAGAGTACCGGGCCGAAGATCTCGTCGCGGTAGATCGCCATCGAAGCTTCGACGCGGTCGAAGAGGCTCGGGCCGAGAAAGAAGCCGTCGGGGCGTTCTGCCACCCGCAGCCCGCGCCCATCCACGACGAGCTCCGCGCCCTCCGCGACGCCGCGCGCGACGTAGCCCGCGACGCGATCGCGGTGCTCGCGCGTCACGAGCGGTCCCATCTCGATTCCCGGCAGCGCGCCGTCGCCGACGCGCAGCCTACGGGCCCGGTCAGCGAGACGCGCGACGAACGCGTCGCCGGCAGGCTCCACGGCCACCACCACGGAGACCGCCATGCAGCGCTCCCCGGCCGAACCGTAGGCCGCGCCGATCGCGGCGTCGGCCGCCTGGTCGAGATCCGCGTCGGGCAGCACGATCATGTGGTTCTTCGCGCCGCCGAGCGCCTGGACGCGCTTGCCGTGGGACGCGGCGGTCGCGTAGACGTGGCGCGCCACGGCGGTGGAGCCGACGAAGCTCACCGCCTCCACCTCCGGATGGGCCAGCAGCGCGTCGACGGCCTCGCGGTCCCCCTGCACCACGTTCAGCACACCGTCCGGAGCCCCCGCATTGCACAGGAGCTCCGCGAGGAAGAGGGGGGCTCCGGGGTCCCGCTCGGAGGGCTTGAGCACGAAGGCGTTGCCGCACGCGATCGCGATCGGGAACATCCACAGCGGCACCATCGCCGGGAAGTTGAAGGGCGTGATCCCGGCGACGACGCCGAGCGGCTGCCGCAGCGAGTAGACGTCGACCTGCTCGGCCACCGCCTCCGAGCGCTCGCCCTTCTGCAGCTGCGCGATCCCACAGGCGAACTCCACGACCTCCCGACCGCGCGCCACCTCGCCCTGCGCATCGGAAAGGACCTTGCCCTGCTCGCGGGTGATCCGGGCGGCGAGCTCGTCGCGATGACGCTCGAGGAGCTCGCGGAACGCGAAGAGCACGCGCGCGCGGCGTCCGACCGACAGCGAGCTCCAGGCGGGGAAGGCCGCCCGTGCGGAGCGCACCGCATGGTCGACGTCGGCGGCGCTCGCCAGGCTGACCTCTGCGCTGACGCGTCCGGTGGCCGGGTCGAAGACCTCGCCGCGACGCTCTCCCTTCCCGTCCCAGGTCTTGCCGTTCACCCAGTGCCGGTGGATCGGCGCTGCCTTCATCGGGGGGCGTTCGTTTCGGCCAGCACCGCGAGCAGGATATCGGCCGCCCGGTCGGCCTCCTCCCGCGTCACGCAGAGCGGCGGGGCGACGCGCAGGCAGTTTCCGAAGAGGCCCCCCTTGCCGACGAGGAGTCCTTGCTGGCGGCAGAGCTCGTGCACCCGCGACGCGGCGTCCGGGTTCGGCGCGTAGCCGTCCGCAGCGACCAGCTCGATGCCGATCATCAATCCCTTCCCGCGCACGTCGCCTACGAGATCGAGCTTCTCCGCGCCGTCGCGCAGCCTGGTCATCAGGTGCTGGCCGACGCGGCGCGCGTTGCCCTGGAGATCCCGGGCGAGCAGATGCTCGAGATTCGCGAGCGCTCCGGCGCAGACCAGCGGATTCCCGCCGAAGGTCGAGATCGAGTTCGCGCCGAGGCCATCCATGATCTCCCGCCGCGCCACCACGCCGGCGATCGGGAGGCCGTTGCCGAGACCCTTCGCGAAGGTCAGCAGGTGGGGCACCAGGCCGTGCGCCTGGTAGCCCCAGAAGTGATCGCCCGTTCGCCCCCAGCCGGTCTGCACCTCGTCGGAGATGAAGAGCGCGCCGTGCTCGTCGAGCACGCTCTTCATCGCACCGAGGAGTCCGTCGGGCGGAGCCGTGAAGCCACCGACGCCCTGGATCGGCTCGGCGATCAGGCAGGCGATGTCGCCGCCCGTTGCCGTCGCGATCACGTCGCGCAGGTCCTCGATGCAGGCCGCCGCGTAGGCGGCGTCGTCGAGGTGCCGGAAGGGGCTGCGCAGGCGGTAAGCGCCGTGCAGGAAGCTCACGCGCAGCGGTGAAAGAGTAGAGGCGGACCAGTTGCGATTTCCCGTCACGCCCATCGTCGCGAAGGAGCGCCCGTGATAGGAGTTGCGCAGTGCGAGCACCTGGTTCGAGCGCCGCCAGTGGGTGGCGAGCAGCAGCGCCGCCTCGTTCGCTTCGCTGCCCGAGGTGGTGAAGAATACCTTCGCGTCCTCGATCCCGGAGAGTCCGGCGATCCGCTCGGCGAGTTCCACCATCGGTCGGGAGAGGTAGAGGGTCGAGCTGTGGAGCAGGCGCTCGGACTGGTCGTGGATCGCCTTCACCACCTCCGGCACGCCGTGTCCCGTGAGGGTCGTCAGGATCCCGGCGAAGAAGTCGAGGTACTCGCGCCCCTCGGCGTCGACCACGGTGCAGCCGCGGCCGCCCACGATCTCGATCGGCTCCGCGTAGAAGGTCGTGAGCCAGCTCGGCAGCAGCGCGCGGTGGCGATCGAACAGCTCCCGATGTGAGCCCATGACCGTTCCCTCTGAAGGCATCGCGCCGCGGGCGAGAGGCGCCCGCCGGCCCGTTCACGCTATCCGGCTACTCACCCTCGCGCCAGGCGGGCCGGCGCCGCATGACGAGCCCTGCGATCACCACCCCGATCGCCACCAGGCCGATCACGATCGACGCGAGCGCGTTCACGTCGGGCGTGACCCCGAGTCTGACCTTCGAGAAGATCAGCATCGGCAGCGTCGTCGCTCCCGGGCCCGAGACGAAGCTCGCGATCACCAGGTCGTCCAGCGAGAGCGTGAAGGCGAGCAACCAGCCGGAGAGGATCGCCGGCGCGATCAGCGGCAGCGTGACGTCGAGGACGACCCGGAAGGGCCGCCCGCCGAGATCCATCGCTGCCTCTTCGAGCGTGCGGTCCACGCTGGCGAGCCGTGAGCGGATGATCACCGCGACGTAGGCGGTCGCGAAGGTCGTGTGCGCGATCGTGATCGTCGCGGCGCCCCGCGTCGTCGGCCAGCCGATCTGCTGCGAGAGGGTCACGAAGAGCAGCAGCAGCGAGAGGCCGGTGATCACCTCGGGCATCACCAGCGGCGCCGCGATCATCGTCGTGAAGAGCGCGCGGCCCCGGAAGCGCCCCATGCGCGCGAGCGCGAAGCCCGCGAGGGTCCCGAGCAATGTGGCCGCGGAGGCGCTCGCCGCGGCGATCCACACCGAGAGCCACGCGGCGGCGAGCACCTCGCCGCTGCGCAGGAGCTCGCCGTACCAGCGCAGCGAGAAGCCGCCCCAGACGGTGACCAGCCGCGAGTCGTTGAAGGAGTAGAGGACCACCAGCGCCAGCGGGAGGTAGAGGAAGGCGTAGCCGAAGCCCATCGCGGACAAGAGGAAGGTCGAGTGCCGCCTCACATCTGCGACCCCTCATCTGCCTCGTAGCGCTGGAAGATCCCGATCGGGACGAGCAGCATCATCAGCAGCAGTACCGCCACCGCCGACGCGACCGGCCAGTCGCGGTTCAGGAAGAACTCGTCGTACACGACCCGGCCGATCATCAGCGAATCGGATCCGCCGAGCAGCGCCGGGATCACGAACTCGCCGATCGCGGGGATGAAGACCAGCATGCAGCCCGCGATCACGCCGGGGATCGAGAGCGGGAAGGTCACGTCGCGGAAGACCCGGCTGGGGCGTCCTCCGAGGTCCGCCGCGGCGTCGAGCAGATCCTGGTCGAGACGCACGAGGTTGGCGTAGAGCGGGAGGATCATGAAGGGCAGATAGGAGTAGACCATGCCGAAGAAGATGGCGGTGTCCGTGTAGAGGATCTCGAGCGGCTTCTCGATCACTCCCGCCCACAAGAGCACGCTGTTCAAGGCGCCGCGGCTGCTCAGGATCCCCATCCACGCGTAGACGCGAAGCAGGAAGGAGGTCCAGAAGGGGAGGATCACGAGCAAGAGCAGCATGCTGCGCGTGCCCGGCCGCGCGCGTGCGATGCCGTAGGCCATCGGGTAGCCGATCGCGAGGCAGAGCAGCGTCGACACCGCGGCCAGCTCGAGGGAGTTCAGGAAGGTGAGCACGTAGATGCGGTCTTGCAGCACGAAGCGGAAGTTCTCGGCCGTAGCCAGCAGGCGCTCGCCCTCGGGGCGGGAGAGGTCGAAGAGCGGGGTGTAGGGCGGCTGCGCGACGACGGGATCGGCGACGCTGATCTTCAGCACGATCAGGAAGGGCGCCAGGAAGAAGACCAGCAGCCACGCGTAGGGGATCGCGAGAGCGAAGCGCTGCCAGATCGCGGGTCGGGGAGGGGCCGCAGGCGCAGACAAGCGCGACCCGCTCAGTCCGTGAGCACGAGGGCGCTGCTCTTCTCCCAGGAGAGGTGCACCTCGTCGTCCCATTCGAGATAGCGACGCGCCTCGCGACGCCGATTCTGCGCGCTGACCTCGAGGATCTTCCCGCCGGCGACCCGCACCCGGTAGAGCGAGAGGTTCCCGAAATAGGCCAGATCGAAGACCACCCCCGGTATCGACGGACGGTCGTTCCCTTCCGGCGGCTGCTTGCTGATCAGGATCTTCTCCGGGCGCAGCGCGATGCTCACCGGGGCTCCGCGTGCGATCTCCCCCGCGTAGCAGGCGGGAATCCGCGCGCCGATCTCCTGGCAGTGGACCAGCGCGTCCCCGTTTGCACAGCCCTCGACCACCCCGTCGAGCAGGTTGATGTTGCCGACGAAGCCCGCGACGAAGCGGTTGCAGGGGTTCTCGTAGATCTCGCCCGGGGTGCCGATCTGCACGAAGCGGCCCGCCTCCATCACCGCGATCCGGGTCGAGAGGGTCATCGCCTCGTCCTGATCGTGCGTGACTACGATGAAGGTGACCCCCAGGCGGTCCTGTACGTTCGCGAGCTCGAACTGCGTGTGCTCGCGCAGCTTCTTGTCGAGCGCCGCCAGCGGCTCGTCGAGCAGCAGCACCTTGGGACGCTTGATCAGCGCGCGGGCGAGCGCCACGCGCTGGGACTGCCCGCCCGAGATCTGTCCGGGCTTCGAGCGGGCGAGGGGCTTGAGCTGCACCAGGTCCAGCATCTCGGCGACGCGCTCGCGCCGCTCGGCCGCCGGCACGCCCTCCCGCTCGAGCCCGTAGCCGACGTTGCGCTCGACGCTCATGTGCGGAAAGAGCGCGTAGGACTGGAACATCATGTTGACCGGACGCTGGTAGGGGGGCATCCGAGTCACGTCCGTTCCGTCGATCAGGATCCGCCCCGCGCTCGGCGCCTCGAGCCCCGCGAGCATCCGCAAGAGCGTCGTCTTGCCGCAGCCGGAGGCGCCCAGGATCGAGAAGAGCTCCCCCTTGTAGATCGCGAGGTCGACGGCGTCGACGGCTTTGAAGTCGCCGAAATGCTTGCTGAGCCCCTCGATGCGGACGAAGGGGACCGAATGCGGGTCGAGCCAGGCTGCGCCCGCGCCGGGGTTCCGGTCGTCGCGCGCCTGGCTCACAGCGCACCCCCCTTCATCGGCCGGCTTTCACCCGCGCGAAGGCGCGCGTGCGCAGGCGCTCGATCTTCGGGGGCAGGGTGTGGGTGAGCTGCAGCCTTTGGATCACCTCTTCGGTCGGATAGATCGCGGGGTCGGCGAGGATCTCGGGCTCGAGAAGGGGGCGCGACGCGGTGATGGCGTTCGCGTAGCGCGTCTCGTTCGTGATCGCGGCGATGACCTTCGGGCGGAGGATGTAGTCGATGAAGCGGTGCGCGTTCTCGGGGTGGGGCGCGTCCGCCGGGATGAAGAGGCCATCGAACCAGAAGATCGATCCCTCGGCGGGCACCGTGTAGGCGAGATCGATCTCGACCCCCGCCTCCGCGGATCGCTCGCGGGCGACTGCGTAGTCTCCGGACCAGCTCATTGCGACGCAGACCTCCCGGTTCGGCAGGTCGTTCAGGATACGCGCGGAGCTGAAGTACTTCACAAAGGGCCTGACCGCGAGCAGCATCGCCTCGGCCGCATGGATCTCCTCGGGATCCGTCGAGTTCGCGTCGTAGCCGAGATGGACGAGTGCCATCGGGATCACGTCGGTGGGAGAGTCGAGGAAGGACACCCCGCAGTCGGCGAGCTTCGCCATGATGCGCGGGTCGAAGATCATCGCGCCGCTCCCGAGCGGCGCATCCGGGATGCGCTCCTTCACCAGGTCGACGTTGTAGGCGAAGCCGGTGGAGCCCCACATGTAGGGTGCCGCGTACACGTTGCCGGGGTCGTAGTTCTCGAGAATCGCGAGCACCTTCGGGTCGAGCTCCTTCCAGCTCGGGAGGAGGCTGCGATCGAGCGGCCGGAAGATCCCGAGCGGGATCAGGCGCGCAGAGTACTGGCCGCCGTGCACGATGACGTCGTAACCGGTCGCCCCGGTGAGCAGCTTGGCCTCGACGATCTCGCTCGATTCGTAGATGTCGTAGTTGACCCGGATCCCCGTCTCGGCCTGGAAGTCCGCAAGGGTCTGCTTGCCGATGTAGTCGACCCAGTTGTACACGTTCACGACCGGCGCCTCGTCGGCCCGGGCGTCCGGCGAGCCGGATGGTGCGAACGCGCAGGCCGCTGCCACGAGCACTCGGACGAGCCGGACGGCGCCGCGTCGCGGTCCACGCGGGTCGGCGGACGGGAAGGATCGCAGCATCCCTTTTGCGGGCGCCTCCGGTCGTTTCCCCTAGCTTACGAGAAATCGACGCGATTCCGCCCCCCGCGCTAGCTTCACTCTGGGATGTCCGTCACCTTCGGCGCTGCGGCAGGGCGCGGGGCCCGGGCGACCTGCCGCGCGGCGGCGGTCGCGTTCGGGCTCGTCTGGATCGGGACCGGGAGCGCTCCCCAGGCCGCTGGGCCGTCTCCGCCGGCACCGAGCTCCGAAGGCGAGTCGCTGCCCTCGCCGATTCTCGAGGCCCTCGAGCGCCTCGAGTCGGCTCACGACGCGAAGTGCCACTCCACCGCGAGTCGTTTCGAGGACTTCCTCTACGGCACGCCCCTCGACGATTCCGGCCAGATCGCCAATATCGAGCAACAGAAGCGCCTCGCCCGCCGGCTCTGGTCCGGCGCATCCCGCACGGCGCTCTCGGCGGGGCTCAGCGAGGTCGGGCCCGAGCAGCTGGAGCCCGAGATCGCGCGGCTCTTCAGCCGGGAGCCGGCGACCGAAGGCGGGCTCGCCGTCCATTTCCCGGGCGCCGGGCAGCTCGTGCTCGATCCGGTCCGCATGCGGCAGTACGGCAGCATCCCGTACTCGCTCCGGGCGATCCTGTCCGTCCAGCAGGACTCGCTCTTCTCGGGCGGCGAGCCGCTGCTGGCACTCTCGCCCGCGGCGATCGATCGGCTCGAGGAGGCGCTCGACACGCTGGCCCTCTCGGCGCTGCTGCTCGCGGATCGCGAGGCCCGCGAGCGCAGCGAGCCGGAGATCGGCGCGAACCGGATGCGGGCGGCCTGGGGTCGGCTCGACGCGGACGCGCTGCTGCCGGAGCCGGCCGGAGCCGAGCGCGCCCCCGCCCCGGAGGCGCGCGCGGCAGCTCTGGCGCTGCTCGATGCCCTCGTCGCGCGCAAGACCAGCGCCTACCAGGCCTACAACGGACTCGAAGCGCGCGATACGCGCGCGCTCTTCCTGGCGAACACCGCCCGCTTCTACGCCCGGACACCGCTGCCGCTCGGCGGAGAGGCGCGCCGGGAGCTCGCCTCGAGCTTCGCTTCGGAGCTCGACGCCTTCGGCGCCGAGCTCTATCGCGAGGCGGACGCGCTGGCGCGCGCCGCGGGCGAACCACTGATCCGCGCCGCCGCCGCCGGTGCCGCGCTCCAGCGCCTGCTGCCCCACGAGATCGACGAGTTCGAGGACGTACACGTCTTTACCAGGCTCGCGGGCGACGAGCGGGTGAGCCTCGAGGCCTACGACTGCGACTCGCTGCGCGATTTCGGTCTCCACTGGAAGTCGCTGGCGAACGCCGCCCACGCGATGCCGCCGGAGAGCCTGCTTCCAGATCCCTTCGCCGCGGAGATTCTCGTCGAGGGGATCTCGCAGTACGGCCTGCTGCTGCTACGGCTGGCCGGAGGCATCGCGAAGCGCGACACCGAGAGCGTTCGGCTTCACCCGCCGGACCTCGCGCAGGCGGCGCGCGAGATCCGCGAGCGCGCGCTGCGGCATGCGGCTCTTCCGCCCCTGCGTGTGGCGCCGACCCGGATCGCCTCGGCTGCCGGTGACGGCTTGCATCCGGCGGGTGCCTACTTCACGGAGGTGACCGACGCCGTCGGAATCGCGTTCGAGCACCGCTCCTCGCGCTGGCTCGGCGCGTTCCGGAACACGCAGCTGAAGACGCCTCCCACCTTCTCGGGTGGCGGCGTCGCCGCCGAAGACATCGACGGCGACTCGGACGTGGACCTGCTCTTCGTGGGAGGCGGAGGCAACGCGCTCTTGCGCAACGCTGGGAACGGGCGCTTCGAGGACGCGACCCACGAGGCGGGGATCGCGCTCCGGCGCCCGGACGGGACGCACGGCGAGGCGCGTCAGCCCCTGATCGTCGACTTCGACAACGACGGTCGGCAGGACATCCTGATCACCTACGTGGACGACGACCACCGCCTGTACCGCGGGCTCGGCGGGGGCCGCTTCGAGGACGTCTCGGCCACTTCGGGCCTCGCCGGCAAGGGCCTCGTCGGCGGCCCGGCCACCGCCTTCGACTTCGACGGCGATGGGCTCCTCGACCTCTATCTGGGCTATTTCGGCGACTACCTGCACGGCGTGGTCCCGACCTTCGACCGCAACAACCGGGCCGCGCTCCCGAATCGGCTCTTTCGCAACCGCGGCGGACTGCGCTTCGAGGACGTGACCGGGAAGAGCGGAGCCGGTGACACGGGCTGGACGCAGGCCGTCTCCCACGTCGACTTCGATCGCGACGGTCGCCAGGACCTGATCGTGGCGAACGATTACGGGCGCAACGCCTTCCTGCGCAACCTGGGCGATGGGCGCTTCGAGGACGTGGCCCCCGCTCTCGGCATCACGACCGCTTTTCACTCGATGAACGTGGGCGTCGCCGATCTGAACGACGACGACTACCCGGACATCTACATCTCGAACATTGCGATGCTCGTGAAGGACGACAAGTACAGCTTCCCAGACCTGAACACGCCGCTGCATTTCGACCTGCGCGCGTTGGCGAACATGCGCGTCAAGGAGTCGGACGTGCTCTACATGTCGCGGGTCGAGGGGAAGCGCCTCGTCGCCTATCAGCCCTCGACGGACGTCGAGCGCGGTGCCACTTCCACCGGCTGGGCCTGGGACGCCGAGTTCTTCGACTTCGACCTCGACGGCGACGACGATCTCTACCTGGTGAACGGGACCAACGACTTCCACGCCTTTGCGATGGTCTACCGGCGCCTCGAAGAAGGCCGCGATCGCGGCGAGTACCTGCTCGGCTGGAGCCAGGAGTCGAAGATCCTGTTCGAGAACGAAGCGGGGAAGCTGCGCAACGCCGCGGCGAAGAGCGGTGCCGACTTCGTCGGCAACTCGCGCAGCACCGCCTACCTGGATTTCGACGCGGACGGCGACCTCGACATCGCGGTCGCGAACTTCCACGCCCGCGCCCGGTTCTTCCGCAACGACGCGGAGCGCAGCGGGAGGCGCTGGCTCGAGGTCCGACTGGTCGGCGACCCCTCGCGCGGCAGCAACCGGGACGCGATCGGCGCGCGCCTCGTCGCGACCACTGCGGAGGGGCTGCGCATCCGTCGCGAGATCCAGGGCGGCTCCGGCTACCTCTCGATGAACCCGAAGCGGCAGCACCTGGGCCTCGGCCGGGCGGAGAGGGCCGACCTGCGCATCGTCTGGCCGAACGGCGACGAGGAGATCCTGCGGGGCCTCGCCGCGAATCGCGCCTACGTGGTTCGCCAGGGCACCGGCGTGGCCGAGGCCGCTGCTGCGAAGCCCGCCGGTCTGGAGTGAGCGCGTGCGGTGTATCGTGGCGCCGCCCGGCGCTTCGCGATCCTATTGGGAGGTCAAGCGATGCAGCCGATGTTCATCAACGGCAAGCCGACGCCCGGCCGCGCGAGCGGTGCGATCGAGGTGAGCGATCCCGCGACGGAGGAGCCGATCGAGAGTGTCCCGCGCGGCGGCGCTGCGGACGTGGAGGACGCGGTTGCCGCCGCGCGCACGGCCTTTCCGGCCTGGCGCGCCTGCGTCGCGAACGAACGGGCGACGCTGCTCCACGAGGTCGCGGCGCGACTGCGGGAGCACGCTCACGCGTTGGTCGAGCTGCTCTGCCGCGAGCAGGGGAAGCCCTGGTCGGAGAACGAGGAGGAGATCGAGTGGTCGGCCAACACCTTCGACTACTACGCCGAGCTCGGTCGCCACGAGTCCGGCGCGGTGCTCCCGCCGGGAGCGCCCTCGCAGCTCAACTTCACGCGTCGGGAGCCCTACGGCGTGGTCGCCTGCATCACGCCGTGGAACTACCCGCTGCTGCTGCTCGCCTGGAAGCTCGCGCCGGCGCTCGCCGCCGGAAATACCTGCGTGGTGAAGCCCTCGGAGATGACGCCGCTCTCGACGCTCTACCTCGCCCGCTACGTCCTCGAAGGGCTTCCGCCGGGCGTCGTGAACGTCGTGACGGGGCTCGGGTCCGAGGCCGGCGAGGCGCTGGTGCAGCACGCCGACGTCGCGGTCGTCGCGTTCACCGGGAGCCTCGCTACCGGCCAGCGCATCGCCTCGCTGGCAGCGCCGCGGATGAAGAAGCTCCACCTCGAGCTCGGCGGCAAGGACCCGATGGTGATCGCCGACGACGCGGATCCCGAGCGCGCGGCCCGGGCGCTGGCCTACTCGGCGCTGCTCAACTGCGGGCAGGTCTGCACCTCCACCGAGCGCGTCTACGTGCCGAGCGGGCGGGCAGCAGAGTTCACGGAGGCGCTGGTCGAGCATGTGCGCACGCTGCGGCTGGGTCCAGGTCTCTCGCGCGACACCGACATCGGCCCGATGATCGGCGAGCGCTACCGCGAGAGGTTCGAGTCGCAGGTCGAGGACGCCCGCGCGCAGGGGGCAGCGATTCTCACCGGGGGGAGGCGCCCGGCGAAGCTCCCGCGCGGCTGGTTCTATGAGCCGACGGTACTCACTGGCGTCGACCACTCGATGACGATCATGCGCGACGAGACCTTCGGCCCGGCGATCCCGATCATGCAGTATCGGAGCTTCGACGAGGCGATCGCGCTCGCGAACGACTCGCCCTTCGCGCTCGGGGCCTGCCTGCTCTCGAGCGACCCGCAGCGGATCAAGCGCTTCTTCGAGGAGGTGCAGGCGGGGACGATCTGGATCAACGATCCGCTCACCGACAACTACGCGGGCCCCTTCGGCGGCATGCGCATGTCCGGCGGCTGTCGCGAGCTGGGTCAGGAGGGGCTCGACGAGTTCCGCGCCACCAAGCACGTCCACTGGGACTTCAGCACCGAGCCCAAGTCCTTCTGGTACCCGTACTCGTAGGCCTTCTGGTCTTCGAACTCGTAGGGAGAAGGAGCGAGGTAGCTGCGCCCGGGCTCGGGATCGCGCAGCTCGCAGGTGCTGCCGTCCAGCCAGCGCACCTCGATCGACAGCGGGCGTTGCGAGCGGCCGAGGCCGAAATGCAGCGCCGGCGGATGCTGACCCATCAACGTCTCGCCGGTGACGACCCGCGCGACTTGCTCCCGCTCCGACGTCCGCAGCGTGACCTTCGCCCCCACCGGCGAGATCCCCCGACCCTCCTCGCGCAGCCGCACGCCGATCCACGCATTTTCGGACTCGAGCCGGTTGCGGTAGACGTGCAGCTTCTGTCCCGCAGCGCCGCGGTCCTCGACGACCACCAGATCGACCCGCCCGTCGAGGTCGAGGTCGGCGCTCAGCGCGGAGCGGGCGTCGAACTCGTCGGCCACACCGAGCAGGAAGGCCGCTTCGGTGAAGCCCTTGCCCGATCGGTTGAGCAGCAGCCGGTTCTTCTGGTAGCCGTCCCACGACTCGCGGCCCTCCGCGACCGGTCCGCCCAGCTCGGCAAACAGGGATGCCAGCGCCGGGTCGGGCTCGGAGGCTCCGTCGTAGATGTCGTGGGTCCAGAAGCTCGAGCAGTAGTCCTTGGTGCTCTCGCCGCTCGCGTGCCCGTTCGCGGCAAAGAGGTCAGGGTCGCCATCGTTGTCGACGTCGAAGGCCGTCGTGCCCCAGGTCCAGCCGGTGCGCGCCACCTCTTCGCGGAACTCGGGCTCTCGCCAGCCGGCATCGCTGGCGAGGTACATCCGGTTGCCGAAAGCCATCCGCATCCGCATCTGCTGCACGTCGGGGCGATCGGAGCGGCCGAGACCGAGCGCCTCGAGCCGGCGCGCGGTCGTGCTGGCCATGCCCGCGACGAAGAAGTCGAGGCGCCCGTCGAGGTCGAAGTCGGCGAAGGCGGCCGACATGCCGAAGAGGTGGCGGTCCGCGCGGAGCGTGTCGTTGGCGTCGCTGAAATGCCCGCGGCCGTCGTTGTGATGCAGGTCGATTCCCGAGTAGTCGCTCACCACCAGCAGATCGAGATCGCCGTCCTCGTCGAGGTCGACGAAGCTGCTGGAGTAGGTCCGCCGGAAGCGCTTCGCGGCGAGCCCGGCCGCTTCCGTCGCGGTCCGGAAGGTGCCCTTGCCGTCGTTCAGCAGCAGATGCGAGGGGTGGCCGTCGTTCGCATCGTAGAAGGGTGTCGGCATCTGCCCGCCGCGATAGGCGGGCTCGTACTGGGCGAGCCAGACGTCGAGGTCGCCATCGGCGTCGACATCGCCGACGCTGAGCGCGCTGGGCCCAAGCAGCGGCTCTTCGAAGCGAGGCGTCACGAGCGGCTCTCCGGAGAAGCGGCCCCTTCCGTCGCCGCGGTAGAGCGCGAGGTCGCCGCGGGCGCGTGCGGCCAGCAGGTCCGGATGGCCGTCGCCGTCGAGATCCGCGATCACACCCGCCTCCGCGAAGAGATCCGGGTGCTCGACGAGAGGCGCGTGGCGGAAGCGGCCCTGGCCCTGGTTCCAGAGCGTCAGCGCCGCGCCGAGCAAGACGATCTCTTGAAGACCGTCCCCGTCGAGGTCGTAGACCAGCACCGGGTGGAGGCGGGAGAGGCCGCCCCGCACCGGCCAGTCGAAGCTCAGGATGCGCTCGAAGGGCACCGGCCCCGAGCGCGTCCACAGGCGCAGGCCGGTCGCATCGATCTTCGCGGGAACCGGGTGGCCCCGGGCGTCGCGGCGCCCGGACCACTCGACCGCGAGCTCGCCGTCGATCGCGATCCGCCGTTCGCGCGCGGGGTCGACGACGTGCAGCACGACCGAGACCTGGGAGCGGGCGGGGCCCGCCGGCGACGGCGGGGTGAACTTCGCGTGATGCCACTCGGACTGCGCGAGTCGGAAGCCGTCGCGCTCGAGAGCTTCGAGAAGCTCCGCCCAGTCCTGCGGCGTCAACGCGCGCTCTGGCGCCCCGAAAGCCTGGCGCTCGATCCCGAGCTCGAGGGTCTCGATCGGATGGGGTGTCCCCACGCGCAGCGCCTCGAAGGGGACGCCCGCCAGTGCAAGCCGCTTCGCCTGCTCGTCGCCGCGGCGACCGGCCGCGAGTAGCGCGTCCCAGAGTGCGACGAGCGTGGCCTCGTGCTGCTGCGCCAGGCGTTCGCCGGCCCACTGCGTCTCGTCGAGCCGAGCGCGCTCTTGCTTCCACGCCTGCGCGCTGGCGGGGCGCTCGCCGCGGTCCCGCTTCGCGTCGGAGTCCGCGAGATCGCGGCTGCGATCCACGCTGAGGAGCGCAGCCAGGCCGAGCAGCACCGAGACGGCGGCCCACGCCAGGACACGCCGACCGCGGCGGCCGCGGAGTCCCCAGAGGGGTTGGATGCGATCGAAAAAGCTCATTCCGTCCAGTCAGTTCCCGAGGGAGTTCCCGAGGGGCATCGATCTCGCTGCGGATTGCCTTGACTCCTCGGCACGATTGATCGGATCATAACCACTGGAGAGCTGTACTCGCTGGGAGGGAACCTCATGTTGGCTGCTCGGCGTTCCAGGATCCTGGTCCTCGTGGCGGGGGCGATCGCGCTCGCTCTTCCGGCCCAGGCGGCGAACCAGCAGTACGTCGGCTCGTTGGTGATCGAGTCGTTCGGAAACGATGTCGTCGGCGGCACCGGTGCCTCGGAGTTCTTCTCGGCCTTCGGGGTGCCGCTGGGCAACCAGTGCAACCCCGGGAACCCGCGTTGCCCGATCACGTCCACCCCGGTGACGCCCACGATGGGCGGGGGAAAGGTCTTCAACCCGCTGGGCCTCTCGTGCGTGCCGATCGGCTATTTCGGCGTCACCGCGCGGCCCGGGAAGGGCGCGACGGCCACCATCGGAAAGGCGGGGAACGTCCACTACCGGAATCCCGGGTTCTTCAGCACCGGCGGGGCGCCGAATGCAACCTCGTGCAGCGCGACGAGCACGGCGAGCGGCGCCCCGGCGACGATGTTCCTGACCACCAACGACCCGCAGCGGGGCGCGGTGATGAAGGGTGCTCCGCTGACCGGCGAGCAGATCGTGACGCTGCTCGGGACCGGTCCGGCCGGCTTCGCGCTCAAGGCAGCGCCGATCTCACCGGTCAAGGTGCCGGGGCCGACGGGCTTCGGCATTCGGCGCACCACCTCCGGAGAGTTCAACAACATCTTCCCGTACCTCTACAGCTACACCTACGCAACCTTCCGCAACGACGCCGGAAGCTTCTTCGCGGGTGGAGGGCCGGGCTCCTTCAACGTCAAGTACTACCAGGGCAAGGCCGCCGTCGCCCACGCGAAGGTGAGCGCGGGACCGAACCAGTTCGGCGGCGTGATGCGTCTGCTCGGCCAGCTCAGGACCCGCGTCTGCTACTTCCGCAACGGGGGCTGCTCGCTCGGCGGCGCGGACTGGCGTTACGACGCGATCGGCGCCACGCCGGTGACGATGGGCGGCATCGTGACGATGGGCTACATCGCCACCGCGATCGAGTACTACTACCACACGAACCTGATGCAGACGAATACGCTCTTCGTCTCGGGCTCGCGCTTTCCGTGGACGACCGGCACCGTTTCGGTCACGGCCCGCTATCGCGGCCCCCACCCGACCGTCGAGGTCCGCAAGGGCTACGACAACCGTACGCCGCAAGGCAAGGGGACGATCCAGCTGGTGACTCCCTTGCTGACGCGCTGGCTGCTGCCCGGGTCCGAGTACGAGACGGGCGGCATCGGCATCCTGCGGCTCCAGTTCGTGCCGGAGCCCGGAGGGCTGCTGCTGCTCGTGGGCGGCCTCGCGACGCTCGGGCTCCTGTACCGGATGCGCGCGCGCTGACGTAGCGAGCGCCCGAAGTCGATCTCAAGGGCGGGCGCTGCTCGGCTACAATCGCCAGGTGTGGAGACGCCTCTTCGGCTCGCGCTGGCTCTACGCGACTTCCGCGGGTCTGATGCTGGTCGCCGGGGTCGCTTCACAGCTCGAGATTTCGCGGGATCCACGCCCGCTGGGAACCCCCGACGAGATCCAGCGGCTCCGCGAGCGCTCCGACCTCAATCTGCTCTTCGTGCTGATCGACACGCTGCGCGCCGATCGCCTGTCGGGCTACGGGTACCCACGCGAGACGAGTCCCCACATCGATGCGCTCGCGGCCAACGGGATCCGCTTCGCGCATCAGATGTCCCAGTCCTCGTGGACGAAGTGCTCGATGGCCTCGCTCTGGACAGGCCTCTACCCCGTGCGCACCGGAGTGACGCGCTCGCCCCAGGCCCTCCCGGAGGGCGCGACGCTCCCGGCGGAGATCCTCCGCGACGCCGGGTTTCGATCCTTTGCGATCTGGCGCAACGGCTGGGTGGGCCCTGCGTTCGGCTTCTCGCAGGGCTTCGAGATCTACCACAGCCCGCGTGCGAGCCCGCTCCCCGCGACGGTGCGGCGCGAGAAACCCACCGTCGGGATGGTGGGCACGGACCAGGACATCGTGCGTTCGGCCGTCGAGCTGCTGCGAACCCTGGGAGACGAGCGCTGGTTCCTCTACCTGCACCTGATGGACGTCCACCAGTATGTTTACGACGAGGAGAGCGCTCTCTTCGGCACCAGCTACTCGGACATCTACGACAACTCGATCCACTGGGTCGATCGCGTCCTCGGCAGCCTGATCCGCGAGATCGATGCGCGGGGCCTGCGCAAGCGGACGCTGATCGTGGTTGCATCGGACCACGGAGAGGCTTTCGGCGAGCACGGTCGCGAGGGCCACGCACGGGACGTCTACGGCGAGGTCACCACGACGCCCCTCGTGTGGAGCCTCCCCTTCCGCTTGAGGCCCGGAATCGTCGTCGAGGCGCCCACCGAGAACGTGGACGTCTGGCCGACGCTCCTCGATCTGCTGGGCCTCCCGCCGCTAGAGGACGCGGACGGCCGTTCGCGGGTGCCGGAGATCCTGGCTGCGGCGCGCGGCGAGCCGGCACCGGCCGACGGGTCGCCGCGCTTTGCCCATATCGACCAGGCGTGGGGGCGGACGCGCGAGCGGCCGCGCCCGATGGTTGCGGTGAGCGAGGGTCCCTACCGGTTGGTGCACCGCGCCGCGGCGGGAAGCGGCGAGCTCTTCGATCGCTCCACCGATCCGCTCGAGCAGCGCGACATCGGCGCCGAGCAGCCCGAGGTGCTGATGCGTCTCGACGGTCTGGCGCGGACCTACCTCGAGAAGCCCCCGGCTCCGTGGCAGGGCGCCCCGGACGTGGAACTCGACGAGTCGGAGCTCGATCAGCTCCGCGCGCTCGGTTATCAGCTCGAGTAGCGCCGGCGCGGTCCGCATCGGCTCCGCAGCTACGCCGAACCCGAGCTGTCCTCACCAATTGTAGGTGATCGTGATGCCGTAGGTGCGCGGGTCTCCCCAGACCTCGAGGATCTCCTGGAAGCCGAGCGTGAGGTCGAAGGTGTCGACCTTGTAGCGGGTGTCCGTGACGTTCTCGACCCAGCCCGCGATCTCGATGCGCGCATCCGGGGTCCGGTAGGTGAGCCGAGCGTTGTGGAGCCAGTAGGCCGGCTGCGCGATCGGTTCCAGCCCCGTCGGATCGAAGTAGGCCTTCGTGGGATGGCTGAAGCTGTACTGCGGGACCAGCGATCCGACTCCGAAGAGGGGAATCTCATAGTCGACCACGCCGGACACGCTGAAGCGCGGGGCCGAGATCAGCCGATTCCCCGAGTAGTCGAAGGTCGCCTGGTTGGGCTCTCCTCGGGGTCCCAGGGTCACCGCCTTCGTCACGCTGAAGTCCTTGAACTCGCTGTCGAGCCAGCCGAAGCCGATCTGGGCGCTGAGGCCCGGGATGGGCCGCACGAGCGCCTCGATCTCGGCTCCGAGGACGCGGGCGTCGCTGTTCAGCAGCTGCTGCGTCGGGATCGAGCCAGCCTCGTTCACGAAGTCGAAGACCTGCAGGTCCTTGTACCAGTAGTGGAAGAGGGCACCGCCGAGGGTCAGGCGGCCGTCGAACCAGCTGGACTTGATCCCGACCTCGGCGGCGTGGATGGACTCGGGCTCGACCGGCGAAATGTTCTGGGCGGTGACCCCGGCGCGGACCGTGAGGCCGGCGTTGAAGTGGCCCGCCTTCATCCCGCGGCTGTATTTCGAATAGAAGCGCAGGCTGTCGTTCGGGAGGCGATCGAGAAGGTTCCAGTAGGGCACGTAATTGAAGGTCAGGTCGCCGGTGGGACCTTTCCAGGTCTCCTTCACCGTCTGCTCGGGGATCTCCTGGCTCGATTGGCCCGATCCCGTCCCGACGGCCGAGCTCGAGATCGTGAAGGTCTTCTTCTCGACGTTGTAGCGGAGGCCGGCCTCGACGCTGAGCTCCTCGCTGAGCTCGTACACGCCGCCCAGGTAGGGCGCGAAGCCCAGGAGCTCCTGGTCGAAGGTCTGGTCGATCCGGAACTGGAGCGTTGCCGGGAAGAGGTTGAAGGCCGAGAGCTTCTCGTAGAGAAGGTAGCCGCCGACCGTCCAGCGGTAGCGATCGCCCTCCCCGTCGGCGCGCAGCTCCTGGCTCACCTGCCAGGCGCTGTCGGAGTAGTCGCCGGCGAGCACCAGCTCGGGAGTCGCGTCGCCCTCGTCCTCGACCAGGCGGTCGTACCATTCGTAGCCGGTGAGCGACTTCACGACGACCGTCCCGAGATCCCAGCGGCCCTGGAGGTTCGTACCCCAGGAATCGAGGTTCTCGTTGCCGTCCTGGTCGTACCAGCCGCTAAAGGGGTCGTCTCCCCGTCGGCCACCCGCCACCACCGGGTTCAGTTGGAAGGCGTAGAACCCATCCACGGTTTCCGGTCCCTCGAGGCCCGAGTTGGCGCCCGCGGTCACCTCGCTGAAGCCGTTGATCGACTCGGCCAACTTGTTCTGGTCCAGCAGGAAGCGCGATTTCAGCATCTGGAGGTGGCGGGAACCGCTGCGGTTGCGGCCGCCGTGTCCGTTCAGCAGCCACTCCATGTCGTCGAGGGGCTGGTAGCGCAGGATGCCGCGGCCGGCCCAGTTGTGGACGTCGTTCACCCGCTGCGAGAGACCCTGGAAATCATCGACGGTCCGAACGCCCGGGGCGGGAGGATTCCAGATCGGCTGCGCGGCCGGATTCTGGCGTACCGGGAGCGTGTCGAGCCGGCCCTGCGATTCCCAGATGCAGACGGCGTCGGGCTGGAGCGGCCTTCCCAACGGATCGGTGGAGCTTCCGGTGGGGTAGAAGCGTGGGGCCGTGGGGCGACCTGCGGCTAGCCACGACTCGGTGATGGTCTGCTGTGTGAGCCTCGGGCTGTTGACGGACTCCGGGTTCCAGTTCGCGCACTCGTTGTCGGTGTTCCCGTCCGCAAAGCTCGCGGTGAACGCGAAGCGCGCGGAGAGCAGCTCGTCGATCAGCGGCAGGCTGAGGGCACCTTCGGCCTCGAGCGTGTTGTAGTTGCCGTAGGTGAAGCTCCCGGTGCCGCCGAACTCGCCGTTGGGAAGGACGGAGTTCACCCGGATCGCGCCGGCCGTGGCATTGCGGCCGTTGAGACTCCCGCCCTGCGGCCCCCGCAGCACCTCGACCGACTGGACGTCGAAGAGCTGGAAGAGCTGAATCGCCGGAGAGTTGATGTTGATGCCGTCCTGGAAGATCGCGACCGCTCCGGCCGAGTTGGCGTTGTAGTCCTTGAGGCCGATGCCGCGGATGAAGAGCGTCGGATTCGACGCGGCCGACCGGGTCTTGATGTCCACGTTCGGGGAGAACTCGGCGAGATCGGAGATGTCCTGGATGCGCAGATTGTTCAGCTCCGAGGCGTCGAAGGTCATGCCGGAGACGGACGTGTCCCGCAACAGATCCTCGTGCTGCGTGCCCTTGATCACGAGGACTTCGATCCCTTCGAAGCCGGGCTGGGTGGGGACGGGGCGCTCTTCGGCGACGGGGGCTTCGGGCTCGACCGGCGGCTGCTCGCGGGTCGGCTCGCCCGTGGCTTCTTCCGCTGGCTCGGGCGCCGGCTGTGCCTGGACGGCTGCCGGTACGAAGATCCCGACGAGCGCTGCGAGGGCCGCTCCCCGGAGCGCTCCGAGGCTCGTCGAGCTGGGGGCCGGTCGCAAGCGCTCATCCGATCGAACCATCCGGCGACGTTCGGGCGCCGGCTCCAATATACTCTCTTTCGCGTCCTGCTAACCCGCCCGGATCCAACGGGATTTCGAGCCATCCCCGCAGGTACGCAGCAAAGGAGTCCGGATGAGGGTCGCGCTCGCACTGCTGTGGATCCTTACGCTCGTCGGAGCCTTCGCCGCCGGCCGGCTCGGCGGCCCGGACGCCGAGCTCTCATCGGTCAGCTCCTTTCGCGAGGCACTGCTCGCTCGCGACGAGCTCACGCGCGCCCAGCGCATGAGCGCCTTCCTCGAGAATCTCGATCCCGAAACCCTCCCCGCCGCGTTGGAAGCGCTCGAAGCCCACAATGCCGGAGTGAGCCGGCAAGAGGTGCGTCTCTTCCTGCTCGCCTGGTCGCGCTTCGACGCGCCGGGGGCCTTCGCCTGGTCGCGCGCCTGGAAGACGCGCTGGCGGGAGACGCTGATGACGGAAGCGATCTATGCGTGGGGATTTCGCGACGCGCGGGCGGCACTCCGCGAGCTCGACGCGATGGGCGATCCGGCTGCGAGCGCCCGCTTTCGGTCCTCGCTCTTCGAGGGCTGGCTGCGCAGCGACGACCGGGCCGGCGCCAGCGAAGCGATCGCCGCGATCGAGGATCCGCGCCAACGCGGCCGGCTGCTCTCCATCCTGGCGGGCGAGACGATGCGCGACGGGCCCGAGGCGCTGCTCGGCTGGGCGGACGCGGTCGCGCCGGATGCTCCGAACAACTTCAAGACCGGCGCGTTCAACCAGGCAGCGGCCATGGTCGCGCGGGCAGACCCGCAACGCACGGCGGAATGGTACCTGCTGCACCGAGAGCATCCCTACAGCGCCGGTGCGCTGAAGGGGATCGCGCGCGCGTGGGCGGAACGCCACGATCCGCCGGCGCTCTTCGACTGGCTGCGAAAACTGCCCGTCGAAACTGAACGAGCGGATGAGACCGGCGATGCGATCGCGGCCGGCTTCCGGGCTTGGCTCCGGAAGGACCCGGAGCAGGCAGAAGCCTGGCTCTCCGCCGCGCTGCCCGATCCGAGGCTCGATCCTGCGATCGTGGAGCTCGTCCGCGCTGAGGGTGCACCTCGCTCGGCGATGGAGTGGGCCGTCAGGATCCAGGACGAGGACCTGCGCCGCGCCCAGACGGTCCGCGTCGGTCGGAGCTGGCGCGCCCGGGATCCGGAGGCGCTCGGAGTCTGGCTCGATCAGGTCGAGCTCCCGGACGAGATCTCACAGGAGATCCTGGCCACCGCTCCCGCGGCAGCGCGTGCGCGCCTCGATGCGAAGCCGCCCTGGGCACGCGCCCCGCGGCGCTAGGCGATCTGCGATGGCGTTGCTGCTCAAGCGGAGGCGATGATGCGCTCGGCGGCTCTCCTGCTCACGTTGCTGACCGGGTTCACCGGCCTGGTCTACGAGGTGGCCTGGCAGAAGTACCTCGCGACGCTGCTCGGCTCCCACGCCGAGGCCACGGCGGCGGTGCTCGCGATCTTTCTCGGCGGGCTCGCCGGGGGCTACGCCCTCTTCGGCCGCGCGACGCGACGCTGGCACGAGCGCGCGCGCCGCCTCGGGCGCCCGGCGCGTCTGCTCGTCCTCTATGGCGGGGTCGAGGCGGCGATCGGCCTCTACGCGCTGCTCTTCCCGTCTCTCTTCGGTGTCGCCCAGACTCTCTCCCTGTTGATTCTGCCGGGGCACGAGGCGCTCGCCTTTGCCTTCGACGTCGCGCTCTCGGCGCTCCTGATCGGTCCGCCCGCCGTGCTGATGGGCGGAACGATTCCGATCCTGACGCTCGCGCTGGCCCCGGACCTCGAGCGAGCGACGCGCATCCACGCCTGGATCTACGGCGTGAACAGCGCCGGAGCCTTCGCCGGGGCGCTCGCAGGTGGCTTCTTCCTGATCCCGGCGTTCGGCCTCGACGGCGTCGTGCGAGCGATGGGCTGCGTGAACCTCTTCGCCGGAATCGCCTTTGCGGGGCTCGGGCGGGGCAGCCCCGGGATCGCTCCCGAGCTCGCGAACGCGGGCGCCGCGCGCTCCGATCCGGGCACCCTCGCCTTCGCGGCGGTGGCGCTGCTCGCGGGCTTCGCGGCGATGGCGCTCCAGACGACGCTGATCCGCCTCGGCGCGCTCACCCTCGGCGCGTCGCAGTTCACCTTTGCGATGGTCGTCGCGGTCTTCGTGCTCTGCATCGCACTCGGGAGCCTCGTGGTATCGGCGCTGCCGAGGATTCCGCGCATCGCCCTGGTCGGCTCGCAATGGGCGCTCGTCTTCCTGCTCGTCCCCCTTTACGGTGTGCTCGGGGACGTCGGCTACTGGGGACACGTGCTCCGCGTACTCTTCCGAGCATCCGATGCCGCCTTCTACGCCTACCAGCTGGTCGTCTTCCTCGCCGTGCTAGGCGTCCTGGCAATTCCGATCGGCCTCTCCGGCGCGCTGCTGCCGATGCTCTTCCACGAGCTGCGCGGCCGCGGCGCCGAGCTCGGAGCGGTGGCGGGCCGGCTCTATGCCTGGAACACGGTCGGCTCGCTGCTGGGGGCCCTCTTGGGCGGCTACCTGTTGCTGCTGTGGCTAGACCTGCACCACGTCTACCGCATCGCGCTCTCCGCCGTGGTGATCGCTGCAGGGATCCTCACGGTGCGCGTCCTGCGTGCGCCGCGTCTGGTGGTGGGGCTGCTCGTCGTTCCGAGCATCCTCGGCGGCGTCTGGCTGATGCGCCCGTGGCCTGCGGAGCGGCTCTCGGCGGGGCTCTTCCGGAATCGTTCGGAGGGCCCGGCTTCCTTCCTCGGCCCCGAGGCGTTCTACGCGAAGAGTAGGCCGAACCAGGTGCTCTTCTACGACGACGACCCCACCAGCACGGTGGCCGTCATGGAGCCGCGCCAGAACCGGGAGAACCGGAGCATCGTGGTCAACGGAAAGTCCGACGGAGCGCTGATCGGGGACTATGCGACGATGGCGCTCTCGGCACTGGTCCCCGCGCTGATGGCGGAGAGGCACGAGCGCTGCTTCGTGATCGGATGGGGAACGGGCGTCACCGCCGGCGAGCTCGCCGCGCTCGAGGGAACACGCAGCGTCGAGGTCGCCGAGATCTCGCGGGGCGTGATCGCCGCCGCCCCCTTCTTCGACGAGGGCAACCTCGCCGCCTCGAAGAATCCGAAGGTCGAGATCCGCCGTGGCGACGCCTACCGTACGCTGCTCGGATCGACGCAGCGCTACGACCTCATCGTCTCGGAGCCGAGCAACCCCTGGGTCACCGGCGTCGAGATGCTCTACAGCCGCGAGTTTCTGGAGGCGGCGCGTTCTCGACTCGCGCCGGGGGGCGTCTACGGGCAATGGTTCCACCTCTACGAGTCCGATGCAAAGGTCGTGGAGCTCGTACTTCGCACCTATGCCTCCGTCTTTCCGCAGGTCGCCGTCTGGTTCACCCTGGGGACGGATCTGCTGCTGCTCGGCTTCGACCGCCCCGAACATGCTCTCGACGTGGCCGCGCTCGAGACGCGCTTCGGCCGTTCCGACTTCGCTGCCGGCTTCGCCCGCGTAGGCATCGAGTCCTTCCCCCAGATCCTCGCCCACGAGCTCCTTCCGCTCGGGACCCTGCATGCGCAGCCACTTCCCGGAGAGATCCAGACCCTGCGTCATCCGATCCTGAGCCATTGGGCGGCGCGCGCCTTCTTCCGGGGTCGCACGGCGTCCTTTCCCGCGTTGATCGAGCCCGCGCAGATGCAGGTGGGCGAGCGAAACTCGCTGCTGCGCCGTTACGCGGGAGAGATTGGCGCGCTGCCGGAGGGGATCCTCGAGGCTGCCGCGCGGGAGACCTGTCGCTTCAGGCGGATGGATCACTGCGCCACCTTCCTCGCGCGCTGGAGACGAGACTACCCGGCATCGCCGCGTCTCGAGCAGACACTCGGAGAGCTACGCGCGAACGGTTCGGGAAAGGCGAGCCTGAGCCCGTCGACGATCGCGCGCTTGATGCCGCTCTTCGAGGGCCCCATGCGGGCCTACGGAGACGGTCTCCGCGCCCCGCGGGCCGAGCGGATCACGAGCCGCTTCCTCGAGTACTTCCACTACGCGGTGCCCTTCGACCGTCGCAAGCTCGAGGCCGTGTGGGACCACTGCCGAGGCGACGCCTGCGCGGACGGACGTCGCCTGGCGGAGCAGAGGCTCGGGCCGCTCGGAAGCGGCTGATCGCGTCCGGCCGATCCCGGCTCGTGCACTGGCTCGAAGCCTTCCGTCAGGGCTGGACTTCCGGGTCGCTGCGAGCGGCCTGGCCGCGGAGCTGCTCCAGGAGCTCCGCAGCGCCCGGCGTCTGGAACCACGCGGCTCGCTCCGCCAGGCCCTGCGCGCGCTCGACCTCTCCGCGATCGGCGAGGATGCGCGCCAGCTCGAAGGCTGCGGTCGCCTCGCGCGGGTGGCGTTCGAGGAGCTCGGCCAGGCGCTGCTCCGCCGAAGCCGTAGATCCTGCGTCGAGCAAGAGCCGCGCCGCCGCATGGGCGGGCATCGGATCGTTCGGGTCTGCCGCGGCGGCGCGATCGTAGAGCGATAGCGCGGCGTCGAGTTCGCCGGTCGCGGCGTCGAGCTCCGCGAGGCCCACGAGCGCGGGAGCGTGCGCCGGGTCGAGCTCGAGCGCGCGCTCGAAGGACTCGCGCACTTGCGCCGGTGGACGGCCGGCGGCGCGCAGCGCGCGCGCGCGCAGCTCGTGGAGCACCGCCGCCTCCGGGTGGGAGGCGAGTGCCGCGGCGCTGCGTCGCTCCGTCCCCTCGTGATCGCCGCGAGCCGCGAGCTGCTCCAGCAGCACCCGAAACGCCGGTGCGTTGACGGGGTCGCCGAAGTCGAGGCCCGCCTGCTCGAGCGCCGCGACCGCGGCGTCGGGCCCCTGGTCGGAGGCGAGCAGCGTCGCCTGCTCGGCCTTGGCCCGCGGCGCCTGGTCGGGCAGGGACGCGAGCCGGTCCAGTCCTTCCGTGACGATCCGCTGCTGGCCCGCCCGATGGGCGATCCGGATCGAGACCAGATAGCCCTCGGGGTCCTTCGGGTGGCTGTTCGCGTAGCGCCCCGCGGCATCCAGGGCGGCCGCCGGAGCGTCTGCCGCCGCGTGCAGCTCGGCCAGCGCCAGGCCGGCCCTCGTCTGTCCCACGTTCGCCCGAACCGACTCACGGTACTCGGTGACGGCGCGCTCGAAGTCCCCGATGCGCTCTGCCGCCTGGCCTGCCAGGAAGCGCGACGCGGCGTTGTTCGGCCACAGGCGGATTCCGGCCTCGAAGGCGGCGAGAGCTCCCCGGGCGTCGCCCTGCTCGAGGAGGACGCGCCCGCGGATCAGCTGGCGGAGCGCGTCATGGTCGATCTGCTCCGCAAGCGAGATCGCCTGCTCGAGGCGCCCCGCCTGCACGAGTGTGTCGGCGTACGCGAAACGCAGCATCACCGGGGGGTCGGGGCTCAGCTGGAGTGCCCGCTCGAAGGCCTCGAGGGCCGGCTCGAACTCGTCGCGCCGGACATGGTAGTCGGCGAGCGCGAACCACGAGGTCGGCGAGGGCTGCTCCTCGGCCGCCTCGCGCAACAGTTGCTCC
>CAYPSI010000245.1:0-4635 GCA_964413375.1 uncultured Spirochaetales bacterium | reverse complement strand
CCTCGGGCGGCGAGCTGAGGCTGGCGCGAGGCGTCGCGGGGGTCGACGACGGGCGCCGCGGGAATCCCGAGCGCCACGAGCTGCGAAACGACCTCGTCCCGCTCCATCTCGCTGAAGCGCTCGCGGAGCTTCGCGTCGATGGCATCGTGCGCCGCACGCCGGCCCGCATGCGTCCCGAGCGACGCGTCCGCCGCCCAGCTCGGGCTCGCGAGCCAACGACGCAGAGCCTCCCACTGCGCGTCGCTCGCGATCGAGAGCGCAAGCCAGCGGGGCCTGTCCGGAGAGTGAGCGCGGCAGGCGTAGAGCCCCTGCGGTGCGGCCTCGGGCCCGCGGTTGCCCTCGCGCTCCAGCAGCCGGCCGTGGGCCGTGAACTCGACGAGCTGCTCGGCCGCGGCGTTGAGCGCCCCCTCGACCATCGGCACCTCGACGTGCACACCCTTCCCGGTCGCATCGCGCTCCGCGAGTGCGACGAGCGCCGCGAAGGTTGCGTGCATGCCGGCCAGCGGATCGCAGGGGCCACGCTGGATGCGCGGCTGGTCGTCGCGGTGCCCCGTCAACCACGCCAGGCCCGTGAGCTGCTCCATCGTCTGCGCGAAGCCGGTATGGTCGCGCCACGGACCCGAGAGCCCGAAGGCCGGCATGCGCACCAGGATGGCACGCGGGTTCGCCGCCTGGATCGCGGGCCAGTCGAGCCCCCAGCCCTCGAGCACGCGGGGCGTGAAGTTCTCGACGACGAGGTCGCAGACCCCGACGAGACGCTTCGCGAGCGCCACCCCGCGCGGGTCGCCGAGGTTCAGCGTGATGCCGCGCTTGTTGGTGTTCGTCGAGAGGAAGAAGAAGCTCCACTCCCACCACGCCGCCTGCGCTTCCTTGAAGATGCCGCCCGTCATGCGCATGCCGTCGGGCCGCTGCATGGACTCGACGTGGATCACGTCTGCGCCGAGGGTCGCCAGCATCTGGGTAGCGGCCGGACCCGCCCACCAGGCCGTGAGATCGAGGACGCGGAGCCCCTCGAGCGGTAGCCTCGGCGGACCCTGCGCTCGCACGCTCTCACGGCGGCGCGTCTCGATCCGACCGGTATGTTCGCCGAGGCGCGGCGCCGGGCGCGCCGGCGCCGGGCGCTCGCCGTCGATCAGATAGGGCGGAAGCGGGTGCTCGAAGCTCCCGCTCGGGTCCTTCACGAAGACTCCCCGCGCCTCGAGCTGCTCGTGCCGGCGCACGCTCTCGCCGTTGTTCACGGGCGCCACCGGGATGCGCAGCATCGAGGCGCGCTCGACGATCTCCGCGGTGGTGTGACGCCGCGTGAAGGCATGCACGATCGCGTTCCACTCGTCGAAGCGTGCCAGGCGGTTGGCCACGCCGAAGAGCGCCTGATCGTCGCGCAGCTCTGGCCGCTCGACGAGCAGCAGGAAATCCGAGAACTGCTGGGCCGAGTTCGTGCAGAAGCCGACGTAGCCGTCCTGCGTCGGCTCGATCGATGGCGTCTCGACACTCTGCGGCGACCCCCGCAGCGGCGGGCGGCCGAGGAGGCTCCAGAGGAGGTCCATGTAGGTGCTCGCGGCGACGTTCATCACCTCGAGCAGCGAGAAATCGACGTGCTCGCCGTGTCCGGTCTCGCGCGCGCGTCGAAGCGCGGCCAGCGCGGCCACGGCCGCGAAGGTTCCGCCGACCCACTCCGTGATGCGACCGCCCGCCTGGAAGGGCTCGCCGCCGGGAAAGCCGCGGCAACCGATCGCACCCGCCTCCGCCTGGATCACCAGATCGCTCTCCGGACGCCCGGCGTAGGGTCCCGACTTTCCCCAGGGCGTGATCGAGAGCAGCACGAGCCCCGCGTGACGCTCGGGGAGGTCCAGCGCCGCAGCGAGGTCGGGCCCGCGCCCCTCGACGACGAGATCCGCGCCAGCGACGAGCACCTCGAGCGCGGCATCCCCTGGAGCGCCCACGATCGAGCGCTTCGAGTGGTGCAGGAAGCGAAAGAGCGGGCCGTCCTCGCCGTGCAGGTCCGCGCCCGTGGCCGACCAGCGCCGCAAGGGATCGCCGGCCTGAGTCTCGACCTTGATGACGTCGGCTCCGGCGTCGGCAAAGAGCTTCGTCGCGTAGGCACCGGCGATCCCGCTGGAGAAATCGACGACGCGAAGGTCTCGCAGGCCGCGCACGCCGCCATGTTCGCACGCGTCGGCGCCCTCTGGTATACCCCCGTCTCCCGACGGAGGATGCGATGAAGGATGCGCTCGGCTACGCGGGCCAGAAGCTAGTGGTGACGGGGGCGGCCTCGGGCATGGGCGAGGCAGCAGCACAGCTCCTCGTCGAACTCGGCGCCGAGGTCTTTGCACTCGACGTGAAGCCGGTGAAGGTCGGCGTGGCGCAGTCGATCGGCACCAATCTCGCGGAGAGGAGCTCGATCGACGCGGCCATCGGCCAGCTCCCGCAGCGGATCGACGCGCTCTTCAACTGCGCAGGCCTCCCCGGACCGCCCTTCTCGAACCTGGACACGATGCTCGTGAACTTCGTCGGCCTGCGACACCTGACGGAGTCGCTGCTGGCGCGGATTCCAGATGGCGGCGCGGTGGCGCACATCACCTCGGTCGCGGGCATGGGTTGGCGCAAGAACCTCGACGCGGTGAAGGCTCTCGTCGCCACTCCTGACTTCGCGGCGGGCCGCGCCTGGTGCGAGGCGAATCCCGACAAGGCGAACGGCTACCTCTTCTCGAAGCAGTGCATCATCTACTACACGAAGAAGCGCGCCGGAGAGCTCGTCGAACGTCGCATCCGGATGAACTGCCTCTCCCCCGCGCCGACCGCCACGCCGATGCTTCCAACCTTCCACCAGCAGGCCGGGAAGGAGAACATCGACACGCACTTCCAGGCACCGATCGGTCGCGACGCGACGAGCGAGGAGATGGCCGAGCCGCTCGTCTTCCTGAACAGCCGCATGGCCCGCTTCGTGAGCGGACAGAACCTCTTCGTCGACTTCGCCTACGAGGCGCAGATCGACGCGGGCATGCGTCCGGCGCTGCTCTAGCCATCCCGATGAGCTCCGCTCGCCTAGGGCTCGCTGCGCGGAGGCCGACTCCCGAGCCGGCCTCGTTCCGGATGCGCTCCGCTCGCCTGCGGCTCGCTGCGCGGAGGCCGACTCGCGAGTCGGCCTCCTTGCCGGATTCCGCATGCGCATGAAGCAGGGCTGCATCTTCTGCGCGATCGTCTCCGGAAAGGCTCCGGCCTTCCGCGTGGCCGAGGATGAGGCCTCGCTGGCCTTTCTCGACCTCTTTCCGGTCAGCGACGGTCACACGCTGGTGATCCCGAAGGACCACGCGGAGAACGTCTTCGAGATGCAGGACGGGCCGATGCGCGCCACCGCTGCCCTCGCCCGACGCGTCGCGCGCGCGATCCGCGCCGAGCTCGCCCCTGCCGGCCTGGCGGTCTATCAGGCGAACGGCGAGGCCGCGGGCCAGACGGTATGGCATTACCACCAGCACTTGATCCCGCGCCGCATGGGCGAGGCGATGAGCTTCCACGGCCGTGCTCAGGGAGACGAGGCTCAGCTGCGCGCCATCGCGACGAGGATCTCGGCGCGCGTCGAGCCCGCCTAGGCGGCAAGGGCGCCGGCTGCGGACGCTCAGCGCATGCGCAGCGAGCAGGCGGTGCTGCCGTCGTCGAGAACCGCATACGCGGAGTAGCGCATCGCGGGATCGTAGTCGGCGATGAAGCCGGTCCAGCCGTCGCGCTCCCCGCCCAGACCCGATGCGTAGCGAGGCGGAACGGAGGCGGCATCCGCGATGCCGCGGACGACCCCGCCCTCGTCTGCGAGCACGACGAAGCTCGCCTGCTCCGAGGCCTCCGCGCGGGAGATCCAGCCGGAAACGGCAGCGGCGCCGATGGCATCGATCGCCCTCGTGCGATCCACCGCTCCCGCGCAGGGCTCGACCACGGCAAAGCGGCGAGCGAGCGCGGTGCCGCGCAGTCGATGGCGCGGCCCCTGGAAGGGCCACCGCTCCTCCGACTCGAGTCGCGACGCCACCCGGTACACGAGATCCGCGTCCTCGAGCGAGACGTTGCGTGCCAGCTCGTCGTAGCGCAGCCCCAGCAGCAGCGAGAGAACGAGCCTGGACGCCTGGCTTGCGGTCGTCGCATGGAACTCGCGAACGTCGCGTAGCGCGGGAAGCATGCATAGAGAAAGGATCGGGAACGCGAACACGGCCAGCGATGCGACCGGAGCTCGGACGCGCCCGGTCGTGCGAGGGACGAGCGCGCAGACGGCCCCGATCCAGAACAAGGCCGACCAGGTGACGAAGCGCGGCTGGACGAGGGCGGCGGGTCCGACGATCGCGGCCCGCGCGAACGCGACGAGGCAGGCGGCTCCGATCGCGAACACCATCAGGCCGAGCGCCAGGCTGTCGAGGCTGGCGCTCGGCAGGGGCCGCTGCCAGCGCCATGCAGGCGATCGTCGCCAGTACCAGCAGCAGCATCCGGCCGCCGAACCATTCGTAGTCGATGGCGAAGAGCGCGACGAGTCCGAGATACGCGGTGGAGACGCGGCGCAGGAGCGGGGCGTCGAGGCCGGCTCCCCTTTCCAGACTCGCGTTCTCCACGCTTCAGCGGATTCCGTACACCTCGGCGGCGTTGTCGCAGACGATG
>CAYPSI010000244.1:0-1601 GCA_964413375.1 uncultured Spirochaetales bacterium | reverse complement strand
CTCCGCAAGGCGCTCGCCGGCGAACGCCCCGGTGCGCGGGTCAAGGCGGGCCCGGAGCCCGCGGACGCAGACGCTCCAGGCCGCTGATCGACTCCTCGTGCGCTTGCGCCTCGTGTGCCAGCAGGATGCGCCGCACCTCCTGGATCACCTCGGGATTGGACTGCGCGGAATGCCCGGAGCGCACGATGAACTCGGACTCGACGCCCTCGACGTGGGCGCTCTCGTAGCTCACGACTCCATCGCTCCCCTTCTCCGGAGGCCCGCTGCCCTGCACCGCGATGATCGAGTTCGAGGCGATCCCGGGCGCCACGGGCAGCTCGTCCAGCGCCTGCAGGAAGGGGTTCCCGGGCGTCATGTTGTCGATGCTCGTCGGCAGGCGCCCGACGTTTCCCAGCAGCAGGTTCCCCGGATTGCGCAGCGCCAGCTCGAGGCCGACCTGCGCCAGGTTGCTCGGCAGCGCCACGAGGTCCGCGAGGAGACCCGCCAGACTGAAGCTCGCGAGATAGCTCCCGCCGTGGGGCGTACAGACGAAGACCACGCGCTTCACGAAGGGTGCGGGCGTGTAGAAGAGCGAGCGGCGCAGCGTCTCGCGCACATCGTCCGACAGGTCGAGCTCGTCGATCGGGACCCGCGCGACGCGATCCCAGAACGCGTCACCGCTCTCGACCGCGGTGAGCTTGGTGAGGAGTCCGCCCTGGCTGTGCCCGATCACGACCATCTGGTGGAGTGCTTCGTCGCGCCCCTCCGGATCGAGGCGCTGCACCGCCGTCTCGAGGCTGTGCCGGAGTCGGCCACCGGAGTATCCGACCGGGTTGCCCGTGTTGTACAGGAAGAGCCAGAACTGGTAGCGCTCGGCGATCGCGCGATCGTTGCTGAGCTCGTTCACGAGGTCGCCCCAACGCCCCGGGCTCGAGGCTGTACCGTGGACGAGCACTACCGGGATCCGCCCCGGGCGGTAGGGCTCGAGGAAGAAGAGCCCCTGCTCCGAGCCTTCCTTCTCGATGTGCCCGGTACCGATCACCGCGGCGCGCAGCGGCCGGAAGGCCCCCATGAAAAATCCCTTGAGCTCGAAGTCGAAAAACTGCGACCCTGCAAGGGTTTCCGCCAACGCGAAAGTCGTCTCGAACTCGATCGGGACCGTCTGACCGTCGATCTCGGTCGTGCTCGCCTCATCCGGCGTGAAGATCTCGATCCGTCCCTTCAGCTGGCCAGCCAACAGCGCCGCGCGGGCGCCGTCGAGACGCAGCACCAGTGTGGTCGGCACGCGCAGCTGTGGCACCAGCCACTCGGCGCCCGGCGGCGGCTCCCCGGTGAGCGGTCCGAGCGTGGCCGCGAAGGGAGCCCCGATCCCCGGGCGCCGGTAGCGGTCGCGCAGGCCGCGAACCGAGTAGTTCGCGGCGTCGACCATGTCCCCCAAGCGGTGCCCGGCCCAGATGAACTCGGCGTCGTCGATCTCGAGCTCCAGCGTGCCGAAGGGCAACTCGAGTTGGCGCTGCCCCTTGCCCGCTTCCGCACTCACCACGGCCGTGAGCGCGCGGTTGTAGAGGTCGTACGCAAGCCTCACGCGCGGATCCGAGGCATCGAGGGGCTCGCCGCCCGGC
>CAYPSI010000243.1:0-13431 GCA_964413375.1 uncultured Spirochaetales bacterium | reverse complement strand
GCGAAGAGCGCGACGAGTCCGAGATACGCGGTGGAGACGCGGCGCAGGAGCGGGGCGTCGAGGCCGGCTCCCCTTTCCAGACTCGCGTTCTCCACGCTTCAGCGGATTCCGTACACCTCGGCGGCGTTGTCGCAGACGATGCGGCGCACTGCGTCGCCACCGAGCGCGGAGAGGGGGGACTCGGCGATCGCGCGGCGCGAGTGCGGCCAGGTGCTGTCGCCGTGGGGATAGTCCGAGGCCCACATCACGTTGCGGATCCCGATGTGAGGGATCAGCTGCACGCCGATCTTCTCGTCCTCGTAGGTCACGTAGACCTGCCGCGCGAAGATCTCGCTCGGAAGCATCGAGAGGCGGTGATCGAGCGTGCTCTCGTAGTACTTGTGGTGCTCGTGGTCGCAGCGCTCGAGCACGTAGGGAATCCAGCCGAGCCCCGCCTCGCCGAGCACGAGCCGGGCGCGCGGCCGCTTCTCCAGGATCCCCGAGAAGAGCATCCCGGCGAGCACCTCGTCGAGCTGCATCGGAACCACCGCGACGAGCGCCGCGAAGCGCCAGGAGCCGAGCTGCGGGCGGAGGCTGTGCGTGCCCGGCCCGAGGTGCACCGAGATCGGGAGACCGGTGTCCTGCGCCGCATCCCAGAAGGGCTCCCACGAGGGCTCGAAGATCGGATCCGTCCCGTGGAACTGGTGCACGATCGCACCGCGCAGGCCGAGCTTCGCCACCCGCAGCAGCTCGTCACGCGCGGCCTTCGGCTCGTGGCAGGGCAGGTCGCCGAGCACGAAGAGGCGCTCCGGCGCCGCGCGATTGAACTCGGCCGCCCAGTCGTTGTAGGCAGCGAAGCAGACCGCGCGCAGCGCCGGATCCTCGATGCGCAGCGCCGTCGTCGTCGGGCTGTAGATCACGTGGGCGTGGATCCCGTCCTTGTCCATGTCTTCGAGGCGCGCGCGCGGATCGCTCGGGCGGAAACCGTGCCCCTCGGAACGGATCATGCCGGCCGCCTTGCGCCCGCTCGGGCCCTGCGCTTTTCCCTCCACCTGCCAGAAGGGCCCCTCCGGCGTGTCCACCACCCGCGGACCCCGCTCGCGCAGCGCCGCAGGGAGCCGCTCCTCCCAGACGCCGGGCGGCATCGCGTAGAGGTCGAGGTGATCGTCGGCCGAGATCACGCGCTGCTCGGGGCTCAGGGACATCGGGGCTCCTCAAGTCGATCGCAGCGACCGAGTATCGCACGCCGCTTCCGCCCTCCAACAGAACTCAGGCGCGACGAAACACGATCTTCCCAGCGACGAGCGCGGCCGCCACGTGGCGCCCGTCGAGTGCGTCCCGCGCCGCCCGCCACGGCCGGTCGAGAAGACACAGATCGGCCGGGCCCCCGGGCGCGACCCGGCGCGGCGCGGCCCCGGGGGCCTGCGCCGGCGAGGTGAAGAGCGCGAGCGCTCGCTCGGGCGAGAGCCTCTCGTCTGGCCCGAGGAGCGCGCCAGCCTCTGTTCGCCTCTCGACCGCCGCTTGCATCGAGAGCCAGGGGTCCGGGGCGCCGAAGGGCGCATCCGTCCCGGCCCCGAGCGGGACCCCGGCCGCCTCGAGGCCCCGAGCGCGGTGCAGCCACGGAAGGTCGGCCGGTTCTACTTCGACGGCGTAGACCTCGCCGCGCTCGCGCACGAAGTGCGGCTGCGCCACGACGGTGAGTCCCAGCGCGGCGATCCGCAGCGCGAGATCGGGCGGCGCCACCGCGGCGTGCTCGATGCGGTCGCCGGGCCGCGCCCCTGCCGCGTCGAAGGCCCCCACGGCGAAGGCCAGCTCGGCCCGCGTCACGCAGTGGATCGCGGCCGCACGGCCTTGCGCGTGGGCTGCGCGGATCGCGTCCGCGAACCTGTCGAAATCCGGAAGCTCCACCTCCGCCAGCACGAGCTTCAGCGCGCCGCGCACGACGCGCGGGTGCGACGCAGCCGGGAGATCCGAGCGCCCCATCAGCTGGAGCCGTTGCGGCAGTGCACCTGACGCCGCTGCGGCCTCGAAGAGCGCGAGCTCCGCCGGCCCGTTGGACGCCGTCGCGTCGGTGAGTCCGGTGACGCCGAGGCTCGCCAGATGCGCTCCAACCGGCGCGAGGTCCGGAGCCGCATCCCCGCCGAGCTGTTCTCGCAGCCAGCCGTCGAGGCGATAGAGGCGGCCCGTGCTGCGCCCCGTGGCGTCGCGCTCGACCCCCGGCGCATCCACGCCTCGGTCGAGCCCCAGGCACTCGACCCCGGCGGAGCTCAGGATCCACAGCGCCCCGCTGCGGTGCTGCACGCGTACGGGCGCATCGGGGACGAGCGCATCGAGGCCCTGACGATCGAGGGCACCCGCCACCGAGTCGTGGTACGCGGTGCCGCGGATCCATCCGCTGCGCGGCCTCGCCGCACCGAGCGCGTGCGCGAGATCTTCGCGCGTGCGCACCTCGGGCGGTCCGCAGCGAACCGAGAGCGCGGCGGCCGCGAGCGCGAGCAGGTGCAGATGGTGATCGTGCAGACCCGGCAGCAGCGCAGCGCCGGCCGCATCGATGCACTCCTCGCCCGGCTGCGCTGCGATCTCCCGGGCGATCTCCGCGATGCTCGCGCCGTCGATACGGACGTCGACCGGAGCGCGCCCCTCCACCTCGGCGCGCTGGATCAGCACCCGAGCTCCCGGAACACTGCGACGGTATCGGCGCCGAGCGGTCGCGCGGCGCCGAGCGGCCGCCGCGCGCGCGGCGGGCGCACGCGCTCGCGGCGGCCCTCCGCGATCACCTCGAAGCCGCCAGCTGCCGGCCGGACCTCCGCGTCCCGCGCGCCCTCCGAGGAGCGAAGCGCGTGGGCGGCGACGTCTCGCAGCGCCACGTCGAGCAGCACGGCTTCGCCCACGCGCTGTGCGCTCAGGGCCGCCAGCGCCGCGTGCACCCCGGCGAGCGGATCGGCGATCGCGTCGCCGCAGAAGAGCGGTGTTCCCTCCGACTCGTCGGTCGGCGCGGCGAGACCCGCCGCGACCGCCGCGTCGTCGCCATACGCGATCCAGTCCGCGCCGGGCTCGCGGCGGCCGTAACCGGTGATCGCGACCCACACGAGACCCGCGTGCTCGGCGACCAGCGACTCGGCGTCGATCCCCAGCTGTCGGAGCGCGCGCGGACGCGCGTTCTCGATCACGACATCGGCACACGCGATGAGCTGCCTCAGTCGATCGCGACCCCGCTGCGCGCGCAGGTCGAGCCGGACGCTCGCCTTGCCGGCGTTCAGCAGGTCGAAGAACGCTGCATTCCCGGCCCGCGCGCCGTCGGGACGCGACGCGCTCTCGACCTTCACGACGCGCGCCCCGCAGAGCCCGAGCAGCTGCGCACAGAGCGGCCCGGCCCAGAGCGCCGAGAGGTCGAGGACGAGCGGAGCCGTGCCGGCGACGTGCCTGCGGCGGGGACCTCGCGCGGCCACGCGATGCGGCGGTGGAGGCGCGTCCCGCAGTGGCAGCGCTTCGGCCGCAGCGAGGCCGATCAGACGCGCTCGCGCGACGAGCTCATCGGCTCGACGCTCGCGGAGCGCAGCCGCCAGCGTCGACCAGACCCCGTTCCCCGCAGCGGCTGGAAGCTCGAGCCACGCCGGAACGAGTGCCTCGTCGTCGGGGCGGGCGAGCGCGACCGCGATCCACCCGTCGGCGGCGGGCAACAGGCGGCAGGTCCCACCCGGCGCGATCGTCCCTCGACGCCCGAGGCCGAGCAGCGCCGCGCGCTCCCCGAGCAGCGCTGGCCCGTCTAGATCCGCCGGAAGCGGGACCGGCGAGAGCGCGCGCAGCGCATCGAGCTCCCCCCGCAGCCACGACGCCAGCGGACCCGGCGCGAGCCGGGGCGGCCCGTCGGGCCAGCCGCAGAGCTCCATCGCACCCGAACGCGCCCACTCGAGGGCGGGGTGCCCTTCGCCTCGCGCCATTGCCCTTTCGACCTCCCCCGCGGAGGATAGGGCCTCCGCTATCCTGAGGGTCGATGAGCAGCGCTCGGCGTGCCCTCTTTGCGATCGGCGATGTGGTCCGGCACCGCCTGTACCCCTTCCGCGGCGTGATCTACGACGTCGACCCGGTGTTCGCCAACACCGAGGAATGGTACGAGTCGATTCCCCGGGAGGCCCGGCCGGCGAAGGATCAGCCCTTCTACCACCTGCTCGCCGAGAACGCTTCGACCACCTACGAGGCCTACGTCTCGGAGCAGAACCTGCTCCCCGACGAGACGGGCGAACCCTGCCACCATCCGCTGCTCGAGGCCCTGTTCGAGCCTCTGTCCGAGGGTCGCTACGCTCCCCGCGTGCGGATGAACTGAGAGGGGGCCCTCTGGGCCTGCTGCCCTGGTTTGGGCCTGCTTCCCTGATCTGGGCCGCTGCCCCGAGATGGCTCTGGAGGATCCCCGATGCTCGAACTCAAGCCCGGCAAGCGCCTGCGCAGCTCCGTCTGCCCCACGGAGGTGATGATCGTCGCCGCTCCGAAGGGAGAGGTGCAGCTCACCTGCGGTGGCGCCGCGATGGCGCCCCTCGACGCTCCGCTCCAGACGGCCGGAGCCCCGAGCCCCGACGCGGCCGCTGGTACCCAGCTCGGCAAGCGCTACGCGAACGAGGCCGGCGACCTCGAGCTCTTGTGCACGAAGCCCGGCCAGGGCTCGCTCGCCTGCGACGGCAAGATCCTCGTGATCAAGGGCGCGAAGCCGCTTCCCTCGTCGGACTGAGCCTTGAACCCGCTGATGCTGCTCGAGATGGCCGCCTCCGGCTTCGCCGATCGGGTGGCGGTGCAGAACGGCTCCGACCGGCTCAGCTATGCGGAGCTCTTCGCGGCGGCCGGCGCGGCGAGTGCGCTAGTCGCGGAAGCGGGGGCCCGTCACGTCGGGATCCTGGACGTGAACAGCCTCGCCGTACCCGTCGGCCTCTTCGCGGCCGCCTGGTCCGGACTGCCCTTCGTACCGCTCAACTACCGCCTCAGCGCGGACGAGGTCGACGCCCTCGTCACCCGCATCGCGCCGTCCTATCTAGTGGCCGAGCCGGAGCGCGTGCTGCAGCTTGCGAAGCACCCGGAGGCCCAGGTCGTCTCGCGCGACGACTTCCTCGCTCGCGCCACGCGCGGAGGGACCTTCGCGCCCGACTGGCCGACCGATGCCGACGCGATCGCGGTGCTGCTCTTCACGAGCGGTACCACCGGCGCGCCGAAGGCGGCCGTGCTGCGCAACCGCCATCTCGTCTCCTACGTCCTCGGCTCCGTCGAGTTCGGAGCAGCGTCCGAGGAGGAGGCGGCGCTCGTGAGCGTCCCGCCCTACCACGTGGCGGCGATGGCCGCGATCCTGAGCTCGGTGTACGCAGGCCGGCGCATCGTACAGCTGGCGAGCTTCTCCGCGGAGGCCTGGATCGAGACGGCGTGCACCGAGAAGGTGAGCCACGCCTTCGTCGTCCCGACGATGCTCTCCCGCATCGTCGATGCGCTCGAGCGCGAGGGCGGGCGCATCCCGAGCCTGCGCGCGCTCTCCTATGGCGGCGGCAAGATGCCGCTCCCAGTGATCGAGCGCGCGATGCGGCTGCTGCCCGGGGTGAACTTCACGAACGCCTACGGACTCACCGAGACGAGCTCGACCATCGCGCTGCTCGGCCCCGAGGACCACCGCGTCGCCGCGGCGAGCGCAGAGCCGGGCGTGCGCCGCCGCCTCGCGTCGGTGGGCCTGCCGCTCCCCGGCGTCGAGCTGGAGGTGCGCGACGCGGACGGAAAGCCCGTCCCGCCCGGCGTTCCGGGCGAGATCTGCGTTCGCGGTGAGCAGGTCTCGGGCGAATATCAGGGGCGGGCCAGCAGCCTCGGCACGGACGGCTGGTTCCCGACGCGGGATGGCGGCTTCGTCGACGAGGACGGATATCTCTTCGTGACCGGTCGCATCGACGATGTGATCGTGCGCGGCGCCGAGAATCTATCGCCGGGCGAGATCGAGGAGGTGCTCCACGAGCACCCGGCGGTCGAGGATTGCGCCGTGGTCGGCGTTCCCGACGAGCAATGGGGCGAAGCCATCGCCGCGGTGATCGTGCCGCGCAACGGAAGGCGGGTGCCGGCGGAGGAGCTCCGCGAATGGGTGCGCGCCCGGCTGCGCTCGTCGCGGGTGCCGGAGCGGATCGAGTTCCGCGACGCCCTCCCCTACAACGAGACCGGGAAGCTCCTGCGACGCAAGGTCCGAGCCGAGCTCGTCGGGGAAATGTGAGCGGGAGCGCGCGCGAGGCCCGGCCGCTCGCGCTGGCCGAGGCCCTCGCTGCGCTGCGCGCGCCCGATGCGACCGAGCTCTGGTCGCCTCTGTTCGGAGAGCGCGTGCTCGTGGTCGACGTGGGCGGAAGCGCTCCCGCCGGCTCGGCGGGCGTGCCGACGGACCAGGCCGTCCTCGACACGCTTGCCAGCCTGCCCTGCCCGACCATCGCGTTCGGCCCCGCGGAGCTCGCCCCCGAGGCCCTCGCGTTCGCGCGTCGCTGCGATCTGCACGTCGCGACGCGCGCGGAGCTGGCCCCCGTCCTCGCGGGTATCGATGCGGCTCCACTCGCCGCGACGGCGCTGGTGCAGTGTCTGCGCGCGAGCGAGGGCGCGGACGTCGAGCGCGGGCTCGTGCTCGAATCGCTCGCCTACTCGACGCTCCAGGCCGGACCCGAGTTCGCGGCCTGGCGCGCGGCGCGTCCGGCGCCGCGCGTGCGCCCAGCGCCGAAGGGTGCGGCGGTCCGGGCGGCGCGCGAGGGGGACGCGCTCCGCATCACGCTCTCGCGACCCGAGAAACGCAACGCCTTCTCCGCCGAGATGCGCGATGGCCTCGTCGAGGCGCTCCGGGTTGCCGTCTGCACGCCCGAGATCCGCGAGATCCGGCTCGCGGGCGAGGGCTCGGCCTTCTGCTCGGGAGGCGATCTCGACGAGTTCGGGGAGTTCCCCGATCCCGCGACGGCGCATCTGGTCCGCACCACGCGGAGCGCCGCGCGCCTGCTCGCCCTCTGCGCCGATCGGGTCCACGCGGAGCTGCACGGCGCCTGCGTCGGCGCCGGGGTAGAGCTCCCGGCCTTCGCAGCCCGGGTCGTGGCGCGCGCGGACACGAGCTTCTGGCTCCCGGAGCTCGACCTCGGGCTGATTCCCGGAGCGGGCGGTACCGTGAGCCTGCCGCGGCGCATCGGGCGACAGCGCACCGCCTGGCTCGCGCTCTCGCGGCGCCCCATCGACGCCGAAACCGCGCGCCGCTGGGGCCTCGTCGACGCCGTGCGCTGAGGAGCGCCGATGCCGGGACCGATGGAAGGCGTGCGGGTCGTCGAGCTCGGGGTCTGGATCGCAGGGCCGGCGGCCGGCCTGATCCTCGCCGACTGGGGCGCGGACGTCGTCAAGATCGAGCCGCCGGGAACCGGCGATCCCGCGCGCAGCTTCGCTCGAATGCTGGGCGCCGATCTGCCCTTCAATCCCCCCTTCGAGATGGACAACCGCAGCAAGCGGAGCATCGCGATCGACCTGACGCGCCCGGAGGGCCACGCGCTGGCGGTCGAGCTGATCGAGCGCGCCGACGTCTTCGTGACCAACGTGCGTCCGGCCGCGCTGGCCCGCCTCGGCCTCGACCCGGTGGCGCTGCTCTCCGTGCACCCGCGCCTCGTCTATGCGCTCCTCACGGGCTACGGCATGGAGGGCCCGGACGCCGACCGCGCGGCCTACGACATCGCGGCCTTCTGGGCGCGCTCCGGCGTCGCCGGGCTCCTCACGCAGCCCGGCGGGCAGCCGCCCTTCCAGCGCGGCGGCATGGGCGACCACGGCGCCGGTCTCTCGGCGGCCGCCGGGATCTGCGCGGCGCTCTACGCACGCGAGAAGAACGGCCGCGGGCAGCTCGTGTCCACCTCGCTCTTGCGCCAGGGCCTCTACACGATCTCCTTCGACATCGCGACGGCGCTGCGCTTCGGCGTCTCGATCGCGGTCGGAAATCGCAGCACGATGGGAAACCCCTCGATCAACTGCTACCGCGACCGCGACGGGCGTTGGTTCTGGATCGTCGGTCTCGAGGGCGAGCGCCACTGGCCGCCGCTCGCGCGCGCGGTGGGGCACCCCGAATGGATCGAGGACCCCCGCTTTGGCACCCCGCTGGCGCGCGCGCAGAATGCAGCCGCGCTGATCGCAGAGCTCGATGCGATCTTCGCGACCCGTACGCGCGACGAGTGGAGCGCGGTCTTCGCCGGAGAGGAGGATTTCTGGTGGGCGCCGGTGCAGTCCGTCGAGGAGGTGCTGGCGGATCCGCAGGTCAGCGCCTGCGGCGGGATCGTCGACGTGCCGGACGGAACCACCACGACGCCCTTTCCAGCGACTCCGGTCGACTTCCACGGAACGCCGTGGTGGCCGCGCTGGATGGCGCCGGGCCTCGGCCAGCACACCGACGAGGTCCTGGCCGGCCTTGGACGCGACGCGGCCGCGATCGCAGCGCTCCGCCGCGCCAACGTCGTCGAGTAGCCGGGCCAGGTTCACTCCGCTCACCTGCGGCTCGCTGCGCGCCGGCCGGCAGCTGCCGGCCGCCTTGCGATCAACCGCGGGCTGCTGCGACGATCTGGCGGGTGGCGTCGGCGGTGCTGCGGGCGATCGCTTCGATCGGCTGCGCGGCGAGCGCGTCGGAGAAGATTTCGACGCCGAGCGGCGCGCGGCTGCCGATCCGGTCGAGGGTGCGCAGCAGACCTACGAGGTCGAAGCTGCCCTGCCCCGGAAGCAGGCGACGGTGCTGCGTCTCGTCGGAAAGGTCCGCCTCGGCGCGCTCGGGAGCGTCGTTCAGCTGCACGCCGAGCACGCAGGAGCCCGGGATCCGCGCGAGCTCCTCCAAGGTCGAGCCGCTGCGGAAGAGGTGCCAGCTGTCGATCAGCAGGCCGCCGTTGCTGCGGCCGGCGCGGCGCACGATTTCGGCGGCGCTGCGCAGGTCCGGAATGCCGGCCCAGGGCAGGAACTCGAGATGCACGAGCAGGCCGTGCGGCGCGGCGAGGTCGCAGATGCCTGCAAAGGCTTCCGCCGCCGCGTCGAGGCCGACCTTCGCGCCATAGAACTCGACCACCGTGAGCGAGCGCGCGCCGAGCGACGCGGCGATTGGAACCAGCCGCTCGGGCGTGTAGCCCTGCAGCAGGCGCGCGAGCTCCGTCGGAAACGAGGCTGGCGGAGCGTGGCCCGGGAGCCAGGTCGTGATGGCGTCGAGCTCGGCGATCGCGAGGCCCGCATCGGCGACCCTGCTCACCAGCTCCGGGTCGCTGCTTCCGGCGGCGCGCAGGCGCGCGTGCTCGTGCGGCTGGATCGACACGCCCTTGTACCCGGCGGCCCGGGCCGGCGCGAGCCGTTCGAGAAAGGGGACCTGCTGCGCGGTGCCGGTGCAGAGCACGAGGTCGTTGTGATCGAGAGGCATCGGAAGCTCTCCCACAGCGAGGTCGCGAGACTCGCTCGGGCACTATAGACGCCCACCCGCGAGCCCTGGGAGGACGGCGTCGTGCCGGAGCGGAACGCGCGTGTAAGCAATCGAAGCATCGAGGTTTTTGGGTTCACGGCTATGCTCCGGGCCGGAGTTCCCAGCTGTTGCATCGACTGCGCCGGGCCCTCGAATCGGAGCGCATCGTCGCTCTCACCGTCGCCGCGCTCGTCGCGGCTTCGGTCCTGGCTGTGGGCTCTGCGGGCCTGCTCGAGCGGCTGGAGCTCGCGGCCTACGACCGCCTGCTCGGGCTGCGCCCGCTGCCCGCCGAAGCCGGCGCACGCGTCGTGGTCGTCGCCTATACCGAGCAGGACATCATGTCGCAGCGCACCTACCCGCTGCCGGACGACACGCTCGCGGAGGTGCTGGAGCGGATCCTCGCGCAAGGGCCGCGGGCGCTCGGCGTCGACTTCTATCGCGATGTGCTGATCCCCCCGGGCTCCGAGAGGCTCGAAGCACTGTGGCGGCGCGAGCCGCGCATCGCGATGGTCCATCTGCTCGAGGACGGAGAGCGACCGGGGATTCCACCGCCAGCAGCCCTCTTGGGATCGGAGCAGGTCGGATTCTCGGACGTGATCGTCGACCCCGACGACACGGTGCGCCGCGCCGCTCTCTTCCAGGACGACGATCACGGCCAGTACCGGAGCCTCGCGCTGCGCGTTGCCGAGCTCTGGCTCGCGGCCGAGGGCATCGGTATCGGGGGCGATCCGGACGACCCGGAGCAGATCCGGCTCGGGCCGACGCCGCTTCCCCGCCTGTCCAGCGACGACGGCCCCTACGTCGGCGCGGACGCTGCGGGCTACCAGATCCTGATCGACTTCGAGGGGCGCGCGCCCTTCCGGCAGGTCTCGATGGGCGAGGTGCTCGACGGGCGGGTCGCCCCGGACATGTTTCGCGACAAGATCGTTCTCGTCGGAGCCACCGCGGACTCGATCACCGACCTGCGGCGCGTTCCCTTCGGCCTCTGGCCGGGCGTCTTCGTGCACGCACACGTCGCGAGCCGGCTCGTGCACTACGGCCTCGGCGAGGCAGCACCGCTCGCGTGGCTCGACGCGCGTGCCGGCGCGGCCTGGACCCTGCTGTGGACGGTCGCGGGCGCGCTGCTCGGCCTGCGCCGCTATCCGGTGTGGATCTTCTCGGCTGCGCTGGGCCTGGGAATCGTCGGCGTACTCGGAACGGGGCTCGCTGCGCTCCTCGCGGGGCTCTGGATCCCGGTGCTGCCGCCCGCCGCCGGGTGGCTGCTCTCCGCCGGCGCCGTCACCGCGTGGGTCTCGCGTCGCGAGAGTGCCGATCGCCGCGTGCTGATGCAGCTCTTCGCGCGCCACGTGTCGAGGGCGCTGGCGACGGACCTGTGGGCCAAGCGCGACCAGTTCCTCGAGGGCCGGCGCCCGAAGCCGCTGCGCCTGCCCGTCACGGTGCTCTTCGTCGACGTGAAGAGCTTCACCTCCGTCGCCGAGAGCCTCGACGCGCTCGACGTGATGCAGTGGGTGAACGAGCTGATGGAAGAGCTCGCGAAGCAGGTGGAGCTTCACGGGGGCTTCGTCGACGACTACTTCGGCGATGGCATGAAGGCCGCCTTCGGCGTGCCGCTGCCGCGCGACAGCGAGGAGGGGCGCACGGAGGATGCGCGGGCGGCGGTGCGCTGCGCGATCGCGATGGAGCAGAGCCTGGCAGTCCTCAACGAGGGCTGGTCCCAACGCGAGATGCCGACCGGGAGGCTACGCGTCGGCATCGACTCGGGCTTCAGCGTCGCGGGCAGCCTCGGGAGCAGCGACCGGCTCAAGTACACCGTTCTCGGAGACATCGCGAACACCGCGGCCCGCCTCGAGAGTCTCGACAACGGCCAGCACGACTTCGAACGCAAGCGGGTTCGCATTCTCGTGTCCTTCCGCACCCGGGAGCTGATCGGCGAGATATTCGAGCTCGCCGACCGCGGCGAGTTCATGCTCAAGGGCAAGGCCATCCCGATCCGCGCCTACGAGGTCCTGGGCGCGCGGGAGCGCGAGGCTACGGCGGCACCCTGATGCAGCGATGGCGTGCCTGGATCCTCGCGGCCGCGGCCACCATCACGGCGGAGCCGGCGCTGGCCCAGCCCTTCGACCGCCCCGCCCAGCAGCGCCCGCCGCTGCCGAGCTACGAGGAGCCGGGCGAGGCGCGCCCGGAGCTGCTGCTGCCCGATCTGCCCGAGCTTCCCGAGCTGGACGGCGCCGTCGCCGCAGGACCGCGCGTCCTCGTGCGCAGCTTCGAGATCGAGGGCAGCACGGTCTTCGACGAGGAGGACTTCCGCCCGCTCGTCGCCCCCTGGATTGGGCGCGAGATCAGCTCGGAGGATCTCGTCGCGGTCCGCGACGCGGTCACCCGGCTCTACCTCGAGCGCGGCTACCTGAACTCGGGTGCGGTCGTCCCCGACCAGGACCTCGCAGACGGAGTCGTGGTGATCCGCGTGGTCGAGGGCAGGCTCACGGGTGTCGAGGTCAGCGGAACGCGCTCCTACCGCGCGAGCGTGCTGCGCCGCCGCGTGGAGCTCGGGGCGTCGGTTCCACTCGACGTCGCGAAACTCGAGGAGTCGCTCCAGATCCTCCAGCAGGATCCGAGGATCGAACGCGTGCACGCGCGGCTGCGCCCCGGCGAGGCACCCGGAGAGGCCGTGCTCGAGCTGCGCGTCGAGGAGTCGCGCCGCTGGCTGCTCGAGCTCGGCGCCGACAACTGGTCGAACCCGGCCTTCGGCGGCCTGGAAGGCGATCTCCACGCGCGCGACGAGAACCTGCTCGGCTTCGGCGACTCGCTCGCTTCGCGCTTCCGGCTGGCCGACGGGATCTGGCGTGTCGACACCGGCTACGACTTCCCGGTGTCCGCTCGCGGAACCCTGCTCCACATCGGCGGCGAGATCAGCGACTCGGAGATCGTCGAGAAGCCCTTCTCGGAGCTCGACATCGAGACCCGTTACTATTCGGTCCGGCTCGGCGTCGAGCATCCCGTCTACCGGACGCTCCAGACCCAGCTGCGCGTCGGACTCGTGGCAGACTGGCGACGCGCCAGGACGCGGATCTGCGCGTTCGAGGACATCCTCGGGGGCTGCGACCCCTTCGCCTTTCCCGGCTCCGGCGCGAACGCGGACGACGGCAAGACCACCGTCGCAGCCCTTCGCTTCACGCAGGAGCTCGTGCACCGCGATCTCCAGCAGGTGATCGCGGCGCGCTCGATGCTCTCCGTCGGGCTCCCGGTTCTGGGCGCATCCAGCCACGACCTATCCGCCTCGGCGCTCGGGCTCGGCGGCCTCCGGAACCCGGACGGCCAGTTCGTGGCCTGGCTGGTGCAGCTCCAGTGGGCGCGGCGCTTCGAACCCTGGGGCGTGCAGGCAATCGTTCGCGTCGACGCGCAGCTCGCGAGCGACGCGCTACCGAGCCTCGAGCGCTTCCCGCTCGGCGGGCACCTGTCGGTGCGCGGCTATCGCGAGAACCAGATCGTGCGCGACCAGGGCGTCGTGACCTCGCTCGAGCTCCGCCTCCCGGTGCTCCCCTGGGAGGGACGCCTGGGGCTCTTCCAGCTCGCCCCCTTCGCCGACTTCGGCCATGCCACCAACCGCCGCAATCCGACGCCAGACCCCGAGAATCTCGCGAGCGTCGGCATCGGTCTGCTCTGGAGCCTCGGCCCGGTCGACGCGTCGGTCTACTGGGGCCGCCAGCTCTCGAAGGTCGACACCTCGGGCAAGCTCCAGGACGATGGCGTCCAGTTCCGGGTCGGGGTCCGCGTGTTCTGAAAGCGCCGCGCGGTCGAGCTCAGAGCCAGCTGCTGATCAACACGAAGGGAGCCCACAGCCCCGGGTGCCCCCACTCGCGCGTGCGCAGGAGCTCGAGCTGCGCCTCGCGCAGCGCCTCGGCGCGAGAGAGCTCGGGGTTGCCGAGCTCGCGGTAGAAGCCGGTCACGAGCTTTGCGGCGGCTTCGTCGTTCACCGACCAGAGCGTCGCGAGCGCGCTGCGGGCGCCGGC
>CAYPSI010000242.1:0-4511 GCA_964413375.1 uncultured Spirochaetales bacterium | reverse complement strand
TCGTGGCCACGTGGACCAAGGTGATGAATCTGGACCGCTTCGACCTCGCCTGATCGTGGCATGAGCGTTTCGAGGGCTTCACGGGGCGGCAGAAGCGGTCAGCAAACAACCGGTTGAAGCGGACGGCGCTGCGTGGCGCCGCTGAAAGAAATCCCCGTTCCCCCTCAAGGCGCTGCAGCCCGGCCTCTTGTTCCGGTGTTAGCCGGTTGCGACCACCGCGTAGTCCTCGCGCGGGAAGTGGACCACTACCTCGCCCACGCGCGGGCCTTCGCGCCGGATCGCGATCTCGTGCAGCTCCGAGGGGGCCAGCGTCCCCGCGACCGCACCGGAGCCGTACTCGTCGGCGAGCACCACGACGCGCTGGCCCGGCTGCATTCCGTCGGGGAACACCGGATCCCCCTCGAAGGGAACCGGGCGCGAGGCAGCGGCGATCGCGATGGCCTCGGCCGAGGCGAGCGGCGTCGACTTGCCGTGTCCGATCGCGCGCACGCGCTCGGCCCAGGCGGGTACACGCCGCAGGGGTGCCTGCAACGCCTCGGTCCGGGGGTGCATCCGAAGCAGCATCAGCGGGTGATAGGCGGAGAGATCCGCCAGCGAGGGCTCGCTACCGAGCAGGAACGCCCGGCCATCGCCGAGGTGTCGCTCGAGCCGGTCGAGGTTCGCGCGGATCTGCAGCAGCTTCGTCGGCAGGATCAGCTTCGTCTGGGCGAGATCCGTGCCCGGCGGCACCATCGTCTTGCGGCGATCCTCGACGAAGTCCTCCGGAAATGCGCCCCCGATGCCAAAGAGCGCGAGCACCCCCAGCATGAAAGTGGTCTCGGCCCAGCGCGAGAGCGCGTGCTCGACGGTCTCCAGACCGGGTGGGGACAAGGGCGGATCCGGGAAGAGCCGATCGAGAGCGCGCGCGATGCAGCGCGTGTCGCAATAGACGTCAGCGCCGATCTGCAGCACGGGAACGCGCCGATAACCGCCCGTGAGCTCCACGTGATCCGGCTTCGGCATCACCATCGGCGTCGCGACGGAGCGCCACGGGAGGGCCTTGCGTCCCAGCGCCAGCCGGATCTTCTCGGCGTAGGGGGACAGCTCGTAGTGGTGAAGGATGATCTCGCCCATGCGCGGGAGCTTGGGGCAGCTTCCGGATCCGAGCCACCCGAGGGGAGGCGCAGACGGGGACAGTCTTCAGGGGTTTGCGATTCTCGAAGCATCCCAGACACCTGAAGACCGTCCCCGCCAATCGAGCGTACGGGCGGCGCAGTCGGCCCAGGCCAGCGCGGGGTCGATGTCCTTGCTCTCGCGCAGCGTCTTCGCGAGCCACTCGCGGGCGTCGCGCGAGCCGCCTGCCGCGAGCCACCCCTCGGCGCTGCGCAGCACTCGCCGGCGACCCCGATGACCTTCGCTCGCCTCCGGCTCGCTGCGCGCTTCGCTTGCGGCGGCGAACTCGACTCCGGCGATCTCGCCGCTCGCATCGGCGAAGAGCAGCGTGGCCGGCCCATCGCCGGGACGCGCGGTGCACCAGTCGAGACAGGCCTCGAGCGTCGCGAAGCGCTGCAGGCAGTCGGTCGCGAGCGGCGCCGCGGGCAGCAGCGCCCTGCCGGACGACGGTCGTTCCGCGCCTGCGCCCCCCGGCGTGGAGCCTCCGGACGAGACCGCGGCGGCGAGCCCCGCCTCGTTCACACCGAGCAGCGCGTGGGCGAGCCAGGGGCGCGTCAGCTCGACGGATCGAAAGCCGCCCTCGGGCCGGCTGCGACGTACGATCCACTGCCCCGCGATCTCGCAGCCCAGGATCGCCCCGCTGCGCGCGAGCTCACCGCTCGCCGCCGCGGCGAGCGGCGCCTGGAGCGGGCTCGCCTCGCGATGCTGCAGCTCTGCGAGCCAGGCCAACGGGACTCCGGCCGTCGCCGCGATCCCCGCCAGTGTCTCCGCCTGGCGCGGGAAGTGGCGAAGCAGCTCCCGGCTCAGCTCGGTGGCGCTCCGGCTCGCAGATCCGAGGCGCAGACGCACGCGCCGATGGAAGGGCTCGGCCGCAAAGGCTTCGCGCAGCGACGCGGTACAGGCCTGCCCCTGGTCGCGGCCGAGGTCGCGCGGCGCGCCCTCGCACTCGACCGGAGCGTTCACCCCCGCTCCCGCTTGTCCGAGATCTGCAGCACCGCGTTGAGCGAGCCGGTCCGGTAGCCCTCGAGGTCGAGCGAGACCCAGCGGAAGCCGAGCGGCTTGAGCAGCGCGACGATGCTCTCCGCGATGCGCGGGTCGAGTGCGCGCGGGAGCTCTGCGGGATCCACCTCGACGCGGGCGAGTAGCCCGTGATGACGCAGGCGCACCTGCCGGAAGCCGAGCGAGCGCAGCCGCTCCTCGCCTTCCTCCACCTGCCGCAAGCGCTCGGGCGTGACCGCGGTTCCGTACGGAAGCCTGGACGAGAGGCACGCGGAGGCCGGAAGGTCGGCCGTCGGGAGACCGGCCTCGCGCGAGAGCGCCCGGATCTCCTGCTTGCCGAGCGCGGCGGTCAGGAAGGGCGAGAGCACGCCGTGCTCGTCGGCGGCCCGGTGACCCGGGCGAAAGTCCGAGGTGTCGTCGAGATTGACGCCGTAGGCCACCGCGGCGTAGCCGAGCTCCTCGCGCAGGCGGCCGAGCACCTCGAAGAGCTCGCTCTTGCAGTGGTAGCAGCGGTCCGGCGCGTTCGCGCGGTAGGCCTCGCTCTCCATCTCGGAGGTCGCGACGAAGCGGTGGGGGATCCCGAACTCCCGGGCGACGCGCTCCGCCATCTCCCGGTGGCTGCGGGGATAGGACGGCGACTCGGCCGTCACGGCCAGCGCGCCGTCGCCGAGGACCCGGTGCGCCGCGAGCGCCAGATAGCTCGAATCGACCCCCCCGGAGAAGGCCACCAGGACCCTTCCGGCCTGCCGCAGCTCGTGCTCGAGCCGGTCCTGCTTCTCTCTCAGCTCCTGGGAAAGCGGGGGCATCCGGCGAAAGTACGGATACCCCAGAGATGGGTCAAGCAGACCGGGGGAGCCTGCCGATCCGTGCTTGAGCGGCTCCCGCTGCCCGCACTATGCTCGGGCGACGGGGAGGAGGGGGGATGGAGAAGCTCCGCGTCGGTCTGATCTTTGGCGGGCGTTCCGTCGAGCACGAGGTATCGATCGCGTCGGCGACGTCGATCCAGCGCGCCCTCGACCCCGCGCGCTACGAAGTGACACTGGTCGCGATCGACCACGAGGGCCGCTGGCATCGCGGGAGCCCCGCGCTGCCGCCGGAGGCGAGCGTGCGCGGCGAGCTGGTGAATCTCCCGGCCGCGCCAGGAAGCCACGCGCTCGTGCCCACGGCCAGCGCAGCGGGCGGCCCGACGAGCGATCTCGACGTGATCTTCCCGATCGTGCACGGGCGCGGTGGCGAGGACGGTGCGCTCCAGGGCCTGCTCGAGCTCGCGGGGATTCCCTACGTCGGGTCCGGCGTGCTCGGCTCCGCGCTCCAGATGGACAAGGAAGTGAGCAAGCGGCTGCTGCAGGCTGGTGGTGTGCCGGTCACACCCTGGGTACTGGTGCGAGAGGTCGAGCTGCGGCGCGACCCGCGCGCGACGGCCGAGCGGGCGCTGCGGGAGATCCAGACCCCGCTCTTCGTGAAGCCCGCGAACCAGGGCTCTTCGGTCGGGATCTCGCGCGTGAACGACCCGGCCTTGCTCGAGGCGGCGCTCCTCGAGGCGGCGCGCTTCGACACCAAGATCCTGGTCGAGCCGGCGATCGATGCGCGCGAGATCGAGGTCGCGCTGCTGGGAAGCGACCGGCTCGAGGCCTCGCTTCCGGGGGAGATCCGCACGCGGCACGAGTTCTACGACTACGAGGCGAAGTACATCGACGAGGACACCGAGCTGATCATCCCGGCGGACCTCGACGATCGGCAGGTCCGCACCGCGCAGCGCCTCGCGATCCGCGCTGGCGAAATCCTCGAGTGCGAGGGTCTCGGCCGCGTCGACTTCCTGATGGACCGCGCCACGGGAGAGTTCCATGTCAATGAGGTGAACAGCCTGCCGGGGTTCACCGAGGTCTCGATGTACCCGAAGCTGTGGGAGGCGAGCGGCCTGCCCTATCCGGCGCTGCTCGATCGGCTGATCGAGCTCGCCCTCGCCCGCCACCGCCTCCGCGCCAGGCTCGAAACCGTCTACCGCCGCCCCGAGCGCTAGCCAGCGGAGCGCGCAGCGAGGCGAAGCCGAGCGAAGCCAGGGTAAGACAAGCGTCTGCCTATCCGACTGACTCAGCCGTGAGACGGTCGTAGGGGAAGGGCCGGGCCTGCATGGCGCGGTGGAGCACGAAGCCGGAGAGCGCTTCTTCTCGCCAACGACGATCGAAGCGGTAGACGAACTCGTCGAGAGTGCGCTGCAGGTGCTTGGGGCTGACGCCGTGAAAGGTTCCACGGAGCCAGGTCTTCAGACGGCCAGGCGGACCGCGCCCGCGGGGGTCCCGCGCCGCTCCACGGCGACTGCGACGGCCGTCTTGCCCACCCCCCGCCCGAGCTGTCCGGGT
>CAYPSI010000241.1:0-51896 GCA_964413375.1 uncultured Spirochaetales bacterium | reverse complement strand
AGCGGATAGGGGAGCAGCGCGACGATCAGAAGGCACCAGAGCGGAGTCGTCACGGGTATCCTCCTCGTGCGGGGCAAAGCATCATACCGCCGCGAGGCCGCGCAGGAACGGAAGCAAGCACCGGAGCTCTCGCGAGAACCGGTCAGATCGTGATCGAAGCGAAGCCGAGGGGCGTTGGCCTCTGTGGCCCCACCCCCCCACCCGCGCTCCGCCGCTCGATCTCGAGGGATCGGCCACGGAAGCAGGGCTCCGCTCGAGCGGCCACCGTCTCGAGCAGCCCTCGCTCCCGGACGAGCCATACTTCTGTCACCTGGGGAGAATCCGCACCAACGATGTCGTTCTTCGCAGAACTAAGGCGCCGCAACGTGTTGCGCGTAGGGGCTGCCTACGGGGTCATGGCGTGGCTGGTGATCCAGGTGGCGGAGACCATCTTCCCGCTCTTCGGCTTCGACGACAGGCCGGCGCGCATCACGGTGATCGTACTCGCGATCGGCGCCGTTCCCGCGCTGGTGTTCGCGTGGGTGTTCGAGTGGACACCCGAGGGGCTGAAACGCGAGAAGGACGTCGATCGCACGCAACCGATCGCGCTGCGTACCGGCAAGACCCTCGACCGCCTCATCATGGGGGTGCTGGCACTGGCACTGGGTGTCTTCGCCTTCGACAAGTTCGTGCTGTCACCGCAGCGCGAGGCGACAGAGCAGCAGGAGCAGGCCGCGCAGCTGGCCTCGGCGGCCCAGGAGGCCCATCACGCAGGCCGCAACGAAGCATTGCTGGAGTCCTACGGCGAGAAGTCCATCGCGGTACTGCCCTTCGTCAACATGAGTTCCGACGCCGAACAGGAGTACTTCTCCGAGGGTATCTCCGAAGAACTGCTGAACCTGCTCGCGAAGATTCCCGAGCTTCGCGTCATCTCGCGCTCCTCGGCGTTCTCCTTCAAGGGAGAGCAGCTGGAAGCGCCCGAGATCGCCAGACGCCTGAACGTCGCCCATATCCTGGAAGGCTCGGTGCGCAAGGCCGGCAATCAGGTGCGCGTCACCGTGCAGTTGATCGAAGCGCGCTCCGACACCCACCTCTGGTCGGAAACCTACGACCGCACGCTCGACGACATCTTCGCGATCCAGGACGAGATCGCCGCCACGGTGGTGGAGCAGCTGAAGGTCACGCTGCTGGGCGACGCGCCGAAAGTCGCGCAAACCGACCCGGAAGCCTATGCGCTGTTCCTGCAAGCCCGCCATCTGAGCTTCCAAGCCACCGCACAGAGCTATCAACAGGCCATCGCGCTCTACGAGCAGGCCCTGGCGATCGATCCCAACTACGCCGCCGCCTGGGTGGGCCTGGCCAACAGCTACGGCGACCAGGGGTTCGACCGCATCCGGCCCATCGATGAGGCCTACCCACGGGCCCGCGAGATGGCGCAAAGGGCTCTGGCCATCGATCCGGACTATGCACGGGCCCATAGCTTTCTTGGTTACATCGCGCTGGTCTACGACCACGACCTGGCGGCCGCGGCGCGGCGCCTCGAGCGCGCCCTGAGGCTCGAACCGACGAGCACTGACGTCATCACCCCCGCCTCCTTGCTGCTGCAAAGCCTCGGCCGCCTGGACGCCGCCATCGCGCTGGGGGAATACGTCACCGCGCACGACCCGGTGAACCCGGTCGGACATTTCAACCTGGGCTATGGCTACTTCTATGCCGGCCGCTGGGACGAGGCCATCGCCTCGTATCGCTCCGGGTTGCGGTTGAGCCCGAGCTATATCGGCGGCCACACTTGGATCGGCGAGGCATTGCTGCAGAAGGGCGAGGCGCAGGCGGCGCTCGAGGTCGTGCAGCAGGAGGAGTCCGAGGTCTACCGCCTGCTCGGACGGGTCACGGTCCAGCATGCGCTGGGCCGGGCAGCTGAGTCCGACGCCGCGGTGGCGGAGCTGAGCGGGAGATACGAGCGGGAATGGGCCTACAACATCGCCTACGCGTTCGCGTTTCGGAACCAGGCCGATGCTGCCTTCGAGTGGCTGGCCAAAGCGGTCCAGTATCGCGACCCGGAGCTGCCCTTTGTCGCCGTCGAGAATCTGTTTGCCAACCTCTACGACGACCCGCGCTGGCTGCCCTTCCTGGCATCGATCGGCGCGTCGCCCGAACAACTCGACGCCATCGAGTTCGAGGTGACGTTGCCCACGAGGAAGGAGCGTCAGCGCTGAGGCAACGCAGAAACCCCGGGGAGTGGGCTTGAAATGCGAAAGCGATGCGCTCGATCGCGGCTCCTGCTTCCTCGGAGGTAGTCAGAAACTTCCCGCACGCCGTATAATCACCCCATTGCAGCGCGCGAGAGGCGCGGGAGGACTCGGGTGGGCGAGCCGGCGCGTGCGGACGAGAGCGCGGACTTCACGTCCGGGATCCGACTGCTCGCCCGGCTCGCGCGGGTGGCCGAGCAGGCCTGCCAGCAGACCGGGATCAGCCTTCCGCAGTACCGGCTGCTCGTCTCCATCACCGGCCGGCCCCAGCGGGCCAGCGAGCTCGCGGCGCACGTGGGTGTGAGCCGGCCCACGCTCACCTCGCTCGTCGATGGTCTCGAGGCGTCCGGCTGCCTGCGGCGCATGCCAGTTGCGAGCGATCGAAGGGGAATCCAGCTCGTGGTCACCGACGCCGGCCGCGACGCACTGGCGCGCGCCGACGCGGCGCTGATCCGGCGGCTGCGCGAGCTGGCCGGTCCTGATGTCGCGCGAGCGGTCGGCGAGCTCGTGGCCTCGATCGGCGCCGCGCTCGATCGAGAGGCCTGACGATCTCGCCGCCGCCGCCGCTCGCTTCGAGCGCGGCTCGCCCGCGCGCGCAGCGGACGCTTCGCTGGCTTTCAACGAGTCATTCGCGGGTGATGTGAAAAAACTACAGAGTCGCGAGGATGCGTGGTAGCTCCGTCGCGGGTTGTTGTATTGTCCGCCGTCGCTGGAACCAGGCGCTCGGGGGGGTGCGGGGTACGCCATCTCTCCAAGCGTCCCATGAGGAGCCATTGGATCGATGGACGACGCTTCGCCGTCTTCGTGGAGCCCCCCGCGAGCAGACTCCGCTCGCAGTGAGATCCGGCGCCGCTTCGCGGAGGCCTTCCGCATCCGCCCGTGGATCTACTGGGCCGACCTGCTGGCTTCGGCTTCGCTCGGCTGGGGGCTCTTCGCTTGTGCGGTCCTGATGCCGCCGGGATCGGCCCTCCACGTCCTCGCGACCGTGGGGGCGATCTTCGCGTTGCTGCGGGCCGCGTTGTTCATCCACGAGATCGCACACATCCGCTCCGGCGACCTCCCGGGCTTCGAGACGGTCTGGAACGTCGTCGTGGGCATCCCCATCACCGTTCCGAGCCTGATGTACGTGGGCTCGCACTCGGACCACCACAAGCGCACGGGCTTCGGAACCGACGAGGATCCCGAGTACGCCCCGATCGCGCGTTGGAGCCGCCTGCGGATCGCGCTCTTCGTGTTGACGGTGGCCTTCGTGCCTTTCCTGCTCGTCTTGCGCTGGGGCGTGCTGGGGCCGCTCTCGTATCTTTTCCCGTCGCTCCGCCGCTTCACGGTCGCGCGCTGCTCGACGCTGGTCATCAACGTCCACTACGAGCGCCCGCAGCCGCGCGGTCGAGCCGCATCGCGCTGGGCCTGGGAGGAGGCCGGTGCGGCGCTCCTGGTGTGGACGGTTGCGGGAGGCTGCGCTCTCGGCTGGATCCCGCTGCAGGTCGTGGCCCAGTGGTTCCTGGTCGCCGCGGGTGTCCTGGTCGTGAACCAGGTGCGCACGCTCGCGGCCCATGGCTACGAGAATGCCGGCGAGCCGGTCGATAGCGAGGGTCAGCTCCTCGACTCGATCAATCTCACGGGCTGGTCGCCGCTCACGGCGCTGATCGCCCCGGTGGGCCTGCGCTACCACGCGCTGCACCACTACCTGCCGAGCCTGCCCTACCACAGCCTGGGGCTGGTTCACCGGCGGCTGCTCGCGGAGCTTCCGGCCGATGCGGCCTACCATCGGACGGTTCGCGAGGGAGTGCTCGCCACGCTGCACAAGCTCTGGCAGAAGGAAGCCGCCGTCTAGCGCATTTTCTCCGCTCGCCTGCGGCTCGCTGCGCGCTTCGCTTGCAAGGCCGCGGAGCGGCCGCGCAGCGAGCCGCAGGCGAGCGGAGTTCACCGAGCCTGCTCTTGCAAGGCCGCGGAGCGGCCGCGCAGCCGAGCGAAGTTCATCGAGCTAGCGCAGGTCGCGGCGGGCGAGGACGCGCCAGAGGATCGGCCAGCCGAAGATCAGCGGGTGGCGGCGCTGGCGCTCGGTCGGCTCGATGTGCGTTCCCGTGTGCCGCTCGAGCTTCCAGAGCGCGTAAGGCAGCCAGTCCCCGAAGGTGAAGGCGGTCTTCAGCAGCTGCGCGGCGTAGGCGGTCTTGGCCAGCAGCCGGCGCAGGCGCGACCCGATGCGCGAGCGCCCTCCGGGCGAGCGCTCGATCCGGAATCCGCCCTCGAGGATCTCGGCGCGGTGTGCGTCGGGGGCGCGCTCGCTGAGCTCGCGTAGTGCGGCCGCGCCGGCGCGGTCGTAGCGGGCCGGGTCCGCCGTGTAGAGCTTCTCGATCGAGTCCGCGGCCTCGGGCCGCATCTCGCCCGCGTAGGTCTCGCGGAAGACGCGCTGCCAGAGCTCTTCCCACGCGAGGCGTTCCCCTTCGGGCAGCAGCGGGGTGGCCTTTCCCACCGCCGTCAGGTGAGACTCGACGAGCGCGTCGATGAGCGCGGCGCGTGCGGCGCCGTCGCGTAGATGCGCCGCCAGCGCCGGCTGGCAGAAGCGGGCCCAGATTCCGCTGCGAAGGCTGCGTCCTGCTGCGCCGCGTGCGAAATCGGTGAGCGAGACCACCGCGACCTTCGCGCGCACGCGCTCGTTCCCGCAGCGCGCCTCGAGGTAGAACACGTTCGGCGGGAGCAGCGCGTTCGCGGTCGCGAGCAGTCGCGACGCGTAGGCCGCGCGGTACGAGTCGACGAGTGCGTAGAAGTCGAGTACGCCCTCGCTCGTCTGGCGCCGGAGGCAGGAGCCGTAGAACACCACTGCGGCCGTCGCAGCGCCGTGGCGCTCGCGGATGCGCTCGGCGAGGAGCGCGGCGGCCGGCGGCGCGGGGCGATTGAGCTCGGCCCCGACGAGCTCGGCGAGGTCGCGGGCGCCCGCGCCCATCAGCGCAGCGGGGTAGCGGAGCGCGCAGCGAGCGCAAGCGGAGCGCGCAGCGAGCCGAAGGCGAGCGAAGGCAGGCCCCTGCCGGGTGTGGGAGCGGAGTTCATTGGACTAGGCGCGCAGGAAGGTGAGTCGCCGGTCTCCGGCGAGCGTCACCATCTCGTCGGGGCGGCCGGCGAAGATCTCGCCGTCGATGGTGAAGCCGCTGTCGAAGAGCAGGTGCGCGCGCTCGACCCTGCGGCTCGTGTAGCCGTTTTCAGGGAGCGCGAAACGCGGCGGCCGGCCGCAGAGGATTCCGGGTGCGGTCGTGAGGATGCGCCGCGCGTCGCTCGCCAGGCAGGTGAAGCGGACGGGCCCCGAGCCGGGGCCCCAGAAGGGGTCCATGCCCCAGAAGAGGCGGTCGAGCGAGGTCGCGATCGACGCGTAGAACTCTCCCGAAGCAACGCTTTCTCCGTCGAGACGGATCTGGATCTTGTCGGGTGCCAGCACGCCCTGGCGCGGCCGGAAGGCTGCCTTGGCGACGAGGGCCAGCGTGACGAGGCCCGCTCCGAAGCCGCCCTGGCTGCGTCCCTCGGGGAACAGGTCGAGGGTGAGTCCGATCGCGCGGCGGATCATCCCGACGCCGAAGAACATCCCGTACTCGACACGCCGGCCGCGGTCGAAGCCGACCCTCAGCACCGGACGCTCGACGATGCGCTCGGCGAGGCGGCCCGCGCGAACATCCTCGAGCAGCCCCCGCAGGCCTTCGACCGGATCGCGATGGGCGCCCATGTCGAGCGCCGTCATGTTGGTCCGACCGCCGCGGAGCGGCGCGATCATCGGAAGGCGCGAGAAGGCGCGCCGCTCGAGGATCTCGGTCAGAGTGTGCTGGAGCGTTCCGTCGCCCCCGTTCACGACCAGGATGTCGAGATCCCGCATCGCGAGACGATCGATCGCCCGGGTGAGCAGCGCGGCCGAGCCCGTCTCCTCGTGGGAGACTTCGGGATGGCTGCGCAGCAGAGCGAGCACGTCGTCGACGCGGCTTCCCTGCTTGCCTGCACGAAGATTGTTCAGGACGCCGATACGGGGAACTTCACTCAATCGTCAATGCGCTCCCGGGGGTCCGGTTCCAAGCTCCGACATCGGTGACGAGAGGGGGTTGAGATAAGTCACCGACGTGATGCCGTTCCCTTGGATCTCGATCGCGCTGCGACCGGGCGCAGCATCGGCGCGCAGTGAGAACGGCGAGTCCGTCCAAACCCTCCTTGGACGCGTGGCGAACGATAGCAGGAATCGAAACGGCTGCGGTAGATCCCCAAGGGGGTCGTGCTCGAGGAGCCTGCGGCCGAGGGTCACGGCGCCCGAGAGGCCAGGGGCCGTGATCGAGAGCCGCGCCGGCACCGGATAGCCCGTCTTGGGGCTTCCTGCCGGGCTCTCGAGCGCAAGTGCGAAGTCGCTGCTCTCGAGGAGCACCTCTCCGTCGCTCACGACGATCAGCCAACGATGGCTTTTCCCCTCAGGATCGGTGAGATCGCGCAGGTACACGGCCGCGCCGGTGTCGAGCGAAGCGAAGTCGATCCGGCGCAGCACCAGACGCGCTTCGCTCGCGTCCGTCCAGGTGTGCGCGAGCGCGGCGCGGCCGGCGATCGCGAGCGGCGCCGACATGCCGGGCAGCAGGATCGTCGCGTCGACCGGTACGGAGAGATCGAGCAGGTCGACCCTGTAGCCCGGTCGCTCTCCGGAGCGCTGGAAGCGGGCCGGCGCCTCGCCGTGGAAGTGAAGCCGCAGCTCGATCCCGCGGCGGTCGTTGTCGTACTCGAGCGTGCGGAGTGGGCCGGCGAACGCGAGCTGCGTGGACCCGATGCGCAGGCTCCGACCGTCCGGCGCGATGCTCCAGCGCCCCTCGAGCCGGCCGTTGCGAAACTCGACGATCTCTCCGTCCGGAAGGACCAGGTGTCCCACCCCGACGGCGGTGCGATCGCCGGGACCCTGGTTCGTCACCAACACGCGTGCGACGAGGCGGTGACCCTGCTCGAAGCGGGCCACGAAGTCCCAGTACTCGATCGCGTCGCTCGCGGCCGAGAGGCGCGCCGCGGGGTCGCCGCGTTCGGGCGAGCCCGCGACGAGCCAGGCAGCGAGCGCCGCGAGTACGAGCGTCTGGCGGCGCAGCATGGGCAGGGCTCCTAGCCTCGGGCTTCGAGCGTCGCCTCGCTTGGACGCAGCTCGGGCGCCGAGGCTTCATCCCAGGGCCGCACCGCCAGCCCTCTGGCGCGCGCCGCGAAGGCCTGCGCGATCCGGATGGCGTGGAAGCCGAGCGAGACGACCGTCCACAGCGCGACCATTGCGAGGCCGAGGTCGGGCCTGCCGCCGAGCACGCCGACCGAGAGCAGCAGCAGGTTCGGATTGCGCCGCGCGGTGATGGTCCGGAAGAGCCCGTCGATCGGCCGCCAGCAGTGGGTTTCGATCCCGAAGGCCAGCAGGAAGAGCCCCTCCTCGAGGCGCCCGACGAGATAGCCGGCCACTACGATCCAGGTCTCGGGAGCGAAGGGGGCGCCGATGCCCCAGCCCCACGCAAACCACCAGAAGGGCGGGTGCAGGAGGTCGAGGCTGTGATCGAGGATGTGCCCGAACTGGCTCGAGCGCAGCGTCACGCGCGCGAGCTTGCCGTCGACGGTGTCGAGAAAGGTCATCAGCCATGCGAGCACGAGTCCTGGCGCGAACGAGCCCAACGCGAAGAGCCACCCTGCTGCGATGGCGAACAACCAGCTGGCGACGGTGACCGTGTTCGGCTGGACCGCGCGCCGCGCGAGCCAGCGGGTGGCCGCACGTGCCGGGCGCGGCCAGAGCCACTTCGTGACGAGGTCGGTCGAGCCCTTGTAGGCGGCGTCGAAGGTGCGGGCCTCGACCTCGCGCGCGTTCTCGGGGCGGGCGGGATACAGGTATGCGGGCTCGAACTTCCGCAGCAACGCGATGTAGCCGCCCGCGAGTTCGCTCGGTGGGACGCCGCGAAGGCCCGGAGGAACGCCGCTGCGCTGCTGGCGGAGCCACTCGAGCGTCTCGCTGAAGCGCTCCGCGTCCACGCACGCCGCAACCGACTCGCCCTGCGCCGCGTCGACGAGCATGCTGCCAGGCGCCTGCGCGAGCGCCGCGATCAGCCGCTCGTCGTAGATGCGGTCCGCGCGTGCGACGACGCAGAGGCCCTCGTGCGGGGGATCTGCCGCATCCCCCGCCGCGAGGACCTGGATCGGGCTGCAGCCGGCGCGATCGAGGCAACGGCGCAGCCGCTCGGTTGGCGAGAGTCCCCAGATCTCGACCGGCGTGGGGTTCGGAGAGGCGATGATCCATGCGCGCGAGGCGCGAGCGTGCGTCGGGCCAGCGGGACCACTCAAGCGTCGGCCTCCGGGCGGGCACCTGTCTTCGCGGCCGTGGAAGTCATGGAGTCGGATTCCGACCAGGGGGCCGGGGTCGGCCGCAAGGTATCACACGCCGTCGGGCTGGGTTAGCCTGTGGCGCGTTTTCCGGGGTGAATCTCCCATGTTTCGCGTCGCACATCTATCGGATCTGCACGCCACTCCGGTGCGCGCGGGGCTGCCGGCGCTGCTCGGCAAGCGCTTCTTCGGCTGGCTCTCGTGGCAGCTTCGTCGCCGGCATGCGCACCAGCCCGGCGTGCTCGCCGCGCTCATCGGTGACCTGCACCGCGAGGCGCCCGACCAGATCGTCGTCACGGGGGATCTCACCAACGTCGCTGGGGAAGAGGAGTTTCCAGCGGCCCGCGCGTGGCTCGAGCGGATCGGTCCGCCCGAGCGCGTCTCGATCGTGCCCGGGAATCACGATGCGTACGTTCCCGTCGCGCGTGCCAGGGGCGTCGGGTTGTGGAGCGACTACATCGCGTCGGATGCCGGGGACGCCAACCCCGGGCCGCCGGGCGAGTACCCGACGCTGCGCGTGCGTGGCGCACTCGCGGTCGTCGGCGTCAGCAGTGCGGTTCCGACTCCGATCTTCCAGGCGCGCGGCTGGGTCGGAGCCGCGCAGCTCGCGAGGCTGGCGCCGATGCTCGACCGGCTCGGCCGCGCCGGGCTCTTCCGCCTCGTCCTCGTCCACCACCCTCCCGAGGCCGGCGTCGTGTCGAGCCGCCGCGAGCTCCGGGACGGCGGGGCGCTGCGCGACGTGCTCGCTCGTGTGGGCGCGGAGCTGGTGTTGCACGGGCACACGCACCGCACGCGGCTCGGCTCCCTCCCCGGACCCACCGGCGCGATTCCGGTGGTCGGTGCGCGTTCGGCCTCGGACGTCGGTCTGCGTCCCGAGAAGCGCGCGCAGTATCACCTCTACGAGGTCTCTCCGGCGGAGGGCGGGCGCTTCCGGATCCGGATGCGCGTGCGCGGCTACGATCCCGCGACGGGTGGGTTCGTCGCCGAGGACGAGCGCAGCCTCTGATCGCCGGCCGCGAGCGATCGCGCGAGCTCGAGATCCGCGGGCTTGTCGACGTCGACCGCGGCTTCGGCAAAGGGCAGCCGGATTGCCGCCACGCGAGCACCGATCGCGCGCGACGCCCGTTCGAGCGCCTGATCGAGGTCGAGGCGGCGGAGCAGGAAGAGCCCGAGCGCCACCGGGCCGAAGACCGCGACGAGGCGCCACGGGCGTTTTCGAAAGCGCTCGGCTCGCACCCAGAACTCGGCCGCCTGGCGCGCCTTCGCGTTTTTGAACAGAAAGAGATTGGCACCCGAGTAGCCGTCGTCGCGGAAGCGGAGGAAGGTCCGCTTCGACTCCGGGAAGCGCGCTCGCACGATTCTTGCGGCCACCAGGCCAATCGCGAGGTCGGCGTCGCTCGCCTCCGCGTCGCTCAGGAAGCGCTCGACGATCTCCGGACGCAGCAGCGCGTGGTCGGCCGTCGTCACCAGAAGCGGCCGCTCCGGGGGCAGGCTCGAGAGGACGTCCTGCACGCTGCGGCTCGGGGAGGGCAGGCTGCGGTGGATCGCGAGCGACCCCTCGCGAACGAGTGCATCGAGCTCCGGAAGGGACGCGAGTGCGGCCGGCTCCTCGATGCTGACCGTGATGCGACCGATTCCGCGCGTCGCCCGCAACGCCCGCAGCACGCGCAAGAGCATCGGAGTTCCGCCCACCTCGAGGAGTGCGCGGTGGCGGGCACCCTGGGAGAGCGCGAGCGGATCCGAAGGGCCGCGGCTCCCGGCCAGCACCAGCGCCGCGAGCGGGGACGAGCTCCCGCGGATCGACGGAGCCGTCACGCCGAGCGCACCGCCTCGACCTGCGTCGCGTGGTGCTTCTCGATCCGGTAGGTGCGATCGGCCACGCCGAGCAGCGCCGGCTGGTGCGAGATCGCCACCACGGTGGTCTTCCCGCGCAGATCCGCAACCGTCGCCCAGACGGCGGCCTCCGCTTCCGGGTCGAGCGCGGCGGTGGCCTCGTCGAGGATCAGCAGCTTCGGGCGGCACACGAGCGCGCGGGCGATCGCGATCCGCTGCCGCTGGCCGCCGGACAAGAGCGCGCCGCGCTCGCCGACCGGGGCGGCGAGGCCTTCGGGCCGCGCGCACACGAAGCTCCACGCGCCCGCGTCGCGCAGCGCCCGCTCCACGTCGGCATCCGTGAGCTCGGGATCGCCGAGCGTCACGTTGGTCTTGATGCTGTCGTTGAAGAGCAGCGTCTCCTGGGTCACGTAGCCGACCGAGCGGCGCCAGAGGCCGAGATCGAGATCGACCAGCGGCACGCCGTCGACGAGGATCCGGCCGCCGTCCGGCCGCACGAGGCCCGTCACGAGGTCCACGATCGTCGTCTTGCCCGCGCCGGAAGGCCCGATGATCGCCGTGATCGAGCCGCGCGGAATCTCGAGGTCGAGCCCGTCGAAGACCGGCGTACCGTCGTAGCCGACGCGTACGTCGCGCATCTCGATGGCCCGCTCGAGCGTCGGCACGCGCTCCCCATCGCTCACCTCGACCTCGGCTTCGGCGCTCTCGATCATGCTCCGCATCGCGACCAGCGCGCTTTCGTCGACGACGAGATCCTGATACTTGCGCTGCATCTTGTTCATCAGCGCGAGCGTGCGCCCGAAGAGGGCCACCAGCACGACGAGCTCCGCCGGGTTCATGCCGAGCTTGCGGAAGCCGAGCCAGAGCCCGAGGACTCCGAACAGGAACAGGATCGGCTCCTGCATCGCCCGCAGGGTCTCCTTGCTCATCACCTGCTTGCGCAGCGCCTTGTTGAGGCGCTGGGCGTCGTGCTCGAGCAGCGGACCGATCAGCTCGTCCCGGCCGGTAGCCTTCAGCAGCTTGAGCACGAGCAGTGCGTCGGTGAGCTGGCGCAGCAGCGAGCGAAGCAGGACGGTCTGCTTCAAGCCCGCGTGCTTCGTGATGCGCACGAAGATGCTGAGCAGCGCGATCGTGAGCCCGCCGATCGCGGCGGCCGCGAGCGTCACGCGCCAGGAGATCAGTGCGGCGATCACCAGCGCGAACACGACCTCGATGTAGCCCGTCACGAGCTGGGCGAGGTAGTAGTAGGCCTGGGCTGCACGGGTGGCCTCGGAGGCCATCGCGTTCGGGGCCAGCCCGAGCGGGAGGCGCGTGTAGTAGCTCCAGCGCGAAGCGAGCAACGCCCGCAGCAGACCCAGGCGCAGGTCCGTCGCGACCTGCGCCACCATGAAGCCGACGCGGCGGTTCGACAGCAGCAGCAACGCCGCCTTCGCCGGGAAGACCACGCAGATGAAGCCCAGCATCGTCTCGAAGGTCGGGTCGAACCCGAGGCGCGCGAAGCCGGCCGCCACGTAGGCGTTGAAGCCGCTGGTGGGCGCCGGCTCACCCTCGCCGCGCAGCACGAAGCTGAGCAGCGGGACGACCGCGCTGAGCCCGAGCCCCTCCAGCAGACCGGCTACCAGCAGGCAGCCGAGCACGGTGACGCTCTGCCAGGGATAGGCGCGCGTGAAGTAGCGCAGGGTCTCCATTGAGGACCGTTCCAGGTGAGCCGGGTGCGGGCGGGGCAGGGCTGCTGAGGAGTCGATCGGTCGCCCAGGCTCTGGGGTCAAGAGCCTAGCGAACTACCGATGCGCTCCGGGTGTTCCGCGCCCCCCCGGGGGCCGATGCGCGCGTCGCCCGCGGACGGCAGCCCGAACAGCGCGAGCACCCGGCGCACGATCTCGTCGACGTCTCGAAGCGGCTGGTCGGAGCGGTGCGAGTCCTGGGCCCCGAAGGGGAGCGCGAGGCCTCGCCGAGCGAGCTCTGCATGGAGCAGGTCGAGGTCGCGGGCCGGCCGGACCCAGCCGCGTTCGATCAGGCGACCGCACCAGCGTTCGAGGCCGCGCTGCGGACGGGGCGTGCCGCGCGGTCCCGCGGGGCGCGCGAGCGCGCGCGACAGCACCCAGTCGCGTGGCCAGCGGAGCCAGCGGAAGCTCGTCCGGACGGCGAGCGGATAGATCCAGATCGGCTTCCCGGTCGCTGCCGCCTCGGCCAGCATCGACTCGGAGTCGCCGGTCGCGACGATCGCGTCCGCCCACGCGAGCATGCCCAGGTAGGGGTTCTCGCCGGGGTCTCCAGGGCGGTAGACGAAGGCCTCCCCGCCGATCCCGGCGCGCAACGCATCGCTGGCCGCTCGAGGGGTGCGGCGGCTCGTGCTGGCGAGGATCGATCCGCCGAGCTCGCGAGCCATTCGCGAGACCTGCTCGGCCAGGCGGGAGGCCTGGCCCGCGTCGATCCGGTATTGGCCCGAGCTTCCACCGACCAGGACTGCGATCCGCGGAGACGGGAGCGATGCGAAGCGATCGCGCCAGCGTCTTCCGGCCTCGGCGAGCCGCGCCGGCGTGACCGAGTGAAGGGGGGCGCAGGTCTCGAGCCGATGCGGGTGCGGGAAGAGGCGGCAATAGCCGGGCGTAGCGACCAGGTCGAAGCGGCCGGCCGCATCGCCGCCCTTGCGCCCGAGCTGCACGAGGCGCGTGCGCCCCTGGCTCTGCGCGCGGATCCACAGCGCAACTGGGGCACTGCGTCGGCCTGCGGCGATCACGAGATCGGGCCAGGGCGGCTCGAGCGCGTCGGAGCGGGCCTGCACGATCCCCGCGCGGCTCGCGCCGAGAATCCGGTTGTGAAGGATCGACAGCGGGCCCGGATGCAGCGACTTGCGCTGGTAGGGCCAGCCGAGCGCCTCCGCGAGCCCCACCGACTGGGTCGTATTCCCGCCGCGGTCGTCCGTCAGCACCCAGACGCTCGGCGGGCTCCCGTCGCCGCGCGGGCCACCGGCTCGCCATGCGACTCTCCCGTCCGGCGCTGCGAGCTTGGCCTCCCAGCGCACGCTCGGGTGGGCGGAGGCCGCGGCCTCGATCCGTTCGCTCCACCACTCGGGCGTGCGCGCGGGCCCCTCGGAGCCGCGGCGGGAACGCGGCGACTCGCACGCGACGTCGATCCGGAGCTCCGAGTCCCGACCCCGAAAGAGTTCGTCGAGGCGCCACGAAAGGTCGTCGGACGGCGTGCGCTCGAGCGGCGGCTCCGCGCCGCTCTCCCGGTAGCGAGCGCTCGGCCGCTCTCGCGTGAAGACCCGGTAGCCGCGCGCATCGGCCTCCGCCTCGAGCGCCAGCCAGACGGGAGCCCGCGGGTTCGCCTGATAGACGAAGCGCTCCGGGAAGGGCCGCCACGGCTGCCTGTGGAGCGTCGTGAAGTGCAGGCACTTCGACGGCCCCGGCACGGACTCGTCGTCGCGCGCGTTCCACACGGCGGGCAGCTGCCCATACAGGCCGGGTACGGCGAGCGCGCGTCGGATCAGCTCTGCCTTCCGCTCGCGCTGCGCCGCTTCGAGGTTCCATACTGTGGACATTCTCGCGCAGTCCAACAGCATCACGGACGGATCGTCCGGGGCGACCGCGAGGAAGCCATGGCCTGCGAGGTCCGCGTCGAAGAGCTCGGCCGGGTCCGCGAGGTAGATCTGATCCACATCGTTGTAGATCGCCCGGCCCGCGCCGCCGGCGAAGTGCGGGACCGCGAAGCGGTGGTTCGTGAAGCCGGTAGTCCAGCCCCGGCGCCGGAATCCCGATAGGTCCTTCAAGAGCCAGATCTCGTAGCTCCGGGAGGGGTCGCGGACGCGCTCGATGGACCAGAGGAAGACGCGTTCGGCGCGCTGTTGCGCCGGCTCCGTGCCGAGGAAGATCCGCACGGGACAACGGGAATTCGGAACGGATCCGGGGCGGGGCCCGAGCAGGAGCCGCTCGGGCTTGGCGCGCGCTGCGTCGGTGCCGGCCTTCATCTCGGGGCGCGATTCTACCGGGGTCTCCGACACGGGACCGCGGCAGGCTGGTGAGCGGGCTCACAGATGGTGCGTGGTTAAATAGACCCGCTAGATCCGGGGAGGGGCTAGTCAGACGCCCCGGTTCTCGCTATCTAGCCCGCGCGTGGGAGGCGAGTCGATGCGAATCGGCGAGATTGCGATTGGACGTGGCGAGCCCCTCGTCTTGATCTCCGGGCTCAACGTGATCGAGACGCTCGACGCAACGCTCGAGTGTGCGGATGCCGTTCAGGGAGTCGCCGATCGCCACGGGCTTCCGGTCGTCTTCAAGGCTTCTTTCGACAAGGCGAACCGCTCGAGCCAGCACTCGTATCGCGGCCCGGGACTCGATGAGGGCCTGCGCATCCTGGCCCGCGTGAAGCGGGACACGGGGCTGCCCGTGTTGACCGACGTTCACGAGCCGGGGCACGCGAAGATCGTCGCGGAGGTGGTGGACTGCCTCCAGATCCCGGCCTTCCTGTGTCGCCAGACGGACCTGATCGCCGCGTGCGCCGCGACCGGGCGTCCGCTCAACATCAAGAAGGGGCAGTTCATGTCGCCCCTCGACATGCAGCGCGTGGCGGACAAGGCCCGGAGCTTCGGCGCGCCGGGTGTCCTGCTGACGGAGCGCGGCACGACCTTCGGCTACAACGACCTCGTCGTCGACATGCGCGGTCTCACGCAGATGCGCGAGTTCGCGCCGGTTTGCTTCGATGCGACCCACTCGGTGCAGCATCCGGGCGCAGGAGAGCTCGCCAGCCAGGGCGATCGCCGCTTCGTGACGCCACTCGCGCGGGCGGCCGTCGCGGTTGGGATCGACGCGCTCTTCGTCGAGGTCCACCCGGATCCCGCGCACGCCCCCTGCGACGGGTTGTGCCAGATCCGGCCGGACGAGCTCGACCGGTTGATCACCGAGGTCTGCGCGGTCCGCGAGGCGATTTCGAGCTAGTGCTGAGGTCAGCGCACGGGGCGTAGCTTCGGGAGGGCATCGCCCTTTCGGCTCGTCTGCGCCTGCCTGAGGACGTTGCGTCGATCTGGCAGGGGGCAGCCCTCTCCGCTCGCCTGCGGCTCGCTGCGCGCTTCGCTTGCGGGTTCACTTCGTTCGGCTGAGGCTGGCTGCGGCTGGCGGCGGTTGCCGGTCTACCTGGGTCGGGCGCGCTGGGCTGGCGGGCGGGATCAGCGGGCGGCGGCGGCGCGCGGTGGGGAAGCCGCCTGCTGGCGAAGGGTTGCGCGCACCTGCTCGAGGTCTTTGGGGGAGTCGATTTCGCCCCACCACAGGCCGCGGATCGAGGCGCTCTCGACGCCACCCTCGGCCGCAAGGGCATTGACGACGGACAGGTACCAGGCGCGCAGCGCCTCCGGCCGGCGCATCGTGCGCTCGACGGCTTCGCGGAAGCGGCGCACGCCGGCGCCCCGGAAGGACAGCAGACCGATCGATTCGCCGTGCACCGTCTCGGGTTTGAGCGTCTTGCCGATCGCGAGCAGGCGCCCGTCCTCGTCGAGCGAGACCTTCATGTCGTCATCGTCGTAGCTGGGCTTGTGGTCGATCGTCACCGTGATGGGAGCAGCGGGCGAGCCGAGCAGCCGCTGCAGCACGCTCGGCTCGAAGAGAGTGTCGCCGTTGACCAGCAGGAAGTCCTGGTCCATCTGCCCCCGGGCAACCCAGCAGGTGGCGAGGTTGTCGCTCAGCGAGAAGAAGGGATTGAAGAGAAGCTCCACATCGAGTCCGCCAATCGGCGAGCTCGCCAGGAAGCGCTCGACGCGGTCGATTCCGAAGCCCGAGACGACGGTCACGCGCTCGAAGCCGCAGCGGGCGAGCGTGGCGAGCTGGAACTCGAGCAATGTGCGCTCGCCGTCGACGGGGAGCAGGCACTTGGGGATCTCGGCGGTGAGAGGTAGCAGCCGCTTCCCCTGCCCGGCGCTCAGCACGATCGCCCTCATGAACTTCCTTCGGGGCGGGGGGTGATCCCGCCGTTGCTCCGGGTCGCCCAGGCGACCTAGGATGTCCGCGGCTGGCGGGGGGATCAGCAAACCATAGTGCAGCTCCCCGGGCGGCAACCACCCAGCCCCCTCCCTGCGGGGCTCCGTTCCTCCCCCCGAGGAGATCGATGAGCTCGGCGATCCTCGCCCACCCGGGCCCGAAGCGTCACCGGCCGCGCCGCACGCTCTACCGCTACGTCGCCCTCGAGGCGCTCCGGCCGACGGCGTTCGCGCTCTTCGGCCTCACGGCGGTCGTGCTCACGACCAAGGTGCTCGAGTTCTCGGAGCTCGTGATCAATCGCGGGGTCGAGGGGAGCTCCGTGGCGATGATCCTGTTCTTCGAGGCCGTTCCGGTGGCGGCCCGCATGCTGCCCTTCGCGGTGCTCGTAGGCGCGCTCTTCGCGCTCGGGCGGATGGGGGCCGACCGCGAGATCCTCGCGCTGGAGGCATCGGGGATCGCGCCCGCAAGGCTCACCTGGCCGGTGGTCTCCTTCGCCGGAGTCGCCTCGATCGCGGCCCTCCTGATGGGTGTCGAAGCCACGCCGTGGTCGAGCCGCGGTCTCGACGCACAGCTCGAGGCGATCTCGCGCGAGAAGCCGTGGGCGAACCTGCGCGCCGGCGTCGTCCAGCGCTTCGGGGGCTGGCAGCTCGACGCCCGCGAGGTGTCTGCGAGCGGCGATCGCCTGCGCGGCGTGATGTTGTGGACGCCCGAGATCGGCCAGACGATCTTTGCGCAGCGCGGCCGCCTCAGCGCGGCCGACGGAGACGTCGGCATCGCGCTCGAAGACGGCGCCGTGGTGCTGTCGCGCGACGGCGGCGTGCAGAACCTGCGTTTCTCGGTCCTCGAGACCAAGCTGCCGGGCGGGCAGATCCTCGAGCGCAAGGAGTCGGATCGCATCCTCGGGCTGCCTCTCGCCGAGCTCGCGGTGCTGGCGCGCGATTTCGTTCCGAGCGGCGGCAACCGGCTCTCGCAAGCGGGCCTGGAGCTCCAGCGCCGCTTCGCGTATCCGCTGGCCACGCTCGTCTTCGGCTTCCTCGCCGTCCCGCTCTTCCTGACGCGAGCCCACGGGTCGAGGTCTGCCGGCGGGGTGATGGGCCTCCTCTGCACGCTCGGCTACTACGGACTCGTCCAGCTCTCGGAAGGTCTCGTGCAGGGGGGCACGGTCGGGCCCGTGCTCGCCGCCTGGCTCCCGAACCTGATCCTCTCCGCGCTCGCGCTGGGGCTCCTCGTGCGGGCGCTGCGGGAGCGCGCGCTCGGCCAACCCTTCGACCGGAACCTCGCGCGCCGCCTGCGCCGTCGGGCCGCCGGGGCCGCGGGAGAAATCGAGCTGCCCGATCGCGAGCCGCATCTGCATCGCCATGCGCTCCCGCGTTACGTGGCGAGACGCTTCGTGCAGGTCGGAGCGCTCACCTTCTCGGCGCTCTTCGCGGCCTACTTCCTGATCGACGTGATGGATCGCCTCGAGTGGTTCGCCCGCCACGGCGCGACCGGGGTCGAGGCGCTGCGCTTCTACGCGGCCCGTGCGCCGCTGCTGGCCTCGCGGGCCGTGCCGATGGCGATCCTCGTCGCCACCTCGCTCACCGTGAGCCTGCTCGCCGCAGAGGGAGAGCTCCTCGGCATGCGCGTCTGCGGGATCCCGGCCCCGCGCGCCCTGCTTCCGCTCTTCATCCTGTCTAGCCTCGTCGCCCCGCTCTACTTCGCGTTCAACAACACCGTGTTGCCGCGCACCAACGCGCTGGCCGACGAGATCAAGCGCACGGAGATCAAGGCCGACTACCTGCGCAGCTGGCAGAGTGCCGGCGTCTGGCATCGATCCGGGTCGACCGTCGTGCAGGCGGCGCGCCTGGACCCGGAACAGGGTGTCGCGCGCGACGTCACGATCTACTGGCTCGGCGAGGACGGGCTCCCGGTCGCGCGCGCGGACGCCACCTCGATGCACCACATCGGTCGCGGGAACTGGCGGCTCGTCGATCCCTCGCGGATCGAGATCGCCGATGGTGCCGCGCGCAGGGTCGAGCCGCTCCGCTATGCGGTGCTCGGTGAATCCCTCGAGGCGGAGGTCGACACGATGCACATGAGCGTCGCGGAGATCGCCCGCGAGGCCGACGCTACCGAGCAGGCGGGCTTCGACGCGACCACGCTACGCGTCGACTACCACGCGAAGCTGGCCGACCCTTTTTCGTGCATCGTGCTCCCCGCAGCCGTGCTCTTCTTCGCGGTGACGGGTCCACCCTTCCCCGGGCCGGCGCAGACCCTGCTCGTGAGCGGAATCATCGGCGTGGTGTACATCCTCTTCTCCGGGGTCGCGACTTCCGTCGGTCACGGCGGGGGCGTGCCGCCCTTCGTCGGCGGCTGGGGGCCGATCGCGGTCTTCGCGTTCGCCGCGGCCGGCTTCGCGAACAGGATGTGGCGTAGGATCTAGCGGCGGCCTGGCGCGGCGGGCCGCGAAGCAGCGGAGGCAAGCATGCTGGCCCGGGACGTCTACTCGGAGGATCACGAGCTCTTTCGCGCGCAGTTCCGCCGCTTCGCGGAGGCGGAGATCGCGCCTCGCGTCCCAGCCTGGAACCGCGAGGGCAGGACGGACAAGGAGACCTGGAAGCGCGCCGGGGAGCAGGGCTTCCTCGGCGCAGCCGCCCCCGCCGAGTACGGCGGTGCCGGTGGAGATTTCCTCTTCGAGGCGGTGCTGATGGAGGAGATGGCGCGGATCCGAGCGCACGCGATGATGATGTCGTTGCACTCCGACATCTGCATGCCCTATCTGGTGCACTACGGATCCGAAGAGCAGAAGCGCAAGTACCTTCCGGGCGCGATCTCGGGCGAGATCGTGCTCGCGATCGCGATGACCGAGCCGGGGACCGGCTCCGATCTCGCGAATGTGCAGACGCGCGCGCTCCGCGACGGCGATGCCTACGTTCTCAACGGCGCCAAGACCTTCATCTCGAACGGGCAGATCTGCGACCTCGTGATCGTGGTCGCGAAGACCGACCCGGCAGCGGAGCCCCCGCATCGCGGCATGAGCCTGCTGCTCGTCGAGGGAGGGACTCCGGGCTTCGTGCGCGGACGCAAGCTCGAGAAGCTGGGCCTGCACGGGCAGGATACGAGCGAGCTCTTCTTCCAGGACTGCGTGGTGCCTGTCGCGAACCTGCTCGGCGGCGAGGGGCAGGGCTTCCGCATGCTGATGAGCCAGCTCCAGCAGGAGCGGCTGTGCATCGCCGTCGCGTCGATCGCGAGCTGCCGGCGCGCGCTCGAAGACACCATCGACTACGTGAAGCAGCGCGAGGCCTTCGGCCAGAGGATCGCGAGCTTCCAGAACACCCAGTTCAAGCTCGCCGAGCTGGCGACGGAGGTCGAGGTGGGCCAGGCCTTCGTCGACAAGCTGCTCGCCGCCCACGTGCAGGGTCGCGACATCGTCGCGGGCGTCAGCATGGCCAAATGGTGGACCACCGACCTCCAGAAGCGCCTCACGAGCGAGTGCCTCCAGCTCCACGGAGGCTACGGCTTCATGTCCGAGTACCCGATCTCGGGTGACTACGCCGATGCAGCCGTACAGTCGATCTACGCCGGCTCGAACGAGATCATGAAGGTGATCATCGCCCGCCAGCTCGGCCTCGAATGAGGCTCGCGGCCGGCGCGCTGGTCGTCGCCGCGTCGCTGGCCCTCCCCCTCGCCGTCCGTGCCGCGGAGCTGCGCGCCGAAGCGATCCGCGCGGAGAGCGCCGAGCGACTGCTGATCGGCGGGCCGGATGCGATCGGCGGGATCGGCGACTGGGTTCTCGCGAACGATCGCGTCGAGATCGTCGTCGACGACCCCTCCCGGCGCTACGGAAAGCAGGGTCACGGCGGGCGGATCGTCGACGTGGGGCTGGTGGATCGTCGCGACGAGGACCAGTTCGCCGAGCTCTTCCCGGTCGTGAACATGGACCAGCGGGTGCTGGTGGGCTACGACGCGATTCGCGCCGAGGTGGACCCCGAAGGCCGCTTCGCGCGGCTCGTGGTGACGAGTCCGGGGCTCGCGTCGATCCCGCGCGGCAGCGCGCTCGCGCGCCGCTTCGATTGGCTGGTCCCCGAGACGGCCGCGATCGAGCGCGTCGCGGTCGAGACCGAGTACCTCGTGCGCCCCGGCGAGCCATGGGTCGAGCTCACGACGACGCTGCACAATCGCGGCGACGAGCCAGCGCCGGTCTTCGCGTGGGGCGACGTGTGGATGCGCGGCGGGCGCAGCCTGCGCTCCTTCGTGGTCGATACGCTCGATCCACCGCACTCTCGCGGGGGGCACCACACGAGCTTCGACCGCGAGCGGCTGCTGCGAGCCGTGGATGCGATGGCGCCTTTCACGCTGGTCGCGGCGGCGGGGGCTCCGGCCTTTCCGCCCATCGCCTACGGGATCGCAGTCCCCGAACGCGCCGCCCGGGGACTGCGCGTCTTCGGTGTGACCGACGAGCACGTGACCTTCGTGAACGCGTTCGTGGCCGACCCCGGCTGGTCCGAGCTCGGCCTGCTGACGCTGGCCAGGGCGCTGCGCTCCGAGCTGGCCGCGGGCGAGCGCTTCGTCTTCCGTCGCCGCCTCCTCGTGGGCGAACGCTCCGACGTCGCCGCGATCACGGACCTGGCCTTTCCGATGCTCGGCTTCGCCGACGGGACGAGCGGTGTCTCGGGGAGCGTCGCACCGGCGGGAGTGCGCTGCGTGATCGAGGTGCTGCACGCGGCGAGCGGCGCAGCGCTGACGCAGGTGTCTGCGGCGACGCAGGGCGCCGCGGCCGGGAGCTACCGCGCGCGGCTCCCGGCCGGCGACTACCTCCTCGTCTTCCGCGCCCCCGCGCGACCCGAGCGCCGCATCGGCGTCCACGTCGGGGAGGGCGCGTTCACCAGCGTGCCGATGCTCGACGTCGGCGACGCGGCCTGGCTGGTCTTCGCTCGCGCCTTCGCGGATGGCGGGCCGGGTCGGGTCGTGGTCGAGGGGCGCGACGGAACTCCCGATCCGGTACTCGAGCCCGAGCTGCTCGACTTCCGCCTCGACGGGCGTCCCGCGGAGAGCGCCACGGAGACGCGCGACCTCGTCTTCGCCGGACTTCCCGGCGATCCGGAGCGCGTTGCCCTCGCTCCGGGGCGCTATCGGCTCACCGCGACACGCGGGCTCGAGTGGGACCTGGCGAGCCTCGAGATCGAGCTTGCGGCGCCGGGAGACGAGCTCCGGGTGCCCTCCTTTGCGCTGGGGCGCGCGTTGGAGCTCCCCGGGACGACGAGCGCCGATCTCCACGTGCATGCGCAGGCGAGCGACGATTCGGGGGTGACCCACGAGGCGCGCATCCGCAGCTTTCTCGCCGAGGGCATCGACCTGATCGTCACGACCGACCACGATCACCTCGGGTGGTACGAGCCCGCGCTCAGCGCCCTCGGTGCGCGCGGGCGCCTGCGCGTGATCCAGGGGGTCGAGGTCACGAGCAGCGCGCCGCTGCCGACGGCGCCGTGGACACTCGGCCATCACAACGCCTGGCCCATCCCCTACCGCAGGCATGCGCCGCACCAGGGCGCGCCGCCGAGCCAGCTGCCATCGCTCGCGGAGCTCTATGCGAGCCTGCGCAGCGAGTACGGCGCGCGCGTGATCCAGATGAACCATCCGCTCGGGCGCGAGCCCGGCGTCGACCGCGGCGCCTTCCTCACGCATCTCGGGGTGGCCGGCGAGCCCTACGATCCCTCACTCCCGCTCGACGCGGAGCCGAACCGGCTGCTCCTCGCACCAGCCTCGGACGGCAACACGCGCGCGATCGACTTCGACGCGATCGAGGTCATGAACGGCCGCCACTGGGACCAGTATCTGCGCACGCGCGAGGTCTGGTACTCGCTGCTGCGCCAGGGCGTCCGGCGCACCGCGACGGGAAACTCCGATACCCACGGTCCCGACGAGATCGCCGCCTACCCGCGCAACTACCTGTCGGTCGAGCCCTCTGCGGACCCGGCGCGGCTCGACGCGGCACTCATTGCGGGCCGCTCCTTCTTCACCACCGGGCCGCTGCTGCTGCGCTTCGCGGCGAACGGCGCGCAGATGGGGGACACGCTCGCGGCGCCCGGAGGCCGCGTGCGCGTCGAGATCTCCGTCGCCGCGGCGCCGTGGGTGCCGCTGCAGGAGCTGCGGCTGCTCGTCGACGGCCGGGTGGCGCGGCGCTTCCGCGTAGAGGCGGAGGGGGCCCCGAGGCCGCTCCGCTTCGAGCGCGAGGTCGAGCTTTCGCTGGTACGGGACGCCTTCCTGACGCTCGAGGCCGGCGCGCCGCTCGTCGAGGCAGCGGCGGAGCAGGCTCGCGAGAATGGCGGGCCCTACGCGCGCGCAGTGGCTCCCGGCTTCGTGCCCCAGCTCGTCGCGAACCCGATCTGGATCGACGTCGACGGCGACGGTCGCGTGACGCCGTCCGCGCGCCGAAGCTCGCCCGGCGAGCAGGACGCGCTGCGGCGGCTCGTGATCACCGCTGCGGGCCTCCTCGCGCTGACCTTCCTCTGGTGGCGCCTGCGGGCACGCGCGCAGCGCCCGCGGCCCCGCCACCCGCGTTGAGCCCGGGGGCAGCGTCGCCCGGCGCGCGGGGAGCCTGCGCGTAGGCCTCGAGCCGCAGCGCCAGCGTCGAGGCGAAGCGGCCGAAGCGCTCGAGCTCGGAGGCCGGCAGCGGTGCCCAGATCGCGGCGATCGCGCGGGCGCGACTCGCGCGCAGGCGCTCCAGCACCCGACGCCCCTCCGCCGTCAGCCGGTAGCTGCGCTGACGGGCATCACTCCCGTCGATCGCCGCGCGGACGCAGCCGCGCTGCTTGAGCTGGCGCAGCGTCCGCGAGACCGCCGCCGGACTCACCGAGCGGCGGCGCGCGAAGAGCGAGGGCATGAAGCGCTCGCCGGCGATTTCCTCGAGCAGCTGCCACTCGCCTTCGGAGACGCCCGCCTCGCGCGCGAGCTGCCGGCGCCGCTCGGCGAAGAGCTCGGCGAGGCGCTGGAGGCCCTCGATGGCCCGTTGGATGGAGGGGGAGGGGCCAGGCATTGCATTCTCCTGAATATTTGATCTATGTTAACTATATACCGAACGCAAGGAGAAGAGTCGATGCAGCTCGAGACCGCGATCCAGACGCTCTTCGGGGCAGCGGCGGCCCGCTATGCCGCGAGCGACTACCACGGCGCCGGGCCGGATCTCGCTGCGATGCTCGAGGCGGCCTCCCTGCGCGGGGACGAACGCGTGCTCGACGTGGGCTGCGGCGCGGGACACACGGCGCTCGCCTTTGCGCCGCATGTACGCGAGGTGGTGGGCCTCGACCTGACGCAGCCGATGTTGGACCAGGCGCGGGGGCTCGCCGCCGACCGCGGGATCGCGAACCTCCGCCTCGATCGGGGCGACGCGATGGCGCTCCCCTACCCGGACGCCTGCTTCGAGCTCGTGACCTGCCGGGTGTGTGCCCACCACTTCGAGCGGCCCGAGGCCGCGCTGCGCGAGGCGGCGCGGGTGCTGCGCCCCGGCGGTCGCCTGATCCTGGTCGACAGCGTCGCGTCGGAGGAGCCGGCCCAGGATACCTTCCTGAATACGCTCGAGCTCCTGCGCGATCCTTCGCACGTGCGGGACCACACGGTCTCGCACTGGCTGCGCCTGCTCGGCGCCGCCGGGCTCGCCGGGGAGTGCCTGAAGGGTTGGCGGCTCGCGATCGACTTCGACGACTGGGTGCTCCGGATGGCGACGCCGCCGGCGCGAGTCGCCGTACTGCGCGGTCTGCTCGCCGATGCGACGGACGGCGTTCGCAGCGGGCTCGGTGTCCGCTCGGGCGAGGGTGCGGGCTTCGAGATCCCGATCGCGCTCTTCCTCGCGAAGCGGCAGGCTGTTCGGTGAACTTCGCCCGGCTGCGCCTCGCTGCGCGCGGACTGCTGGCGCAGTCCGCTCGCCAGGGGGCTTCGCTCGGCTGCGCCTCGCTGCGCGCGGACTGCTGGCGCAGTCCGCTTGCTAGGCGGCTTCGCTGCCGCGCGGGGTGCGCACGATGTAGTTGCCGCGCTTCTCGTCGAACTCGAGCTCGATCAGGCCCTGTTGCCGGACGTGCTCGAGCAGGTCGGCGAAGCTCGTGAAGCCGTGGTACTCCTCGTTGAAGCCCGGAAAGACGCGACGCGTCGCCTGCTTCACCATCGAGCCCCAGACGGTGTCGTAGTCGCGCTCGAGCGAGCGCACGATCTCGACGATCCGGTCGTAGGCCTCGCCGGAGCGCCTTTCGTCGGAGCGCTGCGGCGCCCGCTTCGGCTTCTCGGAGTGGCGCACGAGGTCGTCGTAGTAGATGAACTCGTCGCAGCTGCCGATCAGCAGATCCGAGGTCGAGCTCTTGATGCCGCAGCCGATCACGCGCTTGTCGTTCTCCTTCAGCTTGGCGGCGAGCGGGGAGAAGTCGCTGTCTCCCGAGACGAGCGCGAAGACGTCGATGTGCGACTTCTGGTGGCACAGGTCGAGAGCGTCGACGACCATGTGGATGTCGGCGCTGTTCTTGCCGCTGGCCTTGGTCTGCGGGATGTCGATCAGCTCGACGCCCGCAGAGTGGAACTCCTGGACGGCGCCGCGGTACTTGCCCCAGTCGCAGTACGCGCGCTTGAAGACGATGCGACCCTTCTCGAGCAGCCGGCGCAGCACGAGGTCGATCTTGAAGCCGCCCTTGCGCATGTGCCTGGCGCCGATGGCGAGGTTCTCGTAATCGATGAAGACGGCGATCAGCTGCTCGTCGGCCACGCGCCGGGCTCAGCGGGGCCGCGAGCGGGATCCAGCCGCGTGCTCGTCTTCGGCGTCTCCGCTGAAGCCGTAGCCGGCCAGGTCCTCGGCCGTGGCTACCTGGGCACCGTCCGACTCCTGCTCGGAGCGGACGTCACGCTTCTCGCGCTTGAGCGCGGCTTTCTCGGCCTTCTTCATTTCGCGTTGTCGCTTCAGGACGCCGGTCCTGCTCTTGCGTGCCATCGCTGGAACCTCGACCTTTGGAGGCGTTCCCGACTGGGTGCGCCGCGGACCGGCAGGAGTGTACCACCGCACCGAACGAGCCGCCGGGGTGCGGGGTCGTCTTGCCGCGCCCGGCCGAAAGCGTAGCGAATGCCCGGATCCCGCGGGTGGGTCCACGCGGGCAGCTCACTGATCCGTCGGATCGTGCAGGGGGCGTGCGATCGGCTCCGCCGCGCGCCGGGCCTGCCTCACGGCCGCCAACAGTTCGAGCGCGCGCGGAAGGAAGATGATCCCGAGCGCGAGGTTCAGGACCAGGAAGATCGCGTTGATCGAGAACGCGTAGGCGACGAGCTCGTCGCGCGTTCCGAAGTCCGCGAAGAGCGCCGCCCAGGCGAGCTCCCGGGTCCCGAAGTTGCCGAGCGTGGGAATCAGGAACGCGAAGTAGACGAGCGGCAGTCGCGCGGCGAGCTCCACCCAGCCGATCGGAATCCCGAAGGCCCGGGAGGCGAGCCCCTGGATCAGCACGTCGAAGGCCGATAGCGCGATGAAGCCGATCCAGAAGGGCCACAGCGTGCGGAAGGGAAAGCGCTCGAGCCAGCTGCGGATCGCCGCTGCGCCTCGCCAGTGCAGCACGCCGCGGGCGGCCAGGCCGGCCGCCGCCGCGCCCCCGAGCAGGATCGCCCAGCCGACGCCGGTGCCGACCAGCACGTCGCGCCGCTCGCCGCCGAGGAAGGGCAGCATCAGCGACATCTGGAGAGTCATCACGACGAAGTGGGTCAAGGTCGGCACGATCGCCGCGGAGACCACCGCCTCGAAGCGTCCGCCCGCGAGCCGAACGAGCCCGAGGAAGAAGGCGGCGTCGGAGAGGGGGTTGCTGACCGTGCGCAGCAGCTCCGATCCTCCGCGGACGGCGACCACGGCCGAGACGGGGACATCGGCCACGAACTGGCGCAGCGCGGCCGCCCACAGCCAGCTCCAGATGGCGAAGAAGGCCAGCCGGTCCGCGGTGGCGAACACTAGCAGTAGCGGAACGTCCGCATCGGCCAGGGCCTGCCCGAGGCGGCTCCAGTCGGTTGCCCAGCCGAAGGCGTAGGCGAGCAGCGCCGCCGAGACCACCCAGGGGGCGACGTGTCGCCATTTTCCGTCACGTGTGAGAGCCATGCCCGCCCGAGCTTAGGCCCGAACGATCCCCGGGGCGCGCCCTGCCTCCGGCGAGCTTCCGCCGGAAGAGGGCGAGGGAACCACGGATCGGCCCTCGGGGTCTGATGGCTAGTCCCTTGGAGTCGGGCCGAGAGTCGGCCCCGATGGTGGCGCGGCGTCCCCGAGTGACCCTCCTCGGCACTCGGGGACGCCCGTCCCCGCCGCTCGTCCCGGGCGATCGGGTATCTTCGCCGCCCCGTGCTCGAGCGATCGATCCTCACGCTGGTCCGCCATGGCGAGACTTCCGCGAACCTGGCGGGCGTCTGGCATGGCTCGATGGACGCTCCGCTGACGGATCGCGGGCGCGAGCAGGCCTTGCGCGTGGCTCGCTTCCTCCACGGCCGCCACGCCGATGCGTCCGCCGTCTACACGAGCCCGCTGCTCCGCGCGCGCGATACCGCGCAGGCGATCGCCGAGTCGCTCGGTCTCGAGGCCCGGGTCGAGCACGGGCTCGTCGAGTACCACCTCGGGAGCTGGGAAGGGAAAACCTACCGGGAGCTCCACGAGACGCACAAGCTCTGGGACGAGATGCGGCGCGATCCCGATTTCGCGCCGCACGGCGGCGAATCACCGCGCCAGGTGACCGAGCGGATCACGGCGGCGCTGCGCCGCATCGGTGAGGATCACCCCGGCGAACGCGTGATCGTCGTGACCCACGGCGGCGCCCTCTCGATGGCGCTTGCGGCGATTCTCGACGGCGACTACACGCGCTGGCGCCGCGTGATGTCGAACTGCGCGGTGAGCGAGCTGGTGCTCGCGCCCGCGCCGGAGCTGCTGAGCTTCAACCAGACCGAACACCTCGACGGTCTCTGATGCGGGCTACGAGTTGCGGCGTTTCTCCGCGTGGATCCCGGTCACGCGCGCGACGCGGCTCGGGCGCGGGTCCGGCATCGAGCGGGGGTCGCGATGGGGGTCGGCGGCGTCGCTGCCACCGCGCCGCAGCGAATGAGAGGCGCGCCGCAGGCGCGCCGCGCGCACCGGGTCCTTCTCCTGGCGCTGGATCGAGGTCACCATCTGGGCCAGCGTGCGCGCCGTCGTGCGCGCACCGAGCTTCTGGCCGTTCGCGGCGTCCTCGAAGAAGTCGATGATCGCATCGCGCAGCCGGTTGTCGCGGGTCTCTCCGTAGGCGCGCCACAGCACCGAAGCCACGCGCGCCGCGCGGAAGGACTGGCCCATGTAGTGCAGCCCCGAGCCCTTCTGCGCCTCGGCGCGGTAGCTGATCTCGAAGAACCCGATCGCGATCGCGTTGAGCGCATCGAAGCTGGAGCGATCCGTCGGATTCCTCTCGAGGTCGGAGCGCAGGTCCTTGAGCTCCGGCACCCGATTCGTCACCGGGTCGAAGATCAGCTCGAAGTAGTCCGGGTAACGCTGCTTGAGGTCGTGGAGCAGGTGCCTGCCGTTGGCCACCTCCCAGTGGGAGCCACTGTCCACGAGCCGGTAGCCCCGTCCATCCGGCAGCGGCTCGCCGCGGACGGGCACCGGCAGGTGGATCACCGCGGCGACGCCTTCCTGGGTTTCCGGCTTCGACAGCGCGACCGGTGCCTCCGGCGCGAGCTCCTCGGCGGCGAACTCGACGTCGCCGAGCAGCTCGAGCACCTCGCAGGCGAGCTCGTACATCTGTCGGTGAACGGTCGAGCCCTTCGCGTTGTGGAGGATCGAGAGCGGGCGGCCGCCCGGGTTCGTGCCGAGGGACTGCACCTTGGGGCTTCGTGACAGGAAGCTCTCGAAGCGAGGCAGTCCGCGGAGGTCCACCTCGCTGCGGAGCAGGGTCAGGATGTCGCCGCGTGTTGCATCGTCGAACTTGATGCGCTGGTCGACGAGGGAGAGGAGGACCCGGGCGGAGGCCTGCGGCTTGCGATAGCGGCGCAGGAGCTCGAAGACGCGGACAGCCTCGTGGATCGACAGCTGATCCTCGACCACCACGACCGAGAGATCCGCGGCCGCGATGGCGTTGCGCGTCAGGATCTCGAGATCGCTCTTGGTGTCGACGATGACGAGCCCCTGCCAGGCCGTGCGGCGGAGCACCTCGTGGAGGTAGAAGGGATCGCGAAGCTCGCTCTTGAGCTCCGAGATCTCCGGGCTCGAGGGAACGTAGTGCACGCCGTACTGCCCGAGCCGGATCGCCGGGGCGAGATCGCCCTCGCGGAGCGCGGTCTCGATGCGCGTTCCTCGCGAGTCCGCTTCGATCGCGAACATGCGGTCGATGAGCTGGTGGTCGTCGAGCCCGATCAGCAGGATCGGGAGGTCCTCGCGGAGCGCGCGGAAGTAGATGGCGAGGTTGGTGGCAACGGTGGTCTTGCCGACGCCGCCCTTGTTGCTCGTGACGGTGAGGACCCGATAGCCGCGGGGCTCCTCGGCCTCCTGCGTGTCGGTGGCCGGTCCCGCGTGCACCCGCTCGGCTGCGCTCTGGCTCAAGGTCTGGCTCTCCCCCACGCGGCGGCTCCGCGCGTCCGGTCGTTTGCAAGGCGTGTGCCGCAGCGGACCGACCGGGCCGTGGCGCGAAGGGCGGCGAGAGCTTGCGGGCGAAGCTGCACGCGGCCCCGCGACGGTCGGCGGGGCGCGCGACGAGGCGCTGGGAAGCGCGCTACCCACGCGCTCCCGCCGTGCGGGCGGAGCTCAGCGCCTGTGCAAGGCGTTGCGCACTGGCGCGCGGTGGAGCCCGAGCGGGTGGAAGCCCGGCGGGAAGTGGCCCTGGCGGTGCGGGCCGGCGTGCGGCCCGTGCGGGTGGAAGCCGGGCTTCCCGGCCCACGGCCAGGCCGCCGTCCACGCCACCGGGATGCCGATCGGCGGCGGGGGCTCCGCGACCGGCAGGTAGACGATCACGACCTCGCGCTCCGGCTCGGGGAGGCGCGGCCGGGCGACGGGGGCGGGCGCGGCCTCGATCCGCACGATCTCGACCTCGGCGCTCCCGTCGAGGACGCGCTCCGGGGTGAGGGGCCGCGCCACGCTCACGCTCGAGCCGCGGATCACGACGACCGCGTCGTCGCCGCTCGCGAGCGTGCGGGGCGAAGCGGCGGTGCAGGCGAGTGCTGCGAGCGCGAGGGCCGCCCTGCGGTGCATGCGCCGAGGCTAGCGCAGTGCGACCGGGCGGGGCGAAGGCCCCTGCGCGGCTGGCGCGCGGTTCACACCGTGGGGCGACGTGCCGGCCACCCGCAGCGCCGGCCGCGGCGCCGCGCACCGGCAACGCGGGCGCACAACCCCGCTTCGTACCGGGCTTCGCCGCGGGGGGCGCGCTCTTGGCGCGCTCGTTGCTACGCCGCAGTGCGAATGCGAGAGCTCCTGCGCCGCCTGCCCGAGCCCTGCCGCAACGCCGTGACCTCGATCGTGAGCGTCCTCTTCGCGCTCCTGTGGGTGGGTCTCGGCCTGCGCCTCGTATACCTCTCGAGCGACCCGCGCGTGCTCGTCTACCCGCGCGCCGCGAACGAGATCAACGGCTTCCAGGACGACGGCTTCGAGCGCGAGATCCCCGCCGGCCACTTCCGCATGCTGACGCTCGGCGCGTCGGCCTTCGTGACGCGCGACTTCCAACCGCGCTTCCAGGCGCTGATGAACCAGGCCCCCCTCTTCCGGCGCCGCGAGCTCTCGGTGCGCGTGGTCTCGACCGGGGTACCCGCCCACACGAGCTTCGACTCGCTCTGGAAGTACCAGCACTGGTACCGCGGCTACGACTTCGACCTCGTCCTGCTCTACGAGGGCATCAACGACGCCCGCGCCAACAACTACCCGCGCGAGGTCTTCCGCGACGACTACACCCAGTTCCCCTACTACCGGCGCTACGCGCCGGCCTTCGCCTGGGTCGACCGGCATCCCATCCTCTCCCGCTCCTTCGCGGCGACCTTCGGCGTCTCGCTCTTCCAGCGCGCGCGCGTGCAGCTCGCCCCGGCATTCCAGCGCGAAGCTCCCTACAACCACCCGCTCGACGACCCGTGGCTCGCCGAGGGCGCCGACGTGAAGACCGTGCCCGCCTTCTCGCGCAACGTGGAGGAGGTGCTGCGGATCGCGCGCGAGCGGGGGCAGCGGGTGCTGCTGCTCACCTACGCCTACTACCTCCCGGACGACTACACGAACGAGCGCTTCTTCGCGCAGACGACCGACTACACCTTCATGCCCGAGAGCGTGGCGACGGAGGTGTGGGGGCGGAAGGAGAACGTGGTCGCGGCGATCGAGGCCCACAACGAGGCGACCCGGCGCATCGCCGCGCTCCATCCCGAGGCGCTCTTCTTCGACATGGAGCGCCACATCCCGAAGGACCGCGCGCACTGGATCGACATCTGCCACTGGACGGACCTCGGGCGCGAGGCCTTCGCGCGCGGCGTCGAGGAGGCCCTGGCCCGCCGCGAGTCCGAGCTGCTCGGCAGCGCGCTCGCGCGGCGCTGATCGCGGGGGCCGGCTCGCGGGATCCGGCCCCCCGCCGGCAGGGCCGAAGGCCGCGCTTGAAGCCGGGCGCCGCGATCGCATAGGCTGTGCGCGTGGCCGCCTCGCCCGATCGCCTCGCCGCCGCCGCCCTGCTCGGGCTCCTCGCCGGGGCCCCCGCCGCGGCCGAGCTCCCCGTCGAGCCGATCGGCCGGGTCGAGCGGCTCCGCGCCCCGCTCTCGCCGCACCTCGTGTGGGCCTCCGACGCCGTGCTGGGCCACATCGCCCTCGCCGATCTCGAGAGCGGGGACCTGCTCGGCGTGATCGACGGCGGCTACGGCATCCCCTCGGCGCTCTTCGCGCGCAGCCGCCCCGAGATCTACGTGCCCGAGACGCACTACTCGCGCGGCTCGCGCGGCGAGCGCAGCGACGTCGTCACCGTCTACGACGCGCTCTCGCTCGCGCCGGTGGCCGAGGTCGGGATCCCGCCGCGGCGCGCGATGAACCAGCTCCCCGCCGCGAACGAGGCGCTCACCGACGACGACCGCTTCGCGCTCGTCTTCAACATGACTCCCGCGACGTCGGTGAGCGTCGTCGACCTCGCGCGCCGCGCCTTCGTGACGGAGATCGCGACGCCCGGCTGCGGCCTCGTCTACGCGGCCGGCCCGCGCCGCTTCATGGCACCCTGCGCCGACGGCTCGCTGCTCGTGGTGGCGCTCGACGAGGCGGGGCGCGAGGCGGCGAAGGTGCGCACGCAGCCCTTCTTCGATCCCCGGCGCGACCCCGTGACCGAGAAGGCCGTGCGCCGCGGCGACCAGTGGCTCTTCGTCTCCTTCGAGGGACGCCTGCACACGGTCGACGTCTCGGGGGCCGAGCCGCGCTTCGGGGAGCCCTGGGACCTCGTCGGGGCGGAGGAGCGCGCGGAGAGCTGGCGCATCGGCGGTCAGCAGCACCTCGCCGTCCACGCCGCCAGCGGCCGCCTCTACGCGCTCGTGCACCAGGGGCCGCCCGACACGCACAAGGCTCCCGGCAAGGAGCTCTGGGTCTACGACCTGGCCTCGCGCCGGCGCGTGCAGCGCATCGCGCTGCGCAGCCCTGGGCTCACCTATCTCGGCATGCCCCTCGACCCGGGCCCGAGCCTCGTCTGGCCGCTCGGGCCGCTCTTCGAGTGGGCGCTCTCGCTCGCAGGCCTCGACGTGGGGCTCGTCGCGGTGACGCAGGACGAGCGGCCCCTGCTCGTCACCGCCTCGGACTTCACCGGGTCGCTCGCGGTCTACGACGCTCTCTCGGGCGAATTCCTACACCGGCTGGCGCCGGGCAACATGACGACGCTCGCCCTCCAAGTCCCCTGGCAGACGGTCGAGGCGGCGCGGTGAGCGCCCACCTCGACCCGGTCGCGACGGCGGCGCTGCGGGGCGCGCTGGCGCTGCTCCTGCTCTCGGCGGCGCGGCACAAGGCGCGCGACCCGGCGCGCTTCGGGGCAGCGCTGGCGGGCTATGGCCTCCTCCCGCCGCGCGTGCTGCCGGCGGCGGTGTGGCTGCTCGCCGCGACCGAACTCGCGATCGGCGCGGCGCTCCTGCTCCCCGGCGCCGGCCCGGCGCCCGCACTCGCGGCGGCGGCCTTGCTCGCGCTCTACGCGGGCGCGATGCGGGCCGCCCTCGCCGCGGGCCGGGGCGGGATCGAGTGCGGCTGCGGCGGCCCCGCCGGCGCGCGGCCGCTCGGCCCCGCGCTCGTCGCGCGCAACGCCGCGCTCGGGGTCGTCGCGCTCGCGGCGTCGCTCCCGGTAGCGCCGCGGCCGCTCGTCTGGATCGATGCGCTGACCCTCGCCGGCGCCGTGGCGACGGCCGGCCTGGTCTTCGGCGCGGCCGAGCTCTCGCTCGATCAGGCCGCGCGCGGGCGCAGCCTGCGCCGCCGGAGGGAGGCATGACCGAGGCCCTCGTCGTCTCCAACCTGGTGCTCTGGATCCTCGTCGTCGCCCTGGCCGCCGTGGTGCTCGCGCTCGTGCGCCAGATCGGGATCCTCCACGAGCGCGTGGCTCCGGCGGGGGCGCTCCTGGGCCGCGAGGGACCGCGCCCGGGCGAGCGGGCGCCGGCGACCCTGGTCGCGGACCTCGCGGGCCGCCCCGTGCGCGTCGGCGGGAGCGAGGCCTCGGGAGCGAGCACGCTGCTCCTCTTCGTCTCCCCGACCTGCCCCGTCTGCAAGGCGCTCCTGCCCGCCGCGCGCTCGCTGCGCGACGCCGAGGCGGGGCGCCTCCGCCTCGTCTTCGCCAGCGACGGGCCGCGCGCGGAGCAGGAGGCCTTCGTCCGCGAGCAGGGCCTCGAGGGCGAGAGCTACGTGCTCTCGACCGAACTCGGCCTGCTCTACCAGGTGGGGCGGCTCCCGCACGCGGTGCTCCTCGACGCGCAGGGCGCCGTGCGCGCCCGCGGCCTCGTGAACTCGCGCGAGCACCTCGAGAGCCTGTGCGAGGCCGAGGCGCTCGGCGTGGCCTCGGTGCAGGAGTATCTGGCGCGGCGGGTCGCGTGATGGATCGCCTCGATCGCGTCGTGGCCGACCTCGCGCGGCAGCTCGCGCGGCGGACCTCGCGCCGTGGGCTACTGGCCCGGGCCGGGGCGCTCCTCGTCGGCGCGGCGGCGCTCCCGCTCCTCCCGGTGGCGCGCGCCGGCGCCGCCGCGCGCGAGCCCGCGCCCGGCGAGCCCGACCCGGACACGCCGGAGGGCGACCCCACGAGCTGCCAGTACTGGCGCAACTGCTCGATCGACGGCTTCCTCGCGGCCTGCTGCGGCGGCACGCACAGGAGCTGCCCTCCCGGCACGGAGATGTCGCCCGTCACCTGGATCGGGACCTGCCGCAACCCCGCCGACGGGCGCGACTACGTGATCTCCTACAACGACTGCTGCGGGAAGAACGCCTGCGGCCGCTGCTTCTGCCACCGCAACGAGGGCGACAAGCCCGTCTACCTGCCCGCGCGCGCCAACGACATCGACTGGTGCATGGGCGAGGTCGGCGTGGTCTACAACTCGACGGTGTCGGTCGTGATCGGCGTGGCGACGGAGCGCGAGCGCCGGTGACGCGGCGCGGCCCGCGCCGGACCCTTCGCGCGGCGCTCGCGGCCCTGCTCGCCGCCGCGCCGGCGGCGGCCGAGTCGCCGCAGGTCCTCTACATGCTGCACTGCCAGGGCTGCCACCTCGCCGACGGCTCCGGCAAGGCCGGCGAGGTGCCGGCGCTCGCGCCCGGGCTCGGGCGCTTCCTCTCCGTCGCGGGCGGGCGCGCCTACCTCGTGCAGGTGCCGGGGAGCGCGCACGCGCCGCTCTCCGACGCCGAGCTCGCCGCGGTGCTGAACTGGATGCTCGCGAGCTTCGGGTCCGCGCAGGCCGCCACGGGCGTCGCCCCCTACGACGCGGCGGAGGTGGCGCGCTACCGCGCGACCCCGCTCACCGACGTCGCCGGCGCGCGGGCGGAGCTGCTGCGCCGGCTCGAGTCGGGGGACGAGCCGTCTCAGTGAGGAGCAGCGCCGCTCCCGCGCAGCAGGAGCCACGGCTCGCGGCCGGTGCGGGCGTGGTAGAGGGCGCTCGTCGCGAGCGCGATCCCGGCGCCGGCGAGCGCGAGGGCCATGTCCTTCTGCGCGTCCCACTCGTCGCCCTGGGTCCCGAGGAAGGCCTGGCCGAGCTCGGGATCGACGATGCGGGCCGCCCAGGACTCGACGATCTCGTAGCTGGACGAGAGCGCGAGGATCGCGAGCGCCGGGAGCACCCAGCTCCAGCCCCCGTGGAGGTGGAGGACGCGGCGCGCCATCTCGTGCAGCGGGTAGGCGAGGAGCAGCCCGAACGCGAAGTGCACGAGCCGGTCATAGTGATTGCGCGAGAGTCCGAGGGCCGCGGAGAACCAGTCGCCGAAGGGCGTGAGCGAGTAGGTGTAGTGCGCGCCCACGGCGTGAAGCGCGAGGAAGGCGGAGACGAGAGCGTAGGAAACGTTCGAGAAGGCGAAGCTGCGATGGGTCGCGACGAGCGCGGCCGCCGCGGCGAAGACGATCAGGTTCTCGAGCAGCCAGTCCCCGCGGTCGTAGGGCGCGATCGCGGTCGCGATCCAGACGCCGAGGTAGGCGGCCGCGAGCCGCCGGAGGAAGCGGTTCCGGGAGAAGGGGCGGGCGACCTGCGGATCCGGAATCGGGCGCTCCTCTGCGCAGCCCGCCCGAGACCTCGGGCCGGCTCCTGGCTCGCGCGGCAGCGCGCGACGCGAGAGTGTATCCTTGCGCCCGCAACTTCCGCGGGGGACGCAGATGAGGCGCAGCATCGCTCTGGCGGGCGCCCTGGCGCTGGCCTGCACGTGGGTGAAGCTCACCGAGGGGGGAACGGCGGTGCGCGTCGCGAAGGAGGGCGAGGCCGCCGGCTGCGAGACGAAGGGCCGCACCCACGCGCAGACGACGGATCGCGTCCTGATCTTCGCGCGCAGCGACCCGAAGATCGAGCAGGAGCTCGAGTCGCTCGCGCGCAACGAGGCCGCGCTGATGGGCGGCGATACGATCGTGCCCGCCAGCGCGATCGAGGGCGGCCGGCAGACCTTCGACGTCTACCTCTGCGCGAAGTAGCCCTGCGGGCGCGGGCGTGCGGATGGACGCGCCGGACCCCGTCTTCTCCCTCGTAGTCCCGGTCCTCGACGAGGCGGAGAGCGTGGGCGGGCTGCTGCGCGAGGTCGGGCAGCTCGCCGGCCCGGCTCGTCCCCGCGAGATCGTCGTCGTGGACGACGGCAGCCGCGACGCCACGCCCGCGCGGCTGCGGGAGCTGCTCGATCGCGGCGAGCTCCCGCTGCGGGTCCTGCGCCATCGCCAGCGCCTCGGCCAGAGCGCCGCACTGCGCACGGGAATCGCGGCGGCCCGCGCCGAGTGGGTGGTGACGCTCGACGGAGACGGCCAGAACGATCCGGCGGACATCCCGCGCCTGCTCGACGCGCTCGGCCGCGACCGCCGCGGCGGTCTGCGCCTCGTCTGCGGCTGGCGGCGCCGGCGCGAGGACGCGTGGCCCCGGCGCGTCGCGTCACGCGTCGCCAACGCGGTCCGCCGAGCCGTCCTCGGCGACGGGACGCCCGACATCGGCTGCGGGCTCCGGCTCGTCCACCGCGCGACCTTCCTCGAGCTCCCCTTCTTCGACCACCAGCACCGCTTCCTGCCCGCGCTCGTGCTGGCCGCCGGCGGGCGCGTGGTCTCGGTCGAGGTGGGTCACCGGCCGCGCCTGTGCGGGCGCTCGAAGTACGGGCTCGGCCGCCGGCTCGCCGCAGGGCTCGTCGACCTCGCCGGCGTGCTCTGGCTCCGGCGTCGCAGCCGGCGCTTCGAGGTCGAAGAGATCGGGGCGCCGGATCAGTCGGCGAGGCGGCCGATCGGCGAGCGGCCGTAGACGTGGTCGCCGACGCGGTGCATCCAGGCGAGCTCGTCCTGCGCGAGCGGGCCGGCCGCGAGGGCCTTGCAGACCAGCCGAACCTGCTCGGTGTCGGCCGGCCCGGCGAGCACCATGTCGACCGCCGGGTGGCTCAGGCAGAAGCGGTAGCAGTCGCCGGCGGTCGGCACGCGCTCGCCCGGCGGCACCCGCTTCGGGTCGAGCAGCGATCCCCAGCGCGTCGCCGTGTAGGCGCAGATCCCGGGGCTCTGCGGGGGGGCGGGCAGGGCGGGGAAGACCTCGCGCTCGGCGCCGCGGTGCGCCGCGTTGTAGCGGACCATGAAGAGGTCGAAGATGCCGTCGCGGGCCATCACCGGAAAGAAGGTCCGCTGGTGCCCCGACATCATGAGGTAGCGGACGCGGCCCCTCGCGCGCAGCTCCTGCGCCGCGTCGAGGATCGCCTGCGGCGGGCGATGATTGTGCCAGCCGAGCAGCAGCACGTCGGCGTGGTCGAGGCCGAGCCGGCGCAGCCCCGACTCGACCATGAGCCGCATCCACGTCGCCGGCCAGCGCGTGTAGCTCTGGAGGACGACGGCGATCTTCTCGCGGCCGCGGCGCGCGAGCTCGCGGATCCCGCGGCCGAAGCCCGGCCGGCGGATGCTCCCCCAGTAGAAGTAGTTGATGCCGTGGTCGAAGGCGAGCGCGAGCCCCTCCGGCCCGACGCCGAAGCTCGACCCGAGGCCGATCCGCCCGACGACCAGATCCGTATGCGGCAGCCGCACCTGCGTTTCGTAGCCCACGGACGCGGATGGAATCACAGCCGGCCGCGGGCTTCAATCGGCGGCCGCGGCGGGTGTAAACTGGCGGGGTGGCGCCTCGGCTCGCCCGGATCCTCGCTGCGTCGGTCGTGGGAGCGCTCGCGGCCGGAGCGCGCGCGGCTTGCGCGGACGCCGCGGCGGGCGGGAGTCCGCTGCCCGGGCAGGTGCTGCTGCGCGCGGAGCCCGAGGCGGTGGTGCGGGGGCTTCTCGACGCGAAGTCCCTCGTCCTCGACGGGGACGGGGAGACGGTGCGCGCCTACGTCCTCTTCGACCGGCCCCTCGACCGCGTCTACGCGCTGCTCAGCGAGACGGCCCGGCAGGGGGAGTACCGCAGCGAGCTCGAGGGGCTCGCGACCGTGGCGCGCCTCCCGGACGGGCACGTCGACGAGCACCACATCCGCATCCTCTTCGTGGAGGTCGGCTACCGGCTGCGCTACCGCCTCGACCCGCAGCGGCGGCGGATCGCCTGGGAGCTCGACCCGAGCGCCCCGAACCCGATGCGCCGCGTCGAGGGCTCCTGGGAGCTCTACGCGATGGACCCGACCCACACGCTCGGGCGCCTCTCGACGGCGGTGGACGTGGGCGACGCCCTGCCGGCCTTCCTCGAGGAAGCGGTCACGCGCCGGACCCTCCCGCGCACCCTCGAGCGCTGCCGCCTGTGGGTGAACGCGGACGGGGTGGCGCCGTGAGCGCGCGCGCGATCGCGGGCCGCATGTGGCGCGCGGCGCGCCTCGAGCCGGCGCTCTACGAGGAGGTCGAGGCGGACCGCGCCGCCACGCGCCAGGCCTTCGCGGTGGTGCTGCTGGTGGCCGTCGCCGCCGGGGTCGGGAGCTTCCCCAACGGCGGCTTTCGCGGGATCGCGCTGAGCGCCGTGGCCTGGCTCGTCGGCTGGTACGCGTGGGCGCGCACCACGTGGTGGATCGGGACGCGCCTGCTCCCGGGGCCCGAGACGCAGGCGGACACGGGCGAGCTCCTGCGCACGCTCGGCTTCTCGACCTCGCCGGGTCTGCTGCTCGCGTTCGCGCTCTACGAGCCGCTCGCGGCGGCGGTCTTCCTGGTCTGCGGGCTCTGGATGCTCGCGGGGATGGTGGTCGCGGTGCGCCAGGCCCTGGACTACCGCGGCAGCCTGCGCGCCCTCGCCGTCTGCGCGATCGGCTTCCCCGTCTATGCCGCGATCCTCGGCGTGACGCTGCTCCTGCTCGGCCCGTGGCCGGTCTGAGTGGCCGGGGCCACACTCCGCTCGCCTGCGGCTCGCTGCGCGCTTCGCTTGCGTTCCTGACGCGGGCCGGCCCGTCGATCGCGCTGGCCGGGCTGGCGCTCGCGGTCTGGCTCCCGCTCGGCTTCGCACGGGCCGCGATCCAGGGCGACCGCGCCTACTTCACGTACTTCGGGCAGGCGGTGCTGCGCGGGGAGTCGATCTACGCGACCGACTTCATGGGCTATCCGCCGCTGGGCCCGCTCGCCTCCGCCGCGGCGATGGCCGGGGGCAGGCTCTTCGGCCTTCCGACCTTCCTCGCGCCGCGCTACGCCGCGGTGGGGGTCGCCGTCCTCTGCGTGCTCCTCGTCCACGCCGTCTGCCGTCGCGCGACGGGGAGCGCGTGGGCCGCGCTCGTGGCCGGGGTCGCGATGATCGGCTTCGAGCGCTGGGCCTGGTCGGCGTTCGCGACGCTCGAGCCGAAGCACCTCGTGATGCTGGCGACCCTCGTCGCGAGCCGGGCGCTCCAGGCGCGGCGCCCCGCCGCGGTCGGAGGCGCGGCGCTGCTCGCGGCCGGCTGCTGGCAGCCGGCGGCCGCCGTCGTGCCCGTGGCCTTCGGCGCCTGCGTCCTCTGGGAGGGGCGGCGCGCGCCGTGGCGCCCCGCGGCGGCCTTCGCGGCGGGCGCTGCGCTCGGAGCGCTTCCGAGCGTGGCCTACCTCGCCGCCCACGGGGCCTTTCTCGCCTGGTGGGAGCGCGCGGTCGCGATCCCGGCCTCCTTCGAGCTCGCCGCGGCGGGCTCGGCGCCGCTGCGTCCGGTCGAGGTGATGCGCCAGGAGCTCGGCGGCGACCTCGGCCTCCTGATCCTCGGCGGTGTCGGATTCGCCGCGCTCGCAGCGCGCTCGCTGCGCGCGGGCGCGGGCCCCTTCGCCGAGGCCTGGCTCGGCGCCCGGAGCGGGGCGATGGGTCTGCTCGCGCTGCTCTGGGGCGCCTTCAGCGCCTGGACCTTCGGCGGCATCGCGGACCTCTACGCGCTGCTCCCGCTCTTCGCGTTCTTCGCGGGTTGCGCGGCGAGCGAAGCGCTGCGTCCCGCAACCCGGCTCCCGCCCCCGGGGCCCGCCCTCGCCGGCGCGCTCGTCCTCGCGCTCGCCGCGGCCCTCGCCCTGCGCCCTTCGGCGGAGTTCCTGCGCCCGGACTCCGCCGAGATCCGGGGCGACCCGCTCGCCCGGCAGCGGCGCCTCGTCGCGGCCGTCGCGGAGCTCGCCGGGAAGCAGGGCCCTCTGGTCGCGATCTCCGCCGAGGAGGTCTACGTGCTGCGCGAGGTGCGCGCGCCCCTTCCCTTCCTCCGGCTCTCCGAGGCCTTCGTCCCCTTCCTCCACCTCGTCGGGTTCGAGGGCTGCCGCGGGGCGATCGAAGGCGTCCTCGCGGCGGGTCCCTCCGTCGTGGTGATGCGCGCCGCCGGGCGCGCGAGCGCGTGCGAGCGGGCGGCCGGGCGCTTCCTGGCGGATCGCGGCTACCAGCGGCTCCGGCTCGACGCGCACCTCGTCGCCTGGCTCCGAGGGCTGAGCGGCCCCCCCCGGCGGGCTACGCCTCGGGCGCGCTAGGCCTCGGGCTCATACCGGACTGCGGTGACGAGGAACTCGCTCTCGCCCTTGGGGCGGCGCACGAGGGCGTCGTCGCCGGCGCGCTTGCCGAGCAGCGCCCGCGCCATCGGCGATTCGATGCTGATCCGGCCCGCGCCGGCGTCGGTCTCATCGGGTCCGACGAGGCGATAGCTGGCGCGCTGGCCCGCCTCGTCCTCGACCGTGACGAAGGCGCCGAAGAAGACGCGCTCGCGGTCGCCCGGCACCTCGCTCACCACCGTGAGCCTCTCGATCAGCTTGGCGAGGTACCGCAGGCGCCGGTCGATCTCGCGCAGGCGGCGCTTGCCGTAGATGTACTCCGCGTTCTCGGAGCGGTCCCCGAGCGCGGCCGCCTCCGCCACCTCCCGCGTCACCTTCGGACGCTCGACCTTCCAGAGCCGCTCGAGCTCCGCCTCGAGCCGCCGCCGCCCCTCCGGCGTGATGTAGCGGGGCCCCGGGCCGAACGCGGGCTCCTCGCCCTCGGGCTCTTCGACCTCGGCATCCTCGCGCACGAAGGCCTTCGACATCGCCCCGAATCTCGGCGACCCGCCGCGGCCCGGCAAGGGCCTGGGGCTCCCCGGGGGTTGCGCCAGGGCGGCCGCGGTGCCACACTCCCCTTTGAGCTCGAGGACGAGAGGCACGCTTCACTCGCTGCCTGCGTCCTACGCCCTGCCCCGCTTCCGGGGGAGCTCGGTACCCAAACGACATGTCTCGGGGTGGGATGTGTGAGGTGGCCGGAGCGCCGCGCTTCGCCGCCCCCTCGAGCTACGAGCGGCTGGCCGCGCCACGACCGACGAAGGGTCGCGCGCGAGTCGCTGCTCCACAGAGAGAACCCAGGAAATCATGAGATCGACCCCTGCCTTCGAAACGAGCGTCACGGGCGCGAGCCCGGCGTGCGCCGTCGGCTTCGACGCCCTCGGCCTCCGCCCCGCGCTGCGCGAGGCCGTGCGCGCCGCCGGCTACGGCGAGCCCACGCCGATCCAGCTCGAGGCGATTCCGCACGTCCTCGCCGGACGCGACGTCCTCGGCTGCGCGCAGACGGGGACCGGCAAGACCGCCGCCTTCGCGCTCCCGATCCTCCATCACCTGCTGGACGCGCCGCGGAGCGAGGGCCGCCCCGCGATCCGGGCGCTGGTGCTCGCTCCGACGCGCGAGCTCGCCGCACAGATCGGCGAGAGCTTCCGGCGCTACGGCGCGCACAGCAAGCTGCGCCACCACGTCGTCTTCGGCGGCGTCGGCAAGGGCCCGCAGATCGAGGCCCTGCGGAGGGGCGTGGACGTGCTCGTCGCCACGCCGGGTCGCCTCCTCGACCTGCTGCGCGGGCGCCACGTGGCGCTCGGGCAGGTGCGCTACTTCGTGCTCGACGAGGCCGACCGGATGCTCGACATGGGTTTCATCCACGACGTGCGCCGCATCGCCCGCGAGCTGCCGGAGGAGCGCCAGACGCTGTTCTTCTCCGCGACGCTGCCGCGCGAGATCCAGGATCTCGCCGGGCGCCTGCTGGACGAGCCGGTGCGCGTCGCCGTCGACCCGGTCGCCTCCACCGCCCTGCCGATCGAGCAGTCGGTCTACTTCGTCGACGCCGGCCGCAAGCTCGACCTGCTGCTCCGGCTCCTCGACGGCGGCGAGGTCGACCGAGCGCTGGTCTTCACGCGGACCAAGCGCGGCGCCAACCGGCTGGCGGGGCAGCTCGAGCGGGCGCGCGTGGCCGTGGCCGCCATCCACGGCAACAAGTCCCAGCCCGCGCGCGAGCGTGCCCTCGAGAGCCTGAAGCGCGGCCGCACCCGCGTCGTGGTCGCCACCGACATCGCCGCGCGCGGCCTCGACGTGAAGGGGCTCTCCCACGTGATCAACTTCGATCTCCCGCAGGACCCCGGGAGCTACGTGCACCGCGTCGGGCGCACGGGGCGGGCCGGCGCGAGCGGCGTGGCGCTCTCGCTCTGCTCGGCGGCGGAGCGTCCCCTGCTGCTCGCGATCGAGCGCCTCACGCGCTGTCGCCTCGAGCGTCGGGCGACGCCGGCGGGTCTCGCCGCGGCGCCCGCGCCGGCGCGGGCCCGTTATCAATAGCGGCTAGCGCGCAGCCGGCGCGAGCGCCTCCGGGCTCGCCACCAGGAAGTCGTCCGCGACGTGGCCCGCGATGTCCTTGAAGTAAAAGCGCGCGAGCCGCGGGTCGCCGCGGTGGTGGAAGACGCCGAAGAGCGCGCCCGCGCGGGCGCCCTGGTCGGCGGTGTAGACGCTCGCCCACCACGGGCCGCCCCGCTGCTGCTCGCGCACGCTCTCGCCGCCGAGCCCGGAGACGAAGACGAAGCTCCGCCCCTCGTCGCGGCGCGTGGCGGGGTCGTCGGCGGCGAGCGCGAGCGGCTCGGCGCGGCTCGCCACGACATGCTCCGAGACGTCGGCGAGCAGGTGGGTGCGCGAGTAGGAGTGCTCGTGCGCCGTCGCGATGACGGCGCCGCCCCTGCGCGACGCCTCGTACACGCCCCAGCCCGTCGAGTTCCGCTTCCCGCCCACCTGCATCGCGCGCATGTTCTCGTGCCAGCCCGCGATACTCCACAGGGAGTCGTCCCGGGCGAGCGCGCGCTGGATGTAGCCGGCGTAGAAGAGGTCGCCGCTCCCGAAGACGCCGGGCGCCGTCGCGACCACGAGGATCCCCTGCCAGCGGAACCAGGAGCGCACGCCGAGGATCCCGTGCCAGCGGATCCCGAGCCGCCGCATGCGCGCCGCGAGGCGCTCCTGGTAGCCGCCGGGCCCGAAGAAGCGGCGCGCATCGTGGTTCCCGACGCAGGCGAAGTACGGGAACTCGCGCCCGAGCAGCGAGTCGATCTGCGCTTCCCACGCCGCGGGGTCGTCGGCGTAGTCGAAGTCGCCGAGGTGGAGCACCGCCTCCGCGCCCTCGTCGCGCACGAGGCGCAGCACCGCCTCGGCGTCGCCTCCGAGCCCCTGATCGCCGAGGAACGCGATCTTGAGCTCGGGCGGCGTCTCCTCCTGCGCGCCGGCGGCGCGCGGAGCGGCGGCGGCGAGGAGGGGGATGCCGAGGAGCGCCGCCAGCGTCCGCCGGCTCGGGCTCGCGCCGGCGCGCGCGCTCCTGCGCGCGCATCGCTCTCGCGCCTCCATGTCGGGAGGGATCGGGCGCGGCGCGGCGCCGCTGCGTGCGCGGGATCACCCAAATCGGCGTTTCGACCCGGCGCCGCCGGGCGGCGCGGGCCGCTACTTCGCCAGGCTGATCTGCATCCCGTTCAGGTCGAGCGAGAGCTCGATCCCGATCTGCTTGCCGCGGACCTTCAGCACCACGCCCTTCGAGTTCTCGAGCCGCGTGATCTTCTCGCCGCCGCCGAGGGCGAGGCCCGCCTGCGTCGCGCTGTAGGTGCCCTCGATGTCCGCGACCCGGTGGAGGTTCTGGGCCTCGCCCACCAGCTCGGCCTTGGACAGGCCCGCGGTCGCGCCGACGCTCACGCCGGCGATCGAGAGGGGGTAGGACGCCCCCTGGAAGTGCAGCGTTCCGCGTCCGCCGCTCACGCCGACGATGAATCCCGCCTTGTAGATCTCGAGGTCGACCGTCGCGGGCTGCGCGACGGCCGCCGGCTCGGCCGCGGCCTCCGGCTCGGCGGCGGGCTCCGCCGCCGAGGGCGCCGGCTGCGCCTCGGGCAGGACGTCGGTGAAGTCGTCGATCGCCGCCTCCGGCTCCGGGACGTCTGCCGGGAACTCTTCCAGCGGGGCGACCTCCGGCGCCGCGGCCTCCTTGCGCTCGCCACAGGCGGCGAGTGCGACGGCGAGGACGACGAGGATCGCGAAACGCGAGACGCGTGCAGGACGCATGACTGGCTCCCCTCCTGGGTTTTCCCGAGACGGCTTCCCCGAGACCGCCCGGGATCGCACGCGAGCGCGAGCGCTCCGGAAGCGGGCCTTGGGGTGCCGAGCGCGGAGTCTAGGCGACCCGCTGGCGTCAGCGCTCGCGCTGCTTCAGCCGGCGCGTGATCTCGCCGAGCGCGGCGTTCGCGCGTGCCAGGCGTCTCCTGCGTCCGTCCGAGTCGCGGAGCCGGCCCACGGGCGCAGTGTCTCAGGGTGCCGGCGGCGAGGCCGGGATCTCGAGGGCGACGGCCGCCCAGTCCACGACGGTGTCGAAGCGGCCCTGGACGGCGGTGAGACCGGGCGCGCCGATGCGGAGGTCCGCGATGGAGAGCCCGGCGACGCTCCCCCCGCTGCCCTTGTAGAGCTCGACGCGCTCCTGGTAGCCGCTGCCCGGGAGGTGGTCGCGCTGGCGCATGGCGGTCGCGACGTACACCAGGCCCCCCGGCGCGGTCGTGTCGAGTGGGAGCGCGTACGCGTCCTGGTCCGCGCCGCCCGTGCAGGCGCCCGCGACCCCGACGCTGTTGGCGGACACGGCGCCCTGCGCATCGAGCGCGGCGGCGCTGGCGTAGCGCGAGACGGCGAGGACGGCGTTCTCGGGGGAGGTAGAGAAGGTCGCCGTGACGATGCCGTCGCCGCCGGGCTGGCCGCGGGCTTGCCAGACCGCGAGACCCGTCTGGCCGCGCCCGGCGCACTGGACGCGCAGCGGGCTCCATGCGAGGCCGAGGCCCGAGACGTCCGTCACGAGCACGTTCGGCTTGAAGGCGATCGCAGCGAGGTAGAGGTCGCCGTCCACCGCGCTGAGGAGGCCGACGGTGGAGACGCGGCGCGAGTTCGCAGACGCCCCGCTCTCGAGCTCCTGCAGGGAGACGGGGGCGAGGAAGCGGGCGCCCACCTGAAGATCCCGGTCCACGACGAGGCTCGCGGGGTTCGCCGCGCCCGCGAGGTCGCCGTCCCAGTTCGCGAAGATTCGTCCGGCCGCTGCCGTCGCCGTCAGGGTGACGCTGGTGCCCTGATCGTAGATGCCGCCCGGGGGATCGAGCGCGACGGAGCCGCCCGCGCCGGAAGTCACGCTCACATGGAAGAGCGCCACGAAGCTCGCGCCGACGGTCTCGTCCGCATCGACCACGAGGAGCGCGGGGTTGTCGCCGCCGGCCAGGGCGCCGCTCCACCCCCCGAACCGGTGGCCTGGGTCGGGGAGGGCGGTGAGCGTGACGCGGCTCCCCGGATCGTAGAGGCCGCCGGGGGGATCGAGCGTGACGGAGCCCCCGGCCGCCGGGGCCACGCTGACGCGGAGCTGCGGCACGAAGCTCGCAGCGAGGGTCTCGTCGGTCTCGATCACGAGGGTCGCGGGATTGCCGGCGCCGGAGAGAACGCCGCTCCAGCCGCCGAACCGGTGGCCCGCATCCGGGACGGCGGTGAGCGTGACGCGGGTGCCGTCGTCGTAGAGGCCGCCGGGGGGATCGAGTGTGACGGTGCCCCCGACAGCCGGGGCCACGCTGACGCTGGACTGCGCAACGAAGCTCGCGGCGATGATCTCATCGGCCTCGATCACGAAAGTCGCGGGATTGCCCGCTCCGGAGAGAACGCCGCTCCAGCCGCCGAACCGGTGGCGCGCATCCGGGACGGCGGTGAGCGTGACGCTGCTGCCGTCGTCGTAGAGTCCGCCGGGGGGATCGAGTGTGACGGAGCCCCCGGAGCCGGATGCGACGCTCACGCCGAACTGCTGTACGAAGCCTGCGGCGACGATCTTGTTCGCGTCGACCACGAGGGTCGCCGGGTTCTCCAGGCCGGTCAGGGCAGCGAACCAGCCGGTGAACCGGTGACCTGGCCCGGGCACGGCCGTGAGCGTGACGGCGGTGCCCTGGTCGTAGAGGCCGCCCGGGGGATCGAGCGTGATGGAGCCTCCGGAGCCCGCCAGGCGGATCACGCTGAACTGCGGCGTGAAGGCTGCGCCCACGATCTTGTCCGCGTCCATCACGAGGGCCGCGGGATTCTCCGCGCCGGCGAGGTCGCCGCTCCAGCCGGTGAAGCGGTGGCCCTCCTCGGAAATCGCTGTCAGCGTGACGGCGGCGCCCGCGACGAATGCGTCGAAGGGAGGGTCGACGCGGACGCTCCCGCCGGGCGACGGCTCCACGCTGAGGTGGAAGGGCGACGCGACGGGGATCTCGAGGGCGACCACGGCCCAGTCGATGTCTCCACTGAACTGGCCTGCGACGGGGACAGAGACCGGCGCGCCGACCTGCAGGTCGGCGACGGAGAGGCCCGCGACGCTGCCGGCGCTTCCGGAGAAGAGCTCCGCCCGCTCGACGAAGCCGAGCCCCGGGAGATGGTCCCGATGGCGCGCCGCGGCGGCCACGTACACCAGGGAGTTGGAGGTAGTGGTGTCGAGAGCGAGGGCGTAGGCGGCGCCGTCGCTGCCCCCCGTACAGGCTCCCGCGACCCCGACGCTGTTGGCGGACACACCGCGCAGGGGATCGACCGCGCCGACCCCGGCGTAGCGGGAGACGGTGAGGACGGAGTTCTGGGGGGGCGCCGAGAAGGCCGCCGTGACGATGCCGGCCGCCGTGGGCTCGCCACGGGCCTGCCAGACGGCGAGCCCCGTCTGGCCGCGGCCAGCGCACTGGAAGCGCACGGGGCTCCAGGCGAGTCCGAGGCCCGAGACGCTGGTCACGGCGACGTTCGGCTTGAAAGAAATTGCCGCGAGGTAGAGGTGGCCGTCCACCGCAACCAGGGGGGCGGCGGTGGAGACGGAGCTCTTGTTCGTGGCCGCTCCGCTCTCGACCTCCAGCAGGGAGGGCTCGACGGACACGAAGCGCGCGCCGACCTGGCGATCGCGATCCAGGAGGAGGGTGGCGGGGTTGGCCGCGCCCGCGAGGTCGCCGCTCCAGCCGGCGAAGGCGTGCCCCGGCGCGGCGACCGCCCGGAGCGTCACCTGCGTCCCCGGCGGATAGACGCCGCCGGGCGGATCCAGGGTGACGAGGCCGGAGCCCTGCGTGCCGACCTCCAGGCGCAGAGGTGCTGGAGGTGCGTCGTCGTCGAGGACGATGACCTCGCCCTGGGCGCGCGCCAGGATCGCGCCGTCGGCCGTCGAGAGCACCACGAAGAAGGATTCCTCCCCTTCGGCGCTCTCGTCCCCCCGGATGGCGACGCGCACGCTCTGCTCCGTCACCTCCCCCGAGAAGAGCAGGCGCCCCGAGGCGGCCTCGTAGTCCGCTCCCGCAACGGCGTCGCCGTCCAGCGTCGCCCAGTCCACCGCGACCTCTGCGCCGCTCGCGCCGAGCAACGTCACGCGGAGCAGCGCCTCGCTGCTCCCCGAGTCGCCCTCCGCCACCGCCACGTCCTCGATGCGAAGGGACGCTGGCGCCGGCTCCACGGAGCTCGTCACGAAGAAGTCGTCGATGACCGCCCCGCCGACGTCCTTGAAGTAGAAGCGCGCGAGGTTCGGGTCGCCCTGGTAGTTGAAGACTCCGAAGAGCGCCCCCGAGCGCGCGCCCTGGTCCGACGTGTAGATGCTCGCCCACCAGGGGCCGTCGATGTCCTGGTTGCGGACGCTGTGCCCGCCGAGGCCCGAGACGAAGGCGAAGCTCCGACCCTCGTCCTCGGGCGTGGCGGGATCGTCTGCGGCCAGGACGAGGGGGGCCTCGGTGCTCGCGACCCCCTGGTTCGGGAAGTCGGCCATCAGATGGGTGCGCGAGTAGCTGTGCTCGTGTGCGGTGGCGATGATCGCGCCGCCGCGCCGCGACTCCTCGTACACGCCCCAGCCGGTCTCGTCGGACTTCCCGCCCACCTGCATCCGGCGCATGTCCTTGTGCCACGCGGAGACGGTCCAGGCGGAGTCGTCCGCGGCGAGGGCGTCGCGGATGTACGGCGCGTAGACCCCGTCGCCATTGCCGTAGGATCCGGGCGCCGTGAAGACGATGAAGATGCCCTCGTAGGTAAAGGACGAGCGCACGCCGAGGTCGCCTTCCCAGGGGATTCCCAGCCGGTTCATGCGCGCTTCCATGAGGTCCTGGTAGCCGCCCAACCGGTAGAACTTCCCCTCGTCGTGGTTGCCCACGGACGCGAAGTACGGGAAGTCCGGGCCCAGGAACGCGTCGATCTGGGCGTTCCAGGCGACGGGCTTGTCCTCGTAGTCGAAATCGCCCATGTGGATCACGGCGTCCGCTCCCTCGTCGCGGATCAGCGCCAGCACGGCCTCGGCGTCACCGCCCAGGCCCTGGTCGCCGAGGAAGGCGATCATCACGTCGGGGGTGACGGGATCCGGCGAGTGCGCGGCGAGGGGCAGCGCGCTCCCCAGCAAGAAGACCAGCGGCAGTGCGCGTGAGAGCTTCGACATGGGGCGTGACCGTCTGCAACTGGTTCGAGAACAAGCGCGTGCCGCGACACTGCGTCAGGTCATTGGTACGAGATCGCGGCGCGAAACGCACGCAGAATTTTCCGATGCACGCGAACGAGACCTTCCCGCGCGCGGCGCGAAATCTCCGGGTTGTCGCGATCCTCTTCGCCACGCTGCGCACGAGTTGCGCTTCGGAGGGGATTTCGCGCGCGGCGTACGCGGCTGCCCGCACTGCGCGCGAATTGCGCGCGAAACGCACAGCCCAAACGACGGTAGAATCCGAGCGGCTGAACGGGCTCGCCGCGCGTCGGCCGGACCCCGCGGCGCTCTGGTATGCCAGCATGGCTGGGACGAGGAGTCGATAGGGATGGACGTGGCGAAGCTTCGGGAGCCCTTCGAGCGCTGGCTCGCCGCCCGCTGGCCCGACGCCGTGGGTCTACGCGTGGCCGAGCTCACGAGCCCGAAGTCCGGCTTCTCGGCGCTCACGCTGGTGGCGTCGCTGCGCCTGCGCCGAGCCGGGCGGGAGCGCGAGGAGAAGGTGGTGCTACGCGTCGAGAGCCCGGACCCGGCCATCTATCCGCAGCAAGCCCCCGGCTTCGACGTCGAGGTGGAGATCCAGTACCGGGTGATGGAGGCGCTCGCTCGCAGCGGCAAGGCGCCACTCGCCGGGCTCGTCGGCTACGAGGCGGACGCGTCGCTGCTCGGAGCGCCCTTCTTCGCGATGGAGTACGTCGCCGGGGAGGTCGCCGTCGAGAACCCGCCCTACACGCAGCAGGGCTTCTTCCGCGAGGCGGAGCCCGCGGAGCGGCGGCGCATGGTCGAGAACGGCCTCGTCGCGCTGGCCGCGCTGCACACGATCGACTGGGGTGCGGCCGGCCTGGGCTGGCTCGTGGCGCCGGGAGCGCGGCCCGACTTTGCGCGGCAGATCGCCATCTGGCAGGCCTTCGCCGATCGCGAGCTCGCCGGGCGCGAGCATCCGGTGCTGCGCGCGGGCTTCGAGCACGTTCGCGCGCAGCTGCCCGCGGGCCTCGTGAGCCGCTTCAGCTGGGGCGACTGCCGCCTCGGCAACATCATCTTCCGGGGCGACCGCGTGGCCTGCCTCACCGACTTCGAGAACGCGGCCATCGCGCCCGCCGAGCTCGACCTCGGCTGGTGGCTGATGTTCGACCGCACGATGCACGAAAGCGTCGGCATCGAGCGGCTCCCGGGGGAGCCGACGCGCGAGGAGCAGCGGGCCTGCTACGCGCGCTGCGCCGGGCGCGACCCCGGTGACACCCACGTCTACGAGGTCTTCGCCGCGCTGCGCTACAGCGCGATCGTGGTGCGTGTGATGAATCGCGCGGTCGCGCGCGGCTTCCTGCCACCCGAGCAGAAGATCTGGCTCACGAATCCCGCCTCCGCCGCCCTCGCCGACCTGTTGGGGCTTCCCCGTCCGTGATCTAGCGCGCCCAGTAGGTGGCCCACGAGCAGAGCGCCCAGGTGCCGAGGAGCACCCAGATGAGGTCGCCGGCGCGGCCCAGACGGCGCGCGAGGAGATCGAGGCCGAGCGCGCCGAGAGCCGCGAAGGGCACGAGCGCCTGGAGGCCGTAGAAGGCCTTGCACTGCGCGTAGAAGGGCAGCGCGAGCGAGAGGCTCGCGAGCGCCAGGCCGGTGGCGCCGGCCAGACCGAGGAGCAGGAGCCACTCCGCGCACGGCTGGCGCACGAGGCGGCGCAGCGAGACGACCAGGCCGGTGAGCACGCCGAGGCTCGGCAACAGCGCCAGCCAGTAGCCTGCGAACATCAGCTGGTAGCTCCACGGCGGCGCGCTCCGCACGCGCGCGCTCCCGCCGAGGAGGCCATCGCCCCAGAGCGTCGAGTAGAGCGCATCCGGGCAGGAGTGGAAGGCCGAGAAGACCGGGCGCGTGAGCGACTCTCCGAAGCGCAGGTAGTCGAGCACATTTCGGTAGCCCGGATCCTGCCACCACGCGACACCGGCGGCCGCATCCCAGTTGCCGACGAAGGGGTCGCCGAAATGCAGCCACACCCGCGCGTAGTGCCAGCCAGCGACCGCGAGGGTCGCGAGCAGGACGGCTCCGAGCGTGCGTGCCCAGACGCGGGGCCGAAGCTCACCGCTCGCGACGAGCCGTGACGCGAGTGCCGCGAGAATCGCCACGAGCGCGAGCAGCGTCGAGAACTTCGTGAGGAGCGCCGCTCCGAGCAGCGCGCCGAGGCCCAGGTAGGCCCCGATCCCCGACTCGAGGCGCGCGAGCAGGCGCAGCGTCAGCCAGATCGCGAGGCTCGCGAACGCCGCGGCCCAGATCTCGTTCGTGACGTACTGCGCGAGATAGAGCTGCATCGGCGCCGAGGCGCCGAGTGCGAAACCGGCGAGTACCCGTCTCGGATCGGAGGGAAACAGGATCCGCAGGCTCCCGATCAGCGCCGCGCAGCTCGCGAGCAGCGCAAGCGCGTTCAGGAAGCGGAGCGCGTGGGCCTCCCCTGCGCCGAGTGCCGAGAGCGCAGCGCCCGCAGCGTAGTAGAGCGGGGGCTGATACATCTCCCAGCCTTCGTCGGCGAGCGGGAGCCGCTGCTCGTCGAGGATCAGGCGCACGTACTCGAGGTGGGCATCCGCATCGAAGCCCAGGTTCGGAGCGAGGTCGCGGTTGTGCCAGAAGAGGAGGCCGGTGGCGAGCGCGGCGGCGGCGAGGAGCGCGCTCGCGGGCGGGCTTCCGAAGCGGCGGCCGGTGAAGAGCGCCGCGGCGCTCGCGAGCGCGAAGAGCGCGAGCCACGGGGCGCTGCGTCGGAGTGCGGCGCCGGTCGCCTCGGCGGCCAGCGGCCGCTCCGCCCACTCGCTCATCGACGTGCTGGCGAGCCGGACGGGGCGCGCGCTGGCCCGGGGCTCGCCCGCAATCCGGCTCGTCCACGTCGCGTCGCTCGCGACGAGGAGCCCCGGCCCCTCGAGCACCACCCACGCGGCCGGCGGGCCGAAGCTCGCGCGCGCGCGCACCACGAGCTCGTTCTCGCCCGGGCGCAGTAGCGCCGTCGCATCGGCCTCGCGCAGTCGCTTCCAGTTCGCGGCCGGCGCAACGCCCAGGTCGCGGCCGTTGAGCTCGGCGCTGCCCTCGCGATGCACGCGGAGCCGGAGCGTCGCGCGCTCGGGCACGCGGTCCAGCGGGAAGCTGGTGCGAAACGCGACCTCGCGCTCCGCGGCGGGGCGTCCGTCGCTGCTCGGTGGCGTCGCGTGGAGAACCCACTCGGCGGGAGCGCGCCGCACGAAGAACGCGACGTCCGGGCTGCAGGCGGCCTGCCACGCGAGCCAGCCCGCGGCCGCCGCACACGCGAGCGCGAGGACGGCCGCTCGGGCCTCAGACGGCGAGCGGACCCTCGTAGCGCTTCACGTTCACCGGGATCGAGCTCATCAGCGGGATCCCGGTATAGGGGTCGTAGTCGCGCTCGACGTCCGAGAGCCGGCCCGTGTTGCTGCCGATCTCTCGTACTCTTGCATCCGCCTCGGCGCCCGGAAGATCGCCGAAGCCGTGAGGCATCGAGATTACGCCGCGGCGCAGGCCCTCTTCCGCTTCGGCCACGCCGAGGATCGAGGCGCGCGCGGACGCGATCTCGATCACCTCACCCGGTGCGACGCCGAGCGCGCGCAGATCGTCCGGGTGCATGAAGGCCGGGTTGTGACGGTACTTGCGTGTGAGCTTCGCGATGTCGCGACCGGCCGAGTTGTGCACATCGAGGAGCCGGCGGCAGAGCACGCGGTGCGTGAAGCCGGTATCGCGCTCGAGCGGCTCGCCGGCCACGTCCGCGAGCTCGCCCATCATCACCGGGTCGGCGAGCTCGAGCTTTACGTTGCACCCCGGGTCCTTCGGCTCG
>CAYPSI010000240.1:0-4989 GCA_964413375.1 uncultured Spirochaetales bacterium | reverse complement strand
ACGCGCGCGGTGCCATGGCCGCGGCCGTTCATCCGGCCGAAGGTCTCGTCGTCGTGGCTGTCGAGGCTCACCGTGATGCGACGCAGCCCGGCATCGGCGAGCGGGCGGGCCTGCGCGGCCAGCAGGAAGCCGTTGGTCGTGAGCGTGAGGTCGCGCACGCCCTCGAGGGCAGCGAGCCGCCCGATCAGCTGCGGGAGCTCGTGGCGCAGCAGCGGCTCCCCGCCGGTGATGCGGATCTTCTCGACGCCGAGCGGCACGAAGACTCGCACCAGCCGCTCGATCTCCTCGAAGGAGAGCAGCTCCGGCTTCGGCAGGAAGCGGTAGCGCTCGCCGTAGATCTCGGCCGGCATGCAGTAGGGGCAGCGGAAGTTGCAGCGGTCGGTCACCGAGATGCGCAGGTCGCGCATCGGGCGGGCGAGGCGATCGATCGGCGCGGCTCCACTCACCGGGGGGGGCTCCTCACAGGCGCGTCCGGATGGTACCGCAGCAATCTTGACTCGAAAGTACGGTATCCCTACCCTACCGCCCGTGCAGCTCCTGGCCAGCGAGGAATACGGGCTGCGTTGCCTGCTCCAGCTGGCGCGCGGCCACGGCGGCGCGCCGACCGCGGTGCCGGAGATCGCCGCCGCCGAGGGGCTCTCGCTCGAGTACGCGGCGAAACTGCTGCGCCAGCTGCGGCTGGCCGGGCTGGTCCGGAGCGTGCGCGGAGCGAGCGGGGGCTATGCGCTCACCCGCGCCCCCGCGAAGATCTCCGTCTGGAGCGCCCTCGAGGCGCTCGGCGGGGAGTTCTTCGCGGTCGACTTCTGCGACTGCCACCCGGGCGCGCGCCGCCGCTGCGTACGCACGGGCAACTGCTCGCTGCGCGCGCTGTGGCGACGCGTCCAGACCGCCCTGCGCGAGGCCCTCGACGGCGTGAGCCTCGCCGACCTTTCTCGCGACGAGCTGGCCATGGGGGCCTGGCTCGCGACGAGCCCGCGCGACGCCGGGCTGATCCAGATCCAAGGAGGAAATCATCCGTGACGCTCGACGACAGCAACCGCCAGCGTATCGAGAAGATCATCGGCTCGGACCGGGTCGTGCTCTTCATGAAGGGCGACCGGAACGTTCCGCAGTGCGGCTTCTCGGCCACCGTGGTCCAGATCCTCGACAGCCTCGTCCCCGAGTACACGACGGTCGACGTGCTCTCGGACCCGCGCATCCGCGAGGGCATCAAGGAGTTCTCGAGCTGGCCGACGATCCCGCAGCTCTACGTCGGCGGGGAGTTCCTCGGCGGCTGCGACATCGTGCGCGAGATGTACGCCTCGGGCGAGCTCAAGCAGGCGCTCGCACAGCCCAGCGTACCCGCCCCGCGCTAGCGCAAGCGCGAAGCGCGCGCAGCGAGCCGAAGGCGAGCGAAGTTCAAGAGCGTGCCAGCTCGGCCATCAGCGTGAAGAGCTCGAGCGGATTCGTCCGTTCGCTCGTCCCGCTGAACTCGCGGTAGAGCGTGTCGACGTTCACCGCGATGCGTTCCGCGTCGCCCCAGGCCGAGTAGTCGCCGAGCGCGATGTCGCGCGCCGCTTCCGCGGCTCCGAGGCCCGCATCGAAGCGCTTGCGCGCCTCGTCGCGGACGTAGCAGAGGTACTCGCGCACGCGCCGGGAGCCGCTCTTGTCGGTGATCGGCCCGTGACCGGGGACCACGAGGTCGACGTCCATCGCCTCGATGCGCTCGCAAGCGCGAATCCAGCCTGCGACGGGCCCTTCCCACATGATCGGAGTGCCGTCGATGAAGAGGATGTCGCCGGTGAAGACCACGCGGTCGTCGAGCGAGTGCACGAGCACGTCGCCCCGCGTGTGGGCGGGCCCGACCTCGAGCAGATGGACGCGCTTGCTCCCGACCTGCCACAAGAGCTCGCCCTCGAAGGTTTCGGTGGGCACCGGCGGCGGGATACCGCGAAACTCGAAGGGGCCGAAGGCACGCAGCAGGAACTCGCCCGCGGGCCCGAGCTGTGGCGCGGCCGCGACCATCGCGGCCAGCACCGTCGGCGGGACCTCACCCATTTCCTCCGCGCAGGCCCTGGAGGCGATGATCCTGGCGCCCAGGACGAGCGAGTTTCCGTAGCAGTGATCGCCGTTCGCGTGCGTGTTGACGAGGGTCCCGATGCGCTCGGCCGCCGGCGTCGCGCGGCGCATCGCGTCGAGCATCTCGCGGGTGAGGCGCAGGTCGAAGAGCGTGTCGACGAGGAGCGACTCGCCGCCCTCCGTCACGAGCCCCGCGTTGCTCCAGCCCCAGGAGCCGTCCGGCTGGAGGTACGCGAAACAGCCTCGTCCGACCTCGTGGAGGCCCTTGCTGTAGGCGAAGCGTCCCGCTCCCGGCATCAGGTCCTCCGCGCCCGAGCGGCGCCAGCCTACCACGCGCCCCACACACGCGCCGAGCGCCGGGACCCGCTTCGCGCTCAACGGCGGGTCGGATGTCGGATCGAGTCTTCCGTGCAGGGCCGCTGCGGGGCCGGGATCGCGTTATGCTCTCGGGCGTCGGGGAGCCCGTCCCCTCTCGCACCTGCTCGACCCCGGCACGGTGAGGGATGATGACCGACTCGAGTCTCACCCAGGCAGAGCTCCACCGCGAGCTCGGCGCACTACGTGAAGAGCTCGCGAAGGCCCGCGACCGCGAAGCGAGGCGCGGGATCTCCCTCGATAGCGGCGAGACCTATCGGAGCCTCCTCGAAACGATGCGCGCCTTCCTCGTCGAGATCGACGAGGAGGGCCGCGTGCTCTACGTGAGCCCGACCATCACCGAGATCCTCGGCTACACCCCCGAGGAGTACGTGGGTCGGATCGGCTTCGAGATCGTCCACGAGGAGGAGCGCGCCGAGCTCTTCGACCGCTTCCGCGAGCTCATGGCGACCGGCGAGGCGCGTGGGGTGATCTTCCGCGACCGCCACAAGGACGGCCACCCGGTCTGGGTGGCCTCCACCGGAGCGGTTCACCGCGCGGCCGACGGCACCCGGAGCGTGGTCTCCATCGTGCGCGACGTGAGCGACCTGGCCTACGCACGCGAGGCCCTTCTCGCGAGCGAGGAGCGCTTCCGCGCGATGGCCGAGAAGGCCTCGGATCTCATCACCGAGATCGACGGCGATGGGGCCGTGCTCTTCATCGGCGCCAACTGTCGCAAGCTCCTCGGCATCGAAGCGGAGGACATCGTCGGTCGCTTCCTCGGCGACACTCCGATCTCCAAACGCTTCCACCCCGAGGATCGCGAGCGCTTCCTCGCGGCCTTCCGCGGCGGCGAGGCCAAGCACGGGGCGCGTTTCGATCTGCGCTACAACCATCCCGACGGGCGCCTGCACTGGCTCGACACCACGGCCACCTCCTACCACACGCGTACCGGCGAATCGCGGGCCGTGATGGTGACCCGCGATTCGACCGAGCGGGTCGAGGCGGAGCAGCGTCTGCGACAGAGCGAGGAGCGCTACCGCATGGTGGCCGAGGCCACCCGTGACCTCATCACCGAGCAGGACGTCGACGGCCTCCTCACCTATGCCAGCCCCGCCTGCGAGGCCGTGCTCGGCTATCGGCCCGAGGAGATCGTCGGGACCGATGCGATGTTGAGCCTCACGCACCCGGACGACGTGGAGCGCGTGGCCGCGAACTTCCGCCGCTGCGCGGAAGCGCAGGACTCGAAGTACGCCGTCGACGCCTATCGCGTGCGCCGCAAGGACGGCTCGCTGCGATGGTTCGAGGGCGCCGGCATCGCCTACCGCAGGGCCGACGGGAGCCTCAGCGTACTCGGGGTGACCCGCGACGTGACCCAGCGCATCCGGGCCGAAGAGGAGCAGCGGGTGCTGGAGCAGCGCATCCAGCAGGCCCAACGCCTCGAGAGCCTCGGCATCCTGGCCGGGGGGGTCGCCCATGACTTCAACAACCTGCTCACACCGATCCTGGGCGAGGCCGGGCTGGCCCAGCAGGAACTCCCATCCGATTCTCCGGTGCGCGGCCACCTCGCGAGCATCCAGAAGGCGGCCCGGCGTGCGGCAGCGCTCACCAACCAGATGCTGGCCTACGCGGGCCAGCGCCCGATCGAGAAGCGACGGGTGGATCTGTCGACGCTCGTCCGCGAACTCGGCGACCTGCTGGCCAGCGCGGGCGGCAGGCGCGCTCGACTGGTCTACGAGCTGGCCTCGGACCTGCCCGATGCGCTGGGCGATCCCGCTCAGCTCGGCCAGGTGGCGATGAACCTGATCACCAACGCCGCGGAGGCGCTGGGGGAGGCGGGCGGCACGATCTCGATCCGCACCGGCACCCTCGAGCTCCCGGTGGCAGCAGCGGGCCAGCGGCTCGGCGCTGCGCTCGACGCCGGCCCGCACGTGTACTTCGAGGTCGAGGACTCGGGCTGCGGCATGGACGAGGCGACGCTCGGCAGGATCTTCGACCCCTTCTTCACGACGAAGTTCACCGGGCGCGGTCTCGGGCTCGCGGCGGCGCTCGGGATCGTCCGCGGCCACGGCGGGGCCCTCGAGATCGAGAGCCACCCGGGGCAGGGCTCGCGCATCCGTGTCGTCTTCCCGGCCGTGGCGCGAGTGTCGGCATCGGCCGCGCCCGAGACATCCGAGAGCGGAGCGTCCTGGCGAGGCTCGGGCACGGTGCTGCTCGTCGACGACGACGAGGGTGTCCGCGCGTTCGGCGTGGCTGCGCTGGCGCGCTGCGGATTGAGGGTGATCACCGCGTCCGACGGACCCGAGGCCCTCGATCTCTTCGCGCGACGCTGCAGCGAGATCGACGTCGTCGTACTCGACCGCACGCTCCCGGGGACCGCCGGCGACGATGTCTTCCACGAGATGCACCGCATCCGGCCGGATGCGAGCGTCGTGCTGATGAGCGGCTACGCGGAGGAGCCTGACACCGGCTCAGTGACGGGGCGCGCGGCAGGCTTCTTGCCCAAGCCCTTCACGCACGAGACCTTGGCGCTCGAGGTACGCAGGGCTCTCGAGGCGAGGAGCCGCTAGTCCCGGC
>CAYPSI010000239.1:0-2654 GCA_964413375.1 uncultured Spirochaetales bacterium | reverse complement strand
GCTCGGCAGAAGGGCTCCCGACTCAGGTGACCTGCTGTGTTTCTTCGGACCACCCGCAGAGTTAGCCCAACTTCCGCAGTTCAGAGGTCGTGATCGAGGCTTTCCGGGCACTTAGCCTCCGCGGTTGGCACTACATTTCGTTGACCTGTGAGGGGACCTCGACGCGCTCGGCCTTCTGGTGCCAGATGGGTCGGATCGAGAGATCCGTCTTGTGGATGCGGAAGGCCGCCTCGGCTTCGGTGAGCTGGATGTAGGTGCGCCACAGCTGCTCCTCGCTCCACTCGTGCACGTTCGTGCGCAGGACGTAGGTCCCCTCGCTGTGCTGCGCCCAGTCGTCCCACTCGGGCTTCGCGGACCAGACCAGGCGCAGTCCGGAGGGGTTCGCCGCGTCCTCCTCGACGCGGATCTCGTAGCGCCCGGCGCAACGGCTGTTCTTCTCGAGGATGCGCCCGATCTGCCGCTCCAGGGTTCCGCGGTCGAGTCGTTTGCGCGAGCGCTCGATCCGGCGTCCCAGCGTCTCCAGGCGCTCCTCGATCCGCTTCGCGAAGCGCGCATGCATGGCCCGCTCCTTCTCGCGCCGATCCGCCGAGCGGACCCGCAGGAAGGTCTCCTGGCCGTCCGGGCCCGTGCACAGCTTCGCCTCGACCCCTCCGCGCACCTGGCGCCAGTCCTTCGCCTCCGCGATCTCGCGGCTCCACTTCTTGAGCTCGCCCTTGGGCGCCCCGATCAGGTAACGACGCTTGGTCTCCTGCAGCCACGCCACGTTCTGCGCGCTCGACATCCCCCGGTCCATCACCCACACCCGGTTCGCGATCCCGTAGCGCGCCTCCATCGCCTCCACGATCTCCTCGACCGTGGTCACGTCGACCCGGTTGCCGGGGAAGACTTCGTAGCCCAAGGGCATCCCCTCACGGGTGACGACGAGTGCGATGCACACCTGCTTGCAGTCGGGCCGGTGGTCACGGCTGTGGCCGCGCTGCGCCAGGGGATTCTTCTCCGCGAGTCCCTCGAAGTAGGTGCTCGTCACGTCGTAGAGCAGGAGGTCGTAGGAGAGGTCGAAGAGCTCGCCCAGGCGCTTGACCAGGTGCTGCTCGATGGCCTCCTTGTGCGGCAAGAGCTGATCGAGCGCCCGGTAGAGCCGGTCGTCGTTCACGCGCTCGGCGGGGACCCCGAGCAGATCCTCCAGCGCCGTGCGCCGGTACCAGTCTTCGGCGATGTGCAGCTCGCTCGAGGGCTCGCACAGGCGCGCGATCACCAGGATCGACGCCATCTGCGCCCACGGCACCGCCTCCCGGCCTGGCTCGAGCATCTCGTCGCACACAGCGTCGAGCTGCAGGGCGCGCCACAGCGTCCAACCCAGCCAAACGTCGCCAAACGCTCGCCCGCGCTCCAGACGCAGCCGCTTGAGCCGCACCGGCAGCGGTGCCTCATCCGCATCCGGCGCTTCAAACAGCTCTCGCTGGTCGCCCCGCCCCGTGATCTGGCGCGCCAGTGCCTTCGCCTTGGCCCGTCCCTCGGCGTCCAGCTCCCCGAGCTGCGCCACCGTCTCCTGCACGACCTTGCCGTTGCGGCGCACCGAACGGACCAGACGCCAGTAGACGTGCGTCTTGCCGTCCTTGCGGACCGTCGAGTGGCGGAGATACACGCCGCTCACCCCCCGCTTCCAAGGGTCGCCCGCATCGCGCCGCCAGCGCAAGCAAGTTGGTTGGCACTACACGCCGGTTCCAAAGTGCGCCCCAGCAACCGCGCATACTTACCCCGGCGCAGCGCCCGAAATCGGGCTCACTTTCTTCCGAGCTGCGGAAGTTGGGTTAGTCTCCGGCGGTTTTGAACCGCTTGGGTTTCCCGGACCACCCGCAGAGTTAGTCTCCGGCGGTTTCGATGCTCATCGAACGATCCAAGTCGTTCATCTTCATCACGTATTCGAACGGCGTCTGTTCTCCACGAGCCTGGTGAGGCTGAGTCCCGGGCCTTCCGGCCCTACACGGACTCAGGTCTTGAGCCGCAGCGGCCCCATGAAGTCGCGCTTGCCGAGCGGGACGCCCTTCATGCGCAGGATGTCGTAGGCGGTGGTGGCGTGGAAGAACAGGTTCGGGATCGAGAACGACATCAGGAAGCCTTCGGCGGCGAAGGGCATCTTGAAGTCGCCCATCTGGAACGTGACGTCCTTGCCCTGGAGCGCGTCGACCTCTTCGCGTGAGAGCTTCTTCAGCCCCTCGCGTGCTTCGGAGACGAGCTTCTGCAGCTCGGAGTAGTCGTGCTTCATCGGGCCGGACGGCCCGTGTGGGGGCTGTTCCACTCACCTCTTCCCTGCTTGACCGAAAATCGCTTTATCGGACGTTGCCAAAGAACGCAGCTAAAAATCCCTCTGCCTATCCGACTGACTCAGCCGTGAGACGGGAGTAGGGGAAGGGCCGGGCCTGCATGGCGCGGTGTAGCACGAAGCCGGAGAGCGCTTCTTCTCGCCAACGACGATCGACGCGGTAGACGAACTCGTCGAGAGTGCGCTGCAAGTGCTTGGGGCTGACGCCGTGAAAGGTTCCACGGAGCCAGGTCTTCAGACGGCCAGGCGGACCGCGCCCGCGGGGGTCCCGCGCCGCTCCACGGCGACTGCGACGGCCGTCTTGCCCACCCCCCGCCCGAGCTGTCCGGGT
>CAYPSI010000238.1:0-4487 GCA_964413375.1 uncultured Spirochaetales bacterium | reverse complement strand
AGTCGCGTTTCCACCAGGGCGGCTGATCCAGCCAGCGAAGGCCAGGAGCAAGGCTCGGAGGGGATGAACTGCCGCCACGGGCGCGTCATTCCAGGCCGCTGCAAGGGTTGCCTATCCGAGGGTTGCGACGCGGCCGAGTATTCGCACAGGACGGGGTCCTCGGTCTGGAATGAGCCCGGCGTCGCACCGGCGCACTCGATCAGTCGCGCCCGACCAGCTCCCGCGCCTCGAGCTCCAACACACGGCCGACCATCACCAGCTCGGGCGATAGAGCGGGGTCTCCGATGTGTGTCTCCAACACGCCGCGCTTGTACGCTGCGCGGGCCGCCTCCGCCTCGCCGAGGCGCTGGTGGGCCATCGACTTCAGGAACTCGATCGCGGGCAGGATCGTGGTCGAGCCCAGCGCGTGCGTCTCCTCGGCGAGCTCGAGGTTGGCGAGGGCCTCGCGCAGGAACCCGAGTCGCAGCTGCGCCGCGCCGACGGCCATGTGGACCACCGCGTTCGCGGTGTGCGTCTCGGCCTCTAATTGGGTCGTTAGACTCGGCGCTCGTGTAGCCGCGATCTTCGCCCCGTCCAGCGCGGCCATGTACTCAGCCCCCGTGCGACCGGGATCGAGGCTGATCGTCAGGGATCGCTGGACGACGTCCTCCTGCTCACTCGCCTCCGAGCGAGCCAGGAGGACCGCGGCGGCGCGCTGGTCCGGAAGGAGCGAGGAGTCGGCCTCGAGGTACTCGACCACCGCGGCCGCGTGCACGCGGGTCACCTGGAGCTCGTCCACGCGGTGGCGCGCGTCGACCGACCAGCGGCGCCGGCGAGCCGCCGCTCGACGCGCGGTCTGTCGCTCTTCGACGGGAGCCGCGCTCCAGAGACGCCGGAGACCATCGTCGCTCAAGCTCGCGATCGTCTGGCCGTCCGGGGAGAGGCGGACATTCGCCGTGTACCCGGCGTGCGCGGGGAGGGCGAGGATCTCGCCGCGCTCCGGACTCCACAGGCTGAGCGTGCCGTCCCAGTTGCCGGTGACGATCCGAGAGCCGTCGGTGGAGATGTCGAGCTGCGCGGGTTGCGCGTGTCCGATGAGACGGTCCAGCACCTCGCCCGTTTCGGCGTCGCGGATGAAGAGCGTGTTGTCCCAGCCGTTGTAGGTGGTCTGGGCGAGGCGCTTTCCATCCGGAAAGAACGCCATGCCGAGCACTCCGGGCAGGCCCCACACCTGCCACACGAGCTCGCCGGAGGTGGTCTCGAAGCAGGCGAGTCCCTGATCCTCACGCTCGCGAGCCCGGCCTTGCACCAGGCAGCGCGTGCCGTCGGGGGAAACGCTCATCCAGCCCGGGTGCATCGGCAGGCTCGTGGTCCAGCGAGCGGCGCCCGAGGTCAGGTCCACGAGCATCAGCTCGGGAAGCCTCGGTGCCCCGGCCTCGCCTCTGGGATACCCCGCCACCAGTGCCGTCCGCCCGTCGAGCCGGAAGTCGCAGGAGTACACGTCCCACTCCGTATCCAGGGCGGAGATCTGTGCGCCCGTTTCGGCGTCCCAGCGAGCGAGCCGCCCGCCGGCCTCGCATTCCCAGATCCCAGCCTCGGTGAACTGAAGACCGCGCGTGTCGAAGGCATCGGAGGTCCAGCGGGAGCAGAGATCTTCACCGGTGAGCACATCGGTCACCGTCCACGCGTTGAGTCCGCGTCGCCAGACGATCCGCTCGCCATCCGGTGAGAACGAGAGCCTGTAGGGCCCGAAGTTCGGGTACGCCAGGCCCTCGAGAAGGGTGTCGTTCGCGCCGGCCTGACCGTCCCAGACGCGGACCGTCCGGTCGCGCGAGGCCGAGAGCAAGCGATCGCCCAGCGCACTGAAGTCCAGGGCGTGCACGTCCTCGTCGTGTCCGCGCAGGACGTCCAGCGACAGCCCCGTCACGGCATCCCAGAAGCGGATGCTGCCGGCCTGATCCGACGAGACGACCCAGGGGAGTCGCGGATGCCAACGCACGGCCAGGACGCTGGTCTGGTGGCCGCTCAACAGGAGCTGGCGTGTTCCTGCTTCGAGGTCCCAGGTACGGACGAACCCATCGGTGGAACCCGTGACGAGGTAGCGGCCATCCGGCGAGTAGTCGAGGGCACGCACGCCCGTCGTGCGTCGAAAGCGTTCGCGGGCCAGCTGCTCGCCAGATGCATCCAGGTCGAGCACCGTCTCGAGGTCGAGATCGAGCACGCGAATGTGGTCGTCTCGGCCCGCCAGCGCGAGCGACTGCCCGTCGGGCGAGAACCGCAAGGCGTTCGTGCCCGCGGGGAGCTCCCGTGTACCCGCACGGACGGACTCGTAGGTGTCCCAGAGGGTGATCCTCCCCTCCGCGTAGTACGCCGTCGCGAGCAGGCGTCCGTCGGGGTGGAAGGCGATCCGGCTGCCCAGCCCCGACGGCTCGGCGATGAGTTCTCCACTCTCGACGTACCAGAGGTGCAGCTTGCCCGCTTCATTGGACGAGACGACGACGTCGCCGGCGGGCGAGTAGGCCAGGCCGGTCACGCTGCGCACGTTCCCCTCGAGCTCGCGCACGAGCTTCCCGGACTCGAAGTCCCAGATGCGGACGGTGTAGTCCGGAGCCCCTGAGTTTCCCACCATGCCGCCCGCGGCGACGACGTGCGAACGCACGGGGTCGACGGCGAGCGTCGTGACGAAGGTCTCGCTGCCCGTCAAGACGCGCAGGCTCCCGTCAGAGCGCTGGTCGAGGTAGCGCCACTCCCAGCCGCGCAATGCCTCGGGACACGCGGCGAGTCGTCGGCGAGCCTCGGAGGCGCTGCCGACCTCGAGCGCGGCGTAGGCCGCCCCGATGTTGCCGACGTAGCTCTGCCAGAGCGCTTCCACCTCGTTCGCCAGCGCGACCCCTTCGCTCGCGACCGCGCGCTCCCGGTTGTGCTCGGCGGTGACCAGAGCCTCGGCGGTGCGCTGACGCTCGGCTTCGAGCTCGAGGTTGGTCGCAGCCAGCTGGGCGTTCGTGTTCTCCACCTCCGTTCGAGCTCGGGTCTGGATGTAGGAGATCGCGGCCAGGCCCGCGATCACGAGCACGAAGACCGCGGCCAGGCTCGCCGCGGTCGCACGGTTCCGCTGGACCCACTTCCTGAACTCGATCACGGCGCCGCGCCGGTAGGCGTGGACGACCCGATTCTCGACGTAGGCCTGTAGGTCCGCAGCCACGTCGAGCATGCCCGAATAGCGCTCTTCGGGCTGGCGCGCCATGGCCCGAGCGCAGATGGCGCAGAGCTCGGGCGGAATGGCCGCAGCTTCGTCCTCGACCGGAGTCGGTGGACCGGCGAGCAGGCGTTCGAGCACCGTCGACCCGCTTTCCCCCACGGGCCGGTAGGGCGGGTACCCCGTGAGCAAGTGGTAGAGCATCGCCCCCAGCGAGTAGACGTCGGATCGTGGCCCGACGCGCTGGATCTCGCCGCGCGCCTGCTCCGGTGCCATGTAGGCCGGCGTGCCCATCACGTCCCCGGCGACGGTCTCGAGCGCGCCACCCCTGCTCGACTCGTCCTTACGGGCGCTCGTCAGCACGGTGCGGAGCGACGTCTTTTCGTCCCGCCGCGGTGCCTTCTCCTCGTCGACGAGCTTCGCGAGCCCCCAGTCCATGACGTACGTCTCGCCGAACCGCCCGACCATCACGTTCGAGGGCTTGAGGTCACGATGGATCACCCCGCGGTCGTGCGCGAAGGCCATCGCTTCGCAGACCTTCTGCAGCACACCGAGGGCACGTGTCACCGTCCAGCCCTCACGGCCTTCACGCACGAGCGCAATGACCTCCTCGAGCGTGCGCCCCTTGACGAGACGCATCGTGAAGAAGAGCCGGCCCTCCTCGTCCTGCCCCATGTCGTAGACGGGGATGATCCCGGGGTGATCGAGCTGCCCGGTCAGCTGTGCCTCGTCGTTGAACCGCGCCGCCAGGTTGCTGTGCCTCGATCCCGAGCCAACGTCTTCGTCCCCGACGTCGGAACGCAGGACCTTCATGGCCAGGAAGCGCCGCATCTGCGGATCCCGCACCCGATAGATCACGCCCATGCCGCCGCGGGCGACCTCCTCCTCGACCTCGTAGCGGCCAAATCTGCTCGAGTCAGGCACGATGCAACAGCCTAGCAGAGTATTCGGCTCAGCCCGCGGGCCAGAACCCGGCGTTCCACGCCGCATCCGTCCTGACCGATTCCGCCCGCCAGGCCCTCAAGGCCGGCCCGGGCCTGCTCTCCCCCGCCATCAGAGCCCCATGCGCCGCCAAGTCGCCGCCAAGTACCCGCCACGGCTCGAGACGTCATGCGCTTGGAACGCCTATCGTCGAGCTGCGATCTTGGAGAAGGCGATGGCCCGCCTGCCCGAGAACCGCCGTCCGCTACCTGCTCGCCTATGACGCGAATCTCTGCAGCGCGGTACGGCGCATCCTCGTGCGCACGCTGCTGGGTTGGCTGAGGGAGCGCGGCGAGCGCGCGGGCATCACGGCCGGCCGCTCGGGCGCGGT
>CAYPSI010000237.1:0-2800 GCA_964413375.1 uncultured Spirochaetales bacterium | reverse complement strand
CGGCTGCCGAGACGGGCGCGCCGCAGCCGCCTCCACCGGGAGTCTCGACGAGAAGCTGGTCGCCGGGCGCGAGGCGCAGCCGCGCGTGGCCTCCGAGCGCCTGGCTGCGACCGTCGCGATACAGGACCGCGTTGCGACCGGTCGCTCCGGGGAGCCCGCCGGCGATCCCGAAGGGCGCCACCGCGCGCCGCTCGGAGAGGATCGAGACCTCGACGGGGGAGAGGAACTCGTAGCGGCGCACGAGCCCGTCGCCGCCGGGCCAGCGCCCGGCGCCGCCCGAGCCCTGCCGCAGCCGGAACTCGAGCACGCGGACCGGATGGCGCGTCTCGAGCACCTCGGCGTCGGTGATCCGTGTGTTCGTCATGTGCGTGTGCACGCCCGATGCGCCGGGGAAGCCCTCGACGGCCCCGGCGCCGCCGCCGATCGTCTCGTAGTAGCCGAAATGGGCGTCGCCGAAGGCCACGTTGTTCATCGTCCCCTGGCTCGCCGCGGCCAGACCGAGTGCCCCGAGCAGCACGTCGACCACGCGCTGCGAAGTCTCGACGTTGCCACCGACGACGGCCGCGCCGGCCGGCGGATCGAGCAGCGAGCCCGCGGGAACGCGGATCTCGACCGGCTCGAGGCAGCCGCCGTTGAGCGGGATCCGCTCGGCGACGAGCGCGCGCAGCACGTAGATCACGGCCGCCTGCACGACCGCGCGAGGCGCGTTCAAGTTGCCCGGGTGCGCCGCGCCCGTCCCCGCGAAGTCGATCGTCATCCGCTCGCCCGCGATCTCGATGCGAACGCAGACGGGCGTCCCGTCGTCCATGCAGTCGCGGAAGGCGTGCACGCCGTCTGGCAGGCGCCCGATCTCGCGCGCCACCTTGGCGGCGGCCGCCGCCTGGAGCTCGCGCATCGTCATCGCGAGGAGCACGCGACCGTGCTCGGCCGCGAGCTCGCCGAGCAGACGGTCTCCGGCGCGGTTCGCAGCCACCATCGCCTCGAGCTCCGCCAGGTTGTCGGCGGGCGCGCGCGCTGGATGGGGCCCCTCGCGCAGCAGTCGGAGGATCTCCGCCTCCGCGAAGCGACCTCGCTCGACGAGCGGCATCGGCGGGATCAGCACCCCCTCCTCGGCGAGGCTCCGGGAGTCCGCGGGCATCGAGCCTGGCGTGGTGCCCCCGATGTCGGCGTGGTGGCCGCGGCTCGCGACGTAGAACGCGGGCTCGGCGCCGCCCGCGAAGACCGGCGACACGACGGTCACGTCCGGCAGGTGCGAGCCGCCCGCCGCGGGGTCGTTCGTCACCACGCAGTCGCCAGTTTCCAGGCGCGGGAAGCGCGTGCGGACCGCGCGCACGGTCTCCGCCATCGCGCCGAGGTGCACCGGGATGTGCGGCGCGTTCGCAACCAGCCCTCCCTCCGCATCGAAGACCGCGCAGGAGTAGTCGAGGCGCTCCTTGATGTTCGTCGACACCGAGGTGTTGCGGAGCACTGCCCCCATCCGCTCGGCGATCGACATGAAGCGATTGCCGAAGACCTCGAGGCGTACCGGATCGGGGTGGCTCGTCTCCACGGCCGCCGGGCCTGCCCTTCCGGCGAGGTCGCGCAGCACCAGGATCTCCTCCGGCCCGAGCTCCGCCGAGAAGCCCGGGTCGAGCACGAGCGTTCCGGTGTCCTCGAGCACGAGGGCGGGACCGACGAGCCGCTCGCCGGGGCGCAGCGCCTCGCGCGCGTAGATCGGGGCCAGGGTCCGCCCCAGCCCCGGGAACCAGACCCGCTCCTGCCTGAGCGGCTCGGCGGCACCCTCGAGGGCGGGCCTGGCCGCGACTGCGTCCGACAGCGGAGCGCGCGAGGCGGCGCGCGCGGAAAGGCGCGCCGTCGCAATCTCGATCGGCCGCCCCGGGCGCGTGTAGCCGAAGCGCGCGGCGTGCTCGGCTCCGAAGGCATCGATGAAGTTCCCGGACGCGGACTCGGCGATCGCAAGCGCCGTCTCGCTGCCGACATAGCGCAGGTCGAGGAGCCTCTCGATGCGGATCTGCGACGCCTCGGCACCCTGGGCCTCGAGGGCAGCCCGCGCCTCTCGTTCGAGAGCCGCCCAGGCCTCGCGAACCTTCGCGGGAAGCTCGGGCCCGAGTGCCACGCGCCCGGCGTCGCGCTGGCCGTCCCACGCCAGCTCCGCGCCGGCGATGCCCCAGGCCGAGAGCACGCCGGCCAGCGGGTGGAGCAGCACGGTCCCGATGCCGAGCTCGCGGGCGAGCGCGCAGACGTGCTGACCCGCGGCGCCCCCGAAGCCGACGAGCGCGCCGTCGCGCGGATCGACGCCGCGCGCGACAGAGACCTCGGCGATCGCCTGGGCCATGCTCGCGTTGGCAACGGCAACGAAGCCCGCGGCGAGAGCGTCGCCCGCGAGCGCGTGTCCGGCGCGCTCGAGCTCGGCCGCGAGCAGCGCGAGCGCAGCCTCCCCACGAGCGCGTTCGAGCGCGAAGGGGAAGCGATCGGGCTGCACGCGCCCGAGGTGGAGGTTCACGTCGGTCAGCGCGAGCTCGCGCGCCTGCGCGTGCCCATAGCAGAGCGGCCCGGGGTCGGCTCCCGCGCTCTCGGGCCCCACGGTCAGCCGGAAGCCGTCGAAGCGGCAGAGCGAGCCGCCGCCCGCCGCGACCGTGTGCACGCGCAGCATCGGGGTCTTCACGCGGACGCCGCCGACCTGGGTTTCGAACGCGCGCTCGACTGCGCCGTGCTGGATCAGGCAGACGTCGGTCGAGGTCCCGCCCATGTCGAAGCCGATCGCGCGCGGATGGCCCGCGGCGTGCGCGACGCGGGCCGC
>CAYPSI010000236.1:0-10270 GCA_964413375.1 uncultured Spirochaetales bacterium | reverse complement strand
CGTGACGGCGAGCCGCGCGTGGCGCCCGGTGGCCGCGACGCGGGCACGCGTCACGAGCCAGGCGCGTCCTCCCGCCTCGTCGCGCGTCGCCGGCAGCAGCGCCATCGCGTTCGCGCCGCGCGCTTCGCCAGGCCGTCCGTCGCCCGCGTGCGAGGCGTAGCGGCCGACGCTGTGGCCCTGCCCCACAGCCAGCGCGACCACGTCGTCGCGGATCCCGCCGCGCACGAAGGCCGGCAGCTCCGCGCGGCCCGCTGCCGTCTCGACGGAAACCACGTCGCCCGTCTCGACGCCGAGAGCCGCCGCGGTCGCAACGCTCATCTCGAGCCAGGACTGCCAGCAGATCTTCGTGACCGGATCGGGCGTCTCCTGGAGCCACGGCAGTGCGGCCCCGCGCCCGTCGTAGAGCAGCGGCGAGGGATGGGCGAGGAGCGCGTGATCGCCAGCGCCAGCGAGCTCCGGTGCGTCGAAGCGCAGCCTCGTCGCAGCAGCCTGGACCGAACCCGAGCGAAGCGGCACGGCGGAGAAGACGCCTCCCTTCGCGAGCACCGTCGCGAAAGCGGATCCCGCGAAGCCCGCCTCGACGACGGCCCGGAAGCTCCCCTGCGGCAGCTTCGCGGCGGTCGCCTCTCCCATCGCGCGCGCCGTTTCGAGCAAGGTATCGCCGAGCGCCTGGGTGTCGAAGAGCGGGCGGATCGTCGGCTGCACCACCGAGCGCACGCCGGGTCGCGGCGACGCATCGCCCCAGCTCTCGAGCGGCGTGTGATCGGGCAGCACCAGCTGCGCCCGCTCGCTCGTCTCGTCGGGGATCGACGCGAAGGACACGACGAGACCCACCTTTCCGAGCGCCTGCTCGAAGCCGAGCTCCGGAGGCAGCGAGTAGACCGGGTTCGCATCGTGGATCAGGAGCACCGAGACCCGACCCGCGTTCATCGCGCCAACGAGCTCCTCGATCTCCGCGAGGCGCGCCGGCTCGGGCAGCGTCGACGTTTCGGCGGGAAGACCGACGTTCTGGCCCACCGCCCCGAGGACGGCGTCGAGCACGAGAACGGCGGCGTTCGTCGCAACGGCGCGAGCGCTCGAGAGACCGGCGCCCGGCGGGAGCGCCACCGGGCGCTTCGCCTCGGCCATCTGCTCGCCGACCCTGCGCAGCAGCGCTGCGTCGACACCCGTCGCAGCGGCGACCTTTTCGGGCGCGAAGTTGGCGAGAAGCCCCGCGAGCAGCGCCGGATCGCCGCCGACCGGAAGGCCGGCAGCCTGGCGCCGCTCGAAGACGACGCGCGCGAGCGCGAGCGCCACGAGGCCCTCGCTGCCGGCGCGCGCGGGCAACCACTCGTCGGAGCTGCTCGCCGTCATCGAGAGGCGCGGCCCCACGTAGACCATCCGGGCCGAGCGCCCGGCCTCGCTCGCGACGTCGCGCGCCGCGAGGACCTGCCGCTGGTGCTCCACCGGCGAGAGCCAGCTCTCGAAGGAATCCGCGCCGAGGTCGAGCACGTAGTCGGCGCCGGTGAGGTCGAAGACCGGAAGCCCGGCCGCACCGAAGACCACTCGCGAGGCCTCGCGCAGGCCGTCGTGGGAGAAGGGCTCGTAGACGAGGCGTCCGCCGGCTCCGACGGCTGCGACGAAGCGATCGATCAGCCCCGAGAGCGCGGGCCCCGTAGCTCCGCCGAGCACCCAGACTCCGGAGGCTTGCGCGGAGAGCTTCGCGGCGAGCTCGGACGTCGCCTCGACCCAGGTCGTGTCCTCGAGCGTGCCGCTCGCGCCGCGGCGCTGCGGCTTGCGGGTGCGATCCGGGTGATAGGTGCGCCCGATCGAGGCCTGACCGCGGCCACACAGGCTCCCGCGGTTGACCGGATGGTCCGGGTTGCCCTCGAGCTTGATCGGACGACTTTCGCGCGTGCGCACGTGGAGACCGCAGGCGGCCGGGCACTCGAGGCAGGTGGAGGCGTAGACGAGCGGAAGGCCCGGCGTGATCACCTCGGGCTGCACCACGTAGGGGATCAGCTTCTCGACATGATCCGCACAGCCGCTGGCCGCAGCCCCCCCCGCGCCGATGCCGACGAGCTTCAGGAAATGACGACGGTCGATTTCGGGCATTCGGGGGCGCTTCTCGTCTCAGTAATGGCAGGTGAGGCAGTCCTGGGAGGCCCCATTCTGCTGGTGGCAATTGATGCACCAACCCATCTCGAGCTTCTGCGTCGGCAGCAGCCACGGCCACCAATGGGTGTCCGGCACCAGGTAGACTTTGTCCATCTCTTCCACCGCGCCGTGGCAGGCCTGGCAGTCGACGCCCACCTGGACGTGGCGGTTGTGGCGGAACTGCACGTACTCGGGGAGCCGGTGGATCTGCACCCACGGAATCGATTCCTTCCGCTCCCAGTAGCCCTTGAGGGTGCGGATCCCCTCGAACTCGTCGTAGGAGGGCGGGAAGAGCGAGTGGCAGCCCATGCACAGCTCGACCGAGGGCACGCCGGCCGAGGGCGAGAGGTCGCTGCCGGAGTGACAGTACTCGCAGCCCACTCCGTAGAGCCCTGCGTGGTGCTTGTGGCTGAACGGGATCGGCTGGACTGGCCCGGGCGTGGTCGGGTCCTCGGCCGCTGCGTAGGAGAGGCAGGCTGCCCGCGTCGGCCAGGGCATGTCGAAGCTCGCCGGGATCTCGATCGCGAGCTCCGGATCCTCCGCCTTGCGCGCCTTCAGCTCGTGGGCCTCGCAGACACTCGTCGCCACCAGGGTCTGCTCGGCGACCGCTCGCTCGCCGACAAGGCCGGCGAAACCGATCGCGACGCCGACGAATGCGGCGACGACCGGGGCTGCGAAGAGCAGGGGTCGCGGCGGACGGGTGGGTCTCATGCGGGTCGCGTGGCTCTCCAGACGCACAAACCAGACAGACCGGAACCGTGCCAGAACGACAGGAGATCTGGGGCGAAGTGGCGACACACGAAGACGAGTTTCTCGTCCGCGCGTCGCCCGCCCGCCGTGAATCCGGGCCGTGGAATACTACGGAAGGCCAGCCGCGTCAACCCCGCGCGCCGGCTTCGCCGCGCGCCTCGCGCGGCGTGGCGGGCGCTGGACGCGGGCCTTCAAATCGTCAATGATTCCGGACTCTTCTCCGAGAGAGGCGGCGCGTGATCGATTTCGAGCCGAGCGACGAGCAGAAGCTCGTCATCGAAACCGTACATGGCTTCGCAGCCAGCGAGGTGCGCCCGCGCGCACGCGAGTCCTTCGAAGCCCGCAAGCTTCCGGAGGACGCGATCTCTCGCGCCCACGAGCTCGGCCTCGTGGCGAGCGCGCTCCCCGAGGAGCACGGCGGTGGCGGCGAGCGCAGCGCCGTGACTGCGGCGCTCGTGATCGAGGAGCTCGCGTGGGGCGATCTGTCGATCGCCCTCGCGATTCTGTCGCCGGCGCTCCTCGCGTATCCCGTGTGCGACTTCGGAAGCCCCGAGCAGCGCCGCGCGCTGCTGCCCGCGTTCACCGGGGAACGCTTCGTCCCGGGGTCGCTCGCGGTGGTCGAACCCCACTTCCGCTTCGACGCCTTGCGCCCCGAGACGCGCGCGCGCCGCACGAGCGACGGCTTCTCCCTCTCGGGCCGCAAGTGCTTCGTGCCGTGGCAGCCGGGCGGCGGCGAGATCCTCGTCAGCGCCGCAACCGACGACGGCGCGGCCCTCTTCCTGGTGCCCCGCACGGCCTCCGGCCTCGTGGCGACGCCGGAGCGCAACATGGGGATCGGTGCGCTTCCGACGGTGGAGCTCGCGCTCGACGAGGTGCGGCTTCCGGCGCAGGCCCAGGTCGGGAAGAGCGACGGTTCCGACCTGGCCAGGCTGCTCGTGCGCGGTCGCGTCGCGCTCGCGGCCGCCGCCGTGGGTGTGGCTCGCGCCGCCTACGAGGTCGCGCGAGACTACGCGAAGCAGCGTCAGACCTTCGGCGCACCGATCGCGACCCGCCAGGCCATTGCCTTCAAACTCGCCGACATGGCAATCGAGATCGACGCCGCGCGGCTGCTCGCCTGGGAGGCCGCGTGGACCCTCGATCAGGGTGCGGATGCGACGCGTGCGGCGGCGCTCGCGCAGCAGCAGGCGTCGCGCGTGGCCCTCGAGGTCGCGGATGGCGCGGTCCAGGTCCTCGGCGGTCACGGCTACACTCGCGAGTACCTGCCGGAGATGCACCTTCGCGACGCACGCGGCTTCGCGAGCTTCGAGGCCCTTGCGCTCGTCTAGGAGTCGTCCATGCCGATCTCCTTCGATCCCACGCCGAACACGCAGATCGCGCGCGACTACTACCACCGCGTGGCGCTGGAGCAGATGCGCCCGCTCTCGCGCAAGTACGACGACGAAGAGCACGCCTTTCCGCAGGAGTGGGTCGACTGGTTCTGGCGCGAGGGCCGCAAGGGCCCGCAGGGCCTCGACTGGAACGGGCCCCACGACGGGATGATCCGCATCTGCGTGCAGGCCGAGGAGCTCTGCTGGGGAGACGCCGCGCTCTACCTGCGCATGCCGACGCCCGCACTCGGCGGCTCGGCGGTGGCCGCCGCGGGAACGCAGGAGCAGAAGACGCGCTTCCTCTCGCGCTTCGGCTCCGATGGAACTCCCGTCTGGGGGGCCATGGCGATCACCGAGGCCGAGGCCGGATCCGACGCCGCGGCGATCCAGACCACGGCCCGCCTCGACGGCGACGAGTGGGTGCTCGACGGCACCAAGATCTTCTGCACCAGCGGCGAGAGCGCCTCGACCCAGGAGGGCGGCTTCGTCGTCGTGTGGGCGACGGTCGACAAGAGCGCGGGCCGCGCCGGCATCAAGTCCTTCGTCGTCCCGGCCGGAACCCCGGGCATGCGCCTCGCCGGCCTCGAGAGAAAGCTCGGGATCCGCGCCTCGGACACCGCCACGCTCTTCTTCGAGGACTGCCGCATCCCCCGCTCGAACCTGCTCGGCAGCGCCGAGGTGAAGAAGCGCGACGCGAAGGCCGGCGGCGACAAGGGCTTCAAGGGCGCGATGGCCACCTTCGACGCGAGCCGGCCGATCGTCGCCGCGATGGCCGTAGGCGTAGGCCGAGCCTCGTTCGACTTCGTCCGCGAAGAGCTCGCGCGCGAGGGCGTCGAGATTCGCTACGGCACCCCCCGCCACGCACTGGGCGCGATCGAGCGCGACGTACTGGAGATGGAGGCCGAGCTCCAGGCCGCGCGACTTCTCACCTGGCGGGCGGCCGCGATGATGTCGCATGGGCGCCCCAACAACCTCGAGGCCTCGATGGCCAAGGCGAAGGCTGGGCTCGTCGTGACCCGGATCACCCAGAAGGCGGTGGAGATCCTCGGCCCGAGGGCCTATTCGCAGCAGCTCCTGGTCGAGAAATGGATGCGAGACGCGAAGATCAACGACATCTACGAGGGTACGCAGCAGATCAACCAGCTGATCGTGGCGCGCCGCATCCTAGACTATTCTTCGGGCATGCTCCGCTAGTCGCGGGGCGCAGGAGGATCGCCTCATGAGCAGCGTCAGTCCCGAGCTCCTCGAAATCCTCGTCTGCCCGGAGACCAAGCAGCCGGTCGCGCCGGCGGAACCCGACCTGCTCGAACGCCTCAACGAGCAGATCCGCGCCGGGCGGGTGCGCACGCGCGGCGGCCGCGCGGTCAGCGAGGCGATCGCCGAGGCCCTCGTGCGCGAGGACGGACGCGTCCTCTACGCCGTCGACGACGGGATCCCGGTGATGCTGATCGAGGAATCCATCGAGCTCACCGCCTGATGAGCTTCGCTTGCGGTTCTCGTCATTGGGCGAAGTCGCGGCGTTTGAGCTGGCGGACGTACTCGCCGAGCTCGGGGTCCTCGGCGACGAGGGCCGAGATCTTGCCCTCGAAGCGCGCCGCCTCGCTGCGCAGCGGCTCGAGGTCGAGCCGCAGCCCGATCACGGTCGAGAGCCGCTCGAGCAGCGCGAGCGCGCCTCGCGGGTTCGGCGACACCCCGATGTAATGCGGAAGACCCGCCCAGAGGGCCGAGAACTCGATCCCCTCGGCGGAGAGGCGGTCGCCGAGCACGCCGGCGATCCCGGTCGGACCCTCGTAGTGCGACGCGTTGCCCCCGGCGGTCCCGAGCTCGCTGGGATCGCTCGAGAAGCCGGACACCGTGACCGGGCGCGAGTAGACGACGTCCGCCAGGTAGGCGCCGAGCAGGATCACGCGACGCACCTCGAGGCAGCGAACGAAGCGCAACACGCAGTCGCAGTAGTGGCGCCAGCGCAGATGAGGCTCGGGTCCCCAGCCGACGACGATCTCGCGCGCGGGATCCATCGATCCGTAGCGGAAGACCGTGTGGGGCCACTCGATGCGGTGGGCTGCGTCTTCGCCGAAGCCGACCTGCGGTCGCTCCACCGTGAAATCGAAGAACTCCTCGCAGTCGATCTCGGCGAGCGGGGCCGCCCCGGCGTGGCTCGCGACGGTGCGGAGCGCCATCGTCGCCGCTTCGCCGGCGTCGTTCCAACCTCCGAAGGCGAGCAGCAGCGGCGCGTCCCGGAGGGTGGGGCGGACGAAGAAGCGCAGCGCATCGCTCACCCACGGAGAGTTGCACGCTCCAGTTGCCGAGGCTAGCGGACGAGGCGGTAGCCGTGGCCGCGCACCGAGAGGATGTGGCGCGGGCGCGTGGGGTCGGGCTCGACGTAGCGGCGTAGCCGCACGATGAAGTTGTCGACGACGCGCGTCCGCGTGTCCGGGCGCAGCCCCCAGACCTCCTCGAGCAGCTCCCCGCGCGTGAGGGCCTGTCCCTCGCGCTCGACGAGCGCGCGCAGCAGGCCGGCCTCGCGCGTCGTGAGCGCTAGCGTGCCCCCACGGGTCTCGAGCTCGAAGCGATCGAAGTGAACGGTCGCCTCGCCGATCGCAACCGAGCGGGGCGGCTCGCCCGAGTCGACGCGGCCCCAGCGCCGGCGGCGTAGCAGCCCCCGCACGCGGGCGAGCAGCTCGTCGAGGCGGAAGGGTTTCGTCAGGTAGTCGTCCGCCCCCTCTTCGAGGCCCCGCACGAGATCCTGGACGTCCCCCTTCGCGGTCAGGACCAGGATCGGCACGTACTGGCCGGCCGCGCGCGCGCGACGCGCGACCTCGAAGCCACTCATGCCCGGCAGCATCAGATCGAGGATCACCAGATCGAAGCGCCCCTCGGGATCCTCGAGCCGGCGCGCGGCGTCGCGACCGTCTCCCTCGATCTCGACCTCGTGGCCCTCCGCCTCGAGGTTGAAGCGCAGCCCCAGGGCCAGGTTCTCCTCGTCCTCGACCACGAGGATGCGGGCCATCAGCGCGCCATCCGCAGCGTGACCACGAAGCGGCTCCCCTGCCCCGCACCCTCGCTGCGCGCCACGATCCTCCCGCCCTGGCGACGCACGAGGTTGCGCACGATGAACAGACCCAGGCCGAGCCCCGCCGCCGTGCGCTGCACGTCGCGCCCGGCCCGGTAGAAGCGACCGAAGATCTTCTGGAGCTCTCCCGACGGGATGCCGATCCCGCGGTCCGAGATCTCCACGGCCACCTTCCCTTCGCCGACCGGGGAGACGCGCACGCTCACCTCGATCGGTGCGTCGGAGTACTTGACCGCGTTGTCGAGCAGGTTGCGGAAGACGACGGCCAGCTCCCCGGGATCGCCGCGCACCACCGTATCGCCCGCGAGGTCGAGGCGCACCGCCGGCTCGGTCAGCCCGTGGCGAGCGCGCAGCTCGGCGACGCACTCTGCGAGCAGCTCGCGCAGCGGAACCCGCACGAGCCGGGCCCGCCGCCCCGAGTCCTCGGCGCGCGCCGCCGTCAACACCTGCTGGACGGTCCGATCGAGGCGCTCGAGATCTCCGCGCATCCGTGTCAGGAACTCGTGGCGCCGCGCGCGATCGGGGTCGTGCCGATCGAGCGTGTCGAGGTGGAGCTGGAGCGAGGCGAGCGGCGTGCGCATCTCGTGGGTCACGGCGTCCAGGAACGCGCGTTGGCGCTGGTTCACGCCGATCTCGCGAACGAGCCAGGCCCACAGCCAGACGAGCCCCGCCGCGATCAACAGGAAGGAGACCGCGCCGAGCACCAGCAGCGTCCAGTCTTCGCGGGCCAGGCCACCGCCGACGGGCCGCGCTCCGCTCCACACGAGCAGCTGCCAGCCGACGGCGAGCGCCAGCACGAGCAGCAGCAGCACGCCGCCGAGCGCGAGCGGGATCCCCAGCGAGCGTCGCTGCATCGCAGACCTCCCGGGCGCGCCTCGCGCCGGATAGACTGCCCGTCTGGAGGATGCATGAGCCGTGCCCCCGCTCGCCAGACCGCTACCCCCCGGGCTCGCGGATGGCAGCTGGCGGTCGGGCTCGCACTGCCGGTCGTCGGGCTCTGGCTAGCGCTCGCGCCCCGCTCGATCGCGGCACCTCCTCCGGAGAGCCGCTGCCCGGGCTTCCACGACACGCCCGACGCGTCGACCGCGGACGCCGTACCGCGTCGGATGGCCCCTGGCATCCCGCTCGGCTACGACCATCTGCCCTCGCTCCAGGCTCTCCTTCCCGAGGAGATCTGGTCCAACCGCAAGGTGTTCTTCTATCCCGGCATGCGCATGCTGATCGGAGACTGCCATCGCCGCTACCCGGTGCCCGCCTTCTTCGAGGAAGCGACGCGCGCGCACGCAGAGCAGGTGAAGCTCGACGAGGAAGGGAACCTCGAGGGCTACGTCGCGGGGCTGCCCTTCCCTCCCGAGAAGATCGACCCGCAGGCGGCGGACGCGGGCCTGCGCTGGGCCTGGAACCTCGAGCAACGCTTCCGCGGGGCCGGCCCGGTGGGAAGCTTCCGCATCGTCGACGTCGCGGGTCGCATGGGCGGCGACCAGACCTATGAGGGCGAGTTCTTCTTCCTCCAGACGAGCCACAGGGCGGATCTGGCGGCGAGCGGCTACGCAGAGCCCGATGCGCGCGGAAAGCTCTGGGTCGCCGGCGGGCGCTTCGCCGAGCCGACCAATGCGCGCCACCTCGCGTGGCGCCAGATGCGCTCCGAGGAGACCCTCCAGGACCACGATCAGCCCGACGACACCTTCGTCTACGTACCGACGATGCGGAAGATGCGGCGCGCGCCGAGCGCGTGGGTCGACGGCGTCTACATGCCCCGCTACCGGGTGAGCGGAGACGCCGGCGGCGGCGGGATCCCGATCGGCGGAGACTCCAACTCGGGGCCGCAGGCTTCGATCCAGCCCACGGCCGGCGAATCGATCCGGGTGACCGAGAACCTGCGCGTGGGCTTCACCGGGCTGGCGCTGCGGCCGAACGGCTACGTCTGGCGACTGCGCGGCGAGCGCGAGGTGCTCGCGCCCCTCAACGTGGTGTGGCCCGGCTGGCCCGTCGAGCGCGAGCGCAACTTCGGGCCCTTCGGCCTGTCCATCGCGAGCGACCGCTGGGACGTGCGCTGGGCCGTGGTGATCGATGGACTCCCGCGGGAGCCCAGCGAGTACGAGATGCTGACGCTCTACATCGACTGGCAGACGCAGCAGCCGCTCTACGTCGTGACCAAGGCGCGCCGGGGTCGCATCCTCGAGGTGGGCATCCCGGTGCACCGCTACAGCGAGGACACTCTCGACTACCCGGGCTGGCCGAACGGCGAAAGCGCCCGCGTCTTCGACCCGGTGGCCGAGGTGTTCTACCGGGTCGGCGACGACTCCGGCTGGCGGCGCGAGTCCTACGACGTCCACTCGACGCCCGCCGACCCCCGCCTGCGCCGCCGCTTCACCTCCTCGGACTATCTGGAACGCGGGCGTTAGAAGGTGTAGCGCAGCCGGAAGTACGCCTCGTCGCGGCGGCGGACCTGCGAGAGCACGTTCTCCACGCCATCCTTGTACGCGTTGTCGCCCGCCCGCACGCTCGTCGGCGCGAAGCCGCGCACCGGCATCGATTTGAACTGCCCGCGGCCGAAGAAGTAGTTCAGGCCGATCGTCATCGAGAAGTTCTCGGTGAAGCGGTATCCGAGCGAGGGCAGCAGGCCGCCGGAGCGCGAGCCGAAGTCGTAGACGAAGACCCAGTTCGGGTTGAGCCGGTCCTGGAAGTAGCCGGTGAAGACCGCCACCGTGAAGAGCACGTTGACGGGCCCGTTCGAGGTGTAGCCTCCGCCCTGGTATTCCGGCACGTACTGGAAGAACCACTGCGAGTTGATGAAGAAGGTGCGGTTCGCGTTCAGGAAGTTGATGAAGGTGGGACGGTCGACCGAGAGCGTGAGGTTCAGGACCTCCGAATCGGAAACGTTGTAGAAGTCGTCGTTGTTCACGAAGGGGATGGCGGAGAACCAGGTGAACTCCATTCCCCA